>JAILQS010000150.1 GCA_024698865.1 Lachnospiraceae bacterium | reverse complement strand
TATGGAAATTAAAGATACAAGAATTGATGCCGGCAAGGCGTTTGACTGGGGAAGAACGTCAAGAGAGTACGCTAAGTACAGGGACATTTACCCGGAAGAATTTTATAAGAAAATAACTGATAGGGGACTATGTGTGAACGGCCAGAGTGTGCTGGATCTTGGAACAGGAACAGGGGTGCTGCCTCGTTTTATGTATCCGTTTGGCGCCAACTGGACAGGAATAGATATTTCTCCGGAGCAAATAGAACAGGCGCGTCTGCTTGCAACAGTAAATGATATGCAGATAGATTTTCAAGCAGTGTCGGCAGAACAGCTGGAGTGCCGGGAAGAAAGTTTTGACGTGATTACTGCATGCCAGTGCTTTTGGTATTTTGATCATAAAAAGATTGCACCCAGACTTGCGAGCATTCTTAAACCGAATGGTAAACTTGTCATTCTTTATATGGCATGGCTTCCGTTTGAAGACCCGATTGCCGGCAAAAGCGAGGAAATCGTGCTTAAGTACAGCCCAAACTGGTCGGGCGCAGGGGAAACAATGAAGCCGATAGACATACCGGATGTGATGTACGACTATTTTGAAATGGAAGAACATGAGGAATATAAGCTGAACGTGCCCTTTACGAGAGAAACGTGGCATGGAAGGATGACAGCCTGCAGAGGAGTCGGTGCGTCCCTTAATGAAGAAGAACTGGCAAAGTGGGAGAAAGAGCATTGGGCAATGCTTTTAAAAAATGCCCCGGAGCAGTTTAAAGTTTCACATTATGCTGCGATAGCGGTACTAAAGAAGAAATCCTGAAAGTCGAGGGCTAAAAGTTGAATAGTGAGTTGTAGGATTATTGTTACGGTTAATGAAATACCGGGCAAGAACTTTGAGGCACTTGGAGCAAATGCAATCGTTGGCGTAAGATATAGTCCAGCAGAAGTAATGCAGGGTGCATCGGAAGTCGTTGCTTACGGAACAGCAGTGAAATTGCAGGATTAAAGATATACACGCAGTGGTTACCAGGGGGCTTATATCAAAATGTATATATCTCCGAGATTGAAATTTCAAATCTCGGAGATTTTTTTGCACAAAAGGCAACTTATTCCGGCTAGACTTGTCCCCAGGGTTGCCTTTCACCCGAAAGTCGCTTGCAAAAGGCAGCCTATACGGAAAGCAAGTCTGCCCAGGTTGCCTTTTAATGAATAAAGGTTGACAACACCTTAAAATGTAGTCTAGAATAGCAGATGGCGCGTAAAAACGCCTCGCGGTAAGCAACGCGCAGCAGAGAAGTTATTTGCTTCTTGAAACTGTGCTCGTGCAGAGAATTTAGGGAGCTAGATTCTTTTGTTTTTTAAGGAGGTCAATCGTGGCAGATTTAAAGAAAGAGATAGAAAAAAGAAGAACATTTGCGATTATATCCCATCCGGATGCAGGTAAGACGACTTTGACGGAAAAGTTCCTGTTATACGGAGGAGCAATCAACCTTGCCGGTTCCGTAAAGGGAAGAAAGACCGCAAAACACGCGGTTTCCGACTGGATGGAAATCGAAAAGGAAAGAGGAATTTCGGTTACTTCCTCTGTACTTCAATTTAATTATGACGGCTATTGTATTAATATTCTGGATACCCCGGGACATCAGGACTTCTCGGAAGATACCTATCGTACGTTGATGGCAGCCGATTCGGCAGTAATGGTAATTGACGGATCGAAGGGTGTTGAGGCGCAGACCATCAAACTTTTCAAGGTTTGCGTGATGCGCGGTATTCCTATTTTTACATTTATCAATAAAATGGACAGAGAAGCAAAAGATCCGTTCGAGTTAATCGACCAGATTGAAAATGTGCTTGGAATTCGTACGTGTCCGATTAACTGGCCAATCGGTTCCGGTAAGAATTTTAAGGGTGTGTACGACAGAAATACCCGGACGATTTCGCGTTTTACGGCAGCCAACAACGGACAGAAGGAAGTCGACACTGTATCTGTGGCACTTGGAGATCCGCAGGTGGACGAGTTGATTGGTAAAGATAATCACGATATCCTGGTGGACGAGATTGAACTGCTTGATGGTGCGAGCGATGAGTTTGATCTGGAAAGAGTAAGTGCCGGCCAGCTTTCACCGGTCTTTTTCGGCTCTGCACTTACAAACTTTGGAGTGGAAACGTTCCTCAAACACTTCCTGGATATGACGACATCACCGCTTCCAAGAAATTCAAATCTTGGAGAAATCAGTCCGTTTAGCGAGGATTTCTCAGCGGTAGTATTTAAAATACAGGCAAATATGAATAAAGCACATAGAGATCGAATCGCATTTATGCGTATCTGTTCCGGACGATTTGAAGCGGGAATGGAAGTCTTTCATGTACAGGGCGGTAAGAAAATACGCCTTTCCCAGCCGCAGCAGATGATGGCACAGGAGAGAAAACATGTAGAAGAGGCTTTTGCCGGTGATATTATTGGAGTATTTGATCCGGGTATTTTCTCAATCGGGGATACCCTTTGTACCGGCAAGGAAAAAATACAATACGAAGGCATTCCGACCTTTGCACCGGAGCATTTTGCAAAGGTACGTCAGGTAGATACGATGAAACGTAAGCAGTTCATCAAGGGAATCGAGCAGATTGCGCAGGAGGGTGCGATACAGATTTTCCAGGAGTTCAACACCGGTATGGAAGAAATTATTGTTGGCGTTGTCGGTGTGCTGCAGTTTGATGTGTTGAAATATCGTCTGGAATCCGAGTACAATGTGGAAATCCGCATGGATACACTTCCTTATGAATACATTCGTTGGATTGAAAATAAAGATATCGATGTGAGTGCGTTGAGCGTTACATCAGATACGAAACGTATCAAGGATTTGAAAGGCAATCCACTTCTGATTTTTGGCCATGAATGGAGTATCCGTACCGTGCTGGAGCGAAATGAAGGACTGGAACTTAGTGAATTCGGACACGATTAAACTATTGAAAAGAAGGTCGCGAACGCGATTAAAATCTTGTTAAAGCAGAGGTTTTTGTGGTATAATTTAATTACAAAAAATAGTAATTGGGGTGACTGTCTATGGATAAAGTAATTACAATCAACAGCCAATACGGAAGCGGTGGAAGAGAACTCGGAAAGAAGT
>JAILQS010000102.1 GCA_024698865.1 Lachnospiraceae bacterium | reverse complement strand
AAGTGATGAACATCGAATGTTTGCATTGCACATGCTGAGTCAGTTAAGAAAATTCGTAAGGAATAAAGAGTATTCTGACAAAGGTGCTGTTGCGTGGTATTAGAACGTGGTAAAGATAAATGGAAAAAGATTTTAATATTTCTGAAGCAGTTGAAAGATTAAGAACAGGTAAAAAAGTAAAATGTAGAAAATGCGGAAAAGGCTATTATGTAACTAATCCGGATTTTATCTCTTCGAGTAATAATTTTTGGTGCGATAAATGTAATGATTTGTTACATATTATCCCTAGTGTTATAGTTGAATAATAATCTAAAGAGCACTTTGCAGTTGCAGGGTGCTTTTTTGCTTAGAAAGAAGGTGCTACATTGGCAAAAGATGATTATCACGTAATTGTATATCAGATATTAGCGTATCTGTATCAGTGTCTAAAAAAATGGATAGCTGTTGGTTGAAGAGGATTTCAAGTATTCCGGTGGAACTGTATCTGCTCCGGGGATGTTTGGAACACCTTCTGAGGATTGCAATTGCAGGTGTGCACTGCTTACAAGGGCAAGATGGGCACTGGATGAGGACGAACTGAACACTTTGAAAGAACGTGCTGAATTCTTTGGGTTGGACAAGACAGAGGATTTTGAGGATTATACGAATAATTATTTGGAATCTGTTGGAGCAGATAAAGTAAACTATGCGAAAGCGAGCGATATTTTACTATATCGTGGTTATCCAGTTAATACAATTATTACACCAGAAGCAATAGTTGAACACTTGGAAACCTCAGAGATAGGGAAAAGAGTAATAGAATACATTGGGAAAAGTGGAGTAAAACCTCAATTGGTATATGAAAAGCAGTGGCATAACAATAGAGGTGAGCAACAAAGAAACACTAAAAAAATTTATGTTAATAATATTGCAAACAATAAAATAGCAGCACAAACAGTTATTCACGAAATAACACATCATATGTACAATATAGGTGGATGTCAATGGGCAGAAGCGGTATGTATGGCAAATGAGAAAATGCATATAGAACGTAGAAGTTATTTGACAAGTGAAGAAAAAAGATATATTGTAAAATTAGTGAGAAGGCATACCCTGAATTAAGATGGAAAAAGGGGGCTATAAAAATGGAAAAAGATTTTAATATTTCTGAAACTGTTGAAAGATTAAGAGCAGGTAAAAAAGTAAAATGTAGAAAATGCGGAAAAGGTTATTATGTAACTAATCCGGATTTTATAACTTCGAGTAATAATTTTTGGTGCGATAAATGTAATGATTTGTTACATATTATCCCTAGTGTTATAGTTGAATAATAATCTAAAAAGCATCCTTTGCAGGGTGCTTTTTAATATAGAACGTTGCTTTTAAAAACTAAAAAAGGAACCAAGTATGTCCAAAGGGGACAATGTCGATTCCTTTTTCAGTATAATATAAACAAAAAGCATAAGTCAATATTTCTGATGATTATCGAGTTGGTGTATATCAGATGTTAGCTTATGTATCACTTCCAACATCTATGCGCTAATTCTTCTGTACCGATATCCGTCAACAACCCGGATACTTCTCGATAAGGCATAGAATACCGCTGTGAAAGGTAGCGCATGGAAGCTGCCAGTTCGCCGTCGGGACCACCAAATTGACTGATAATGACTTGCGCCATTTTCGGGTTTGGTCGAGTGATGTTTACAGGATACTGTAATCGTTTTTCATAATTCCACATACTTACACGCCCCTTTCCCATGGCCAAGGAGTGTTTATCCAAGACCATCCGTTGTTGCAATTTACCTCATAGTCATTTAACGGGCCATACTGGCGCGTGTAGTCCTGTTTTGCTTCCCGATACATTTTCTTATAGTTGTTGTAGTAATCAATTGCATTGGCATCGGTAGGATGGGTATCTAAGTACAGTGTCACATCATCCAGCGCAAAGCCAAGTTCGCAAATATAGCGCATCATTCCGGATTCGTTGTATTTTAACAAAGCGAATCACCCCTCTTTCCACAGTTGCCGGCGTTACTATAACCGGGTGCGAATGGCAGATAGAGCTGATTGAAAATAGTACCGCGTGAAAAACCGGTGTTGCTGTCGTTGATCTGTTCCCATTTCTGCCATGGCACATAACTCATGGCGAGAGGAATGTCTTTGCGAAATATATCCGAATTATAAATAGAAATATCTTCACCGGAAGGGCTACAGCCACAGTCCTGTTTTACATAATCCATAAAAAATAACCTTTTTTTCTTTTAGATTATCTTATGCGACATTATTTATTTGTTTCCTGTTTCTTTCTTTCCACCAGTCTTCCCATATAGAAAGCGATAATACCAACTCCGATACCGGTCTGGATGCAGAAGAAAAGGCTTTCGATTTCGCCCGGAAGTTCTCCGCCGATAGCAGTTTCCAGCACAGGCTCAAACCAAGGCTCGTAGTCCGGATGAATACTTGCGACCATTTCACTTCCGGCATCGTCAGAACCGCCAAATTCAGCACCCTTTAAAGCGAAAAGAGGGAAAAGCGATAAAACAATAATTACAAGAATAAGAACTAAACTGGTGATGGTATTTTTTTTCATGTTACTGCTCCTCCTTTGTGATAAAACCTAACATCTTGAGTTCCGGAATTGCATAGGTCTCCAGTGCACTAATAATAAGCACGGTAATCAAACCTTCTACAACAGCTAACGGAAGCTGTGTAGGTGCAAACACGCCTAAGAACTTTGTGATAGATGCACCGATTCCGCCAGGATTGGAAGGATAAGCCATTGCCAACTGGAAACTTGTAATGCAGTAAGTAAATAAGTCACCAAGAGAAGCGGCTAAGAAAATAGCAATTTTTCGGTTTATTTTCAATTTCTTGCAAACAAAATAGATGCCATAGCTTAAAAACGGACCGGCGATTGCCATGGAAAATGTATTGGCACCAAGCGTTGTAAGGCCGCCGTGTGCAAGCAAAAGAGCCTGGAATACAAGAACGATAAGTCCGAGTACGCCAACTGCTGATGGTCCTAAAAGGATAGCGCCAAGTCCGGTTCCGGTCATGTGTGAACAACTACCGGTAAGAGATGCAATCTTTAAAGACGAGATTACAAAAATGAAAGCTGCGCTAATGGCAATAATATTTTTGGTTTTTGGTGTTTCACGAACGGTTTTTCTCAAAGAGAAATATCCCGCAACAAGAAACGGAAGGCAGAGTACGCCCCAGCCGATACAAAAGGTAAGTGGAAGATATCCTTCCATAATGTGCATAGCATTTGCTACAGGTGCGATACTAAAAAGTGCTGCGAACATGACAGCAAATCGCATAAGGTTTTTTTGATTCTTCATAAGTTCCTCCTTAAATAAATTGTTTTAATTCATCCACTTGAGTGATAGAGGCGTTCCCGGGTAAAATGCCCTTGTCCTTCAAAATCTGCTGCATCTGATACAACGCTGGAATTACCAGCCCGGCATCGTGTATGCGTGCTTCATTTGCAAAAG
Organism: Lachnospiraceae bacterium; assembly: GCA_024698865.1. Lineage (GTDB taxonomy): Bacteria > Bacillota > Clostridia > Lachnospirales > Lachnospiraceae > JAILQS01. The sequence goes on along the minus strand of JAILQS010000102.1, from coordinate 17,577 downwards.
CATTTTGCGCGTCTCCATCATATATTAACTGACCTTTCTTTAAGATAAGAATACGATCAGCAAAACGATAGGCAAAATCCATATCGTGTGTGGCAACAAAAATAGTTTTTCCCTGTTTGGACAGCTGGTTTAGGTTTTCCTCCAGCAAAACGGAATTCTCTGGGTCTAAAGAGGAGGCGGGTTCATCAAATAAAAACATTCCCGGCTCCATTGCAACGATATCGGCAATAGTTACTCTTTTTTTCTCGCCGCCGCTAAGATAATGACAAGGGCGGTCTTTTAAGTGTGATACAGACGCCTGTTCAATTGCCAGGTCACATCTTTTATTTACTTCTTCTTTTGATAAACCAAGATTGATGGGACCAAAAGAAACTTCTTCTTTAACTGTAGAAGCAATAATCTGGCTGTCCGGATCCTGGAATACAAGGCCTGTATATTTTCTTAAATCCCCGACGTTCTTTTTGGACAATTCATTTCCTTGATATAGAATCGTACCGCTTGTCGCAGTGAGAATTCCATTCAACAAAAGAAAAAGTGTGGATTTTCCGGAACCGTTTGCACCCAAAAGAGCAATTTTCTCGCCGGTGTGTATTTTGAGATTGATGTTTGTAAGTGCGTCATGAGCTTTGCTTTTTGCAATGCCGGGATAAGTGTAACCGACATTTTTCAGTTCAATAAACGTTTGCGGTGACATTTTTAATAACCTCCTAGTGATAAATAACAATCAACTTTAATGCGATAAATGATAAAACGTAGAATAATCCTCCGGCAATCCATCCGGCGTTCAGTATTTTCGGGCTTTGCAAAAAACGAAGATTTCCATTGTAACAACGCGACTCCAGTGCATTATAGTAGTCGTTGGATTTCTTCAGGCTTGTAATCAGTAAAGAACTCCCGATGATAGAAAAGGTTTTTAAGGATTGTTTGTAACTGCGGTATCCAAGTCGTGAAGAAGCAGCTGTATTCATTTGTGAGGCTAATGCTAAAATGAGAAAAATATAGCGGTAAACCAAATGCATAAGCTCCGTCAGCAGTGTCGGGATTTTTAGCTGGTGCAGGGTATGGATTACCTGACTGCACGGAGTTGTAAGTGTAATCAGGTACATACAACTGACTGCGGAAAACGCTTTGAGACTAACACTTAACATCTGATATAACAGGCTCCGGGAAGTATAAAAGCAGATACTTCCTATCTGAATGTGCCCGAGAATATCCGCATCCAAAGGGAGATTTTTAGCAAAACAAACGTTGAAACCAATGGCGATTGTCCCAATTACAATAAACGACAGCGGTATTTTCATAAAAGAAAAATACGCTTTGATGGGGATGCGTCCCAAAATCAGTTGGATTAAAAGAGCTGATAGGATACCATACAATGAAATCAAGGGGTGATTTAATAAAAGCGTCAGTAGTAGTGTAATGAAGGAAATCACCATTTTATATGCGGTTGAAACCGGATATAAACCGGATTGGTAGGTACATTGATCCAAAGTCATATCAATTCTCCTTACAGATGAAATACTATGTCATTTAAAAATGAGCAAAAAAATAACCGGTATAAAACCGGTACACAAAAAAACCAGAAAGACACTATAAGTGTTCTTCTAGTCAGCATGTACCGAATTATGCATCGTAATCGTTACATTTTCTTATATTAGGCAGGTCTTCTGACTCAGGCGTCATCATTTTCTTTCGCCTTCCCGGAATAATCCAGTGGCATAAGAAAGAAAACTCTTCCAACACAGTGGCGGGACCGTAAGAGATTTGCACTCTTTTCCCTATTATCAAAACCCTTTTACAATGGAATGGGGTTTTGCACCTAAATATACTAAATTTTCACTTGATTATAATTTATCTTATATCAGAAGTCAATAAGGTCTATCATTTTATTTTATAGTGCATTATGCTCAAGTTTTCGGTGAAGTTGCTTTACGAAAAACAGATAGCTCGTAAAATAAATCAGGATAAAACCCAGTAGTAGAAGCAACGGCAGAAATGTTAAAAGTGGATTTTCGTAAGGGAAAATATGATTCCCTATTTGCCAGAAAACCAGCATAATTCCGCTGATTATTGTCGTAAACAGATAGCGGTTTCTGCGATAGTTGCTGTAAGAATATTTTGCATCCAGAGAGGAAAGCGGGGAGAAATCTGTAGTCTTTGTCTCTGGTTTTGCTAAAGCAGGAAACAAAAGGTAACTTAACAGGTAGGAAAAGCCAAGATAAACAGGTTGTGCTGATTGAAAATAATAAGAGAAACAAAGTGCAAGAGCTATGAGCACAACAATGAAGACATTACGAAGCAAAAGAAAACTACGTAATGCCGATACGCGTCTGATTTGTGCCTGAATATGCGAAAAATTGGTTGCTGCTTTATTTTTCATAGTAATCTCCCGTGTAAACTTCTTAATTTGACTACATTGTCTATCATATAACTTTTTTATCGTTTTGCCAATGAAAACTAAGGAAATGCAATGAAAAGACCGATATATATAGTGCATGTACACACTCCGGTTTTTGACTAGGAGTTTTGCATGAAAATCACATGGAGGTATGTAGATATGAGAATTGAATCAAGTAACGTAATGATGGGTTCGAACAGAACCTACCGGTCCGTTGCTGTGGATTCTGTATCATATTCTGGCTGGGGCAGTCGTAGTGCAGATAATGCCGCGTCAACAGCTACTACATTGCCAACAGCTAAGGATAGCATGCAGAACACGGTAACAAAGGACCATTTCACCGACGGTGCGGGAACAAAAAGCTTTTTAGATTTTTGGCTGCAGAATAACCCGCGGGACAAAGCTTTCCCGATTGGAGAAAAGGCCCGGAGCGAAAAAAGCAAGGAAGACACCGGAGACTATGATGTACAGGAATACGGCAGTATGAAAAACCTGATGCTGATTATGTTTGGTGTGGACAAGGAGAAGACAGACTGGGTAGCAGAGTTCCGCAAACTCTTACGACAAAGGGAAGAGAAACTGCGAGAGTACCTTTCGGCGCAACTTGGAATTCCGCTAGGACAAAGATTGGCGCCAACCCAGAGTTGGGGCGAATCCTTTGAAGAAACACATTACTATGAAGAAACCGAAGAAACGGAGTTTTACTCATCCGGAAAGGTTGTAACCGCAGACGGAAGGACAATCCGGTTTGACGTAGACGTTGAGATGTCCAGAAGCTTCATGGAATATGCAAATGTAAAAGTGGACTATGGTTTCGCTATGCAGGCTGACCCGCTCGTAATCAACCTGGACAGCAATGTTGCTACTGTGCGGGATCAGAAGTTTTTGTTTGACATTGACGCGGACGGTGAAGTGGATAACATCGCGCTGTTGAGCGAGATGTGTGGATTTCTTGCCTACGATAAAAATGAGGACGGCATTATAAATGATGGCAGAGAACTGTTTGGAGCACTTACCGGAGACGGTTTTTCGGAACTGCGGGCATTTGATATGGATGGCAATGGCTGGATTGATGAAAATGATGAAATATTCAATCATCTCCGCATCTGGACCAAAGATGCAAAAGGCAATGATAAACTGGTTGGTTTGGGAATTGCGGGAATTGGTGCCATTTATCTTGGAAATGTCGCAACAGATTTCAATCTGAATCAGATGGAGAACAATGAAAATCTTGCAACAATCCGAAGCACCGGAGTTTATTTAAAGGAATCCGGAGAAGTAGGAACGATACAGCATGTAGACTTTACAAAAACACCGCTTGCAAAATAACCTTTGAAAAAATAGTGTATATTGTATATAATAACTAGTAGGTATGTTTAACTGCACATTTATTTGGAAAAGATTAAATATATAATAATACATTAGACATAAGGAAGGAGAAACAAAATGGCAGGCAGTGATATTGGTATCGACCTTGGTACAGCCAGTGTACTGGTATATATAAAAGGAAAAGGGGTAGTGTTGAAGGAGCCATCAGTAGTGGCTTTTGACAGAGACACGAACCGAATTCGTGCAATCGGTGAAGAAGCACGCCTTATGTTGGGAAGAACACCGGGCAACATTGTTGCGGTTCGACCTCTTCGTCAGGGCGTAATTTCTGATTACACCGTAACTGAGAAAATGTTAAAACACTTCATTCAAAAATCCGTAGGAAAGAGTCGTTTCCGTAAACCAAGAATTAGTGTTTGTGTACCAAGTGGAGTTACCGAAGTAGAAAAGAAAGCCGTAGAAGACGCTACGTATCAGGCAGGAGCAAGATATGTGGATATCATAGAAGAACCGATTGCAGCTGCAATTGGAGCCGGAATCGATATTACAAGACCATGTGGCAACATGATTGTAGATATCGGAGGAGGTACTTCAGATATCGCAGTAATCTCACTCGGTGGTACGGTTGTCAGCACTTCCGTTAAAATTGCAGGAGACGATTTTGACGAAGCAATCGTACGTTATATGAGAAAGAAACATAATCTTTTGATCGGTGAAAGAACCGCAGAGGATATCAAAATCAAAATCGGAACTGCGTTCCGTCGTCCGGAAAGCGAAAGTATGAACGTTCGCGGACGTAATCTCGTAACGGGACTTCCAAAGACAATCGAGGTGACTTCTGAAGAAACAGAAGAAGCATTAAAAGAAACTACTTCTCAGATTGTGGAAGCTGTACACAGTGTATTGGAAAAAACACCACCAGAACTTGCAGCAGATATTGCAGACCGTGGTATCGTGCTTACCGGTGGCGGAAGTCTCTTAAGAGGATTAGAAGAACTTATTGAAAGTAAAACAGGAATTACCACGATGACAGCAGCAGATCCAATGACTGCAGTAGCAATCGGAACCGGTAAATTCGTTGAATTTTTAAGTGGAAACGGAAGAAGAGATTCCGAAAACTAGTTTCCACATAAGGAGGAAGCCTATGTTAAGAGGTTTATACACGGGTTGGACAGGAATGGCTACCGAACAAAAAAGGTTGGATATTATTTCTAACAATATAGCCAATGCAGCAACGACAGGGTATAAGCAGGAGAACGTCACCAGTCAGGCATTTGCACAGGTTTTAACGGATAAGATTCGTGACAGTTCTGTTAATTATCGTACACAGGCTATTGGACATATGAGTCTGGGTGTAAAACCCGGTGAGGTTTATACCACCTATGATCAAGGTTCACTTCGTGAAACAGGAAACACTTATGACCTGGCTATTCAGGGCAAAGGTTTCTTTCAGGTAAATGTTACAAACAAGGATGGCAGCGTGTCTACAAGATATACCAGGGACGGATCTTTTACCATTACAAGAGATGGTTTTGTGGTAGATGCGGATGGTAACCGCTTACAGGGAGCCAATGGAGATGTTCAGGTGCCGGTAGATGCAGCAAATATTGCAATAGATAAAGCTGGGCGAGTTGTTGCCGATAATATAGTTGTAGACCAGATTACGTTGGTCGATTTTGCAGACTATGATTATCTTTTAAAGGTAGGAGATGTTTCCTATCGTCCGGTGGATGGAGCAACAATAATTGATGCAGACGGACAGATTGAACAGGGATATTTGGAAATGTCCAATGTACAGGCAGTTACTGAGATGGTAAAACTGATCAGTATTACCAGAGCATATGAAGCAAACCAGAAGGTAATTCAATCAGAAGATGCGATAATTGACAAAGCGGTGAATTCCGTTGGTCGTATTTAGAAAGAGGTGTAGCCTATGATGCGTTCGTTATGGACTGCGGCTTCAGGTATGATTTCGCAGCAGACAAATGTTGATACGATAGCTAATAACCTGGCGAATATCAACACGACAGGATACAAAAAAGAAACAGCACAGTTCAAATCGCTTTTATATCAGACGATTCAGAAGAAATCCTACGACAGCGAAGGAGAAGAAAAGCCAATCGGAATCCAGGTTGGTCTCGGTGTTCGAAACTCTGCTATTGCATCACAGTATACGCAGGGAATATTAGAAGAAACCGGCAATGATTTTGACTTTGCTTTGCAGGGAGACGGATTCTTTACCATTCAGTTGGAAGATGGAAGTTATGCATATACCAGAAATGGTTCTTTCCAGATGACGATTGGTGTAAACGGACTGACAATGTGTGATGCAGCCGGTCGGCCGGTATGTGACACCAACGGTAATCCGATTGTATTAGATCCGCAGTACACGGCAGCAGATGTTGCAATCGATACGAGCGGACGTCTGATGTATCCGGATGAGAACAATAATTTACAGTATATCGGAGTCCAGATGGGTATTGCACAGTTCAACAACCCGGCCGGATTAGAGAAGATATCAGACAGTCTTTTGGTTACGACGGGAGCATCCGGAGAAGCCCGAATGGAGGCTACAGACCCGGCACTTAAGTCTTCTACCGTACATCAAAAATATGTAGAGGCATCTAATGTATCTGCAGTAGATGAAATGGTTAACTTAATCGTAGCCCAAAGAGCATATGAAATGAACTCAAAGGTTATTACCGCATCTGATACTATGTTACAGCAGGCGAACAATTTGCGTAGCTAGTAAGATAGGAGGGAAAGGCTATGAGTAATATTTCATTTAATAATTATGATTTGTCGAATATTACAAGCAACAGTACAGGCAAAAGTGCAGAAGCGGTCAGTGCGGCAAAAGCAGAAGGATTGAAAAATTCTCTCGACAAAAACAATCTGAAGTCGGCATCTGACGAAGATTTGATGAAAGTCTGCAAGGAGTTTGAAGCCTATCTGATAGAACAGATGTATAAAGAAATGAAAGCCACGGTTAAGTCGGAAGACGACGAGGGCGAGTACATGAAAGTATTTGGAGACAAGCTCGTTCAGGAATATGCCAGTGCTACCGAAGAACAGGGTGGATTTGGCATTGCACAGACCTTATATGAGTCTATGAAACGACAGTTGTAATTTATAATTTATGAGTGTTTACGGCGCTGTATAAAGCTTCCTCTGTTTAGAGGTGGTATACAGCGTCGTATTTTGTGGAGAGGAGAGCGAACCTTGGAGAAAGTAGAAGGGTACGTAGAACGGATTCTGTTTCGAAACGCAGAAAACGGCTATACGGTTATAAAACTGAACACAGAAGAGCAGGATGAAATTACGTGTGTAGGAACCTTTTCTTATATTTCAGAAGGAGAGTACCTCGAAATTGAAGGAGACGTTGTCTATCACCCGGTATATGCCGAGCAGATTAAAGTTAGTACATATCGCATCAAGGAGCCGGAGGATGTTGTTGCAATGGAGCGATATCTGGCGAGCGGAGCGGTAAAAGGAATCGGTCCTTCCCTTGCAAAAGACATCGTGAAGAAATTCAAAGGGGATACGTTTCGTGTAATGGAAGAGGAGCCGGAGCTATTACAAAAGGTACGTGGTATCGGGCCTAAAAAAGTCCGTGAAATAGCGGTTTCCTTTGAAGAAAAAAGAGAAATGCGTTCGGCAATGCTGTTTTTGCAGCAGTACAATATCAGTTCAAGATTTGCGGTGAAGATATACAGTAAGTACGGTAATTCCATGTATGACATTATTCGCACCAATCCTTACCGGCTGGCGGAGGATATTGACGGTATCGGATTTCGGCTGGCGGATGATATTGCAATGCGCGTGGGGATTGCAGAGAATGATGAATTTCGAATCAAATCCGGTATACTTTATGAATTGACCGGCAACAGCGGATATGGCAATGTATATATTCCGAAAGAACAGTTGCTTGTGAAGGCAAGGGATATCTTAAATGTTCCGGAGGAAACCATCGAAAAATACATAGCAGATCTTGCCGTGGACCGAAAACTTATTATAAAAGAGGTGGACGGTGCGCAGGTGGTTTACGACGCGACGCTATACTATATGGAAATGAACTGTGCAAGAATGCTTACGGATTTGAGCGGAAAGTATACAGTAAACCGGGAGCGGATGGCAAAACGGCTAAAAGAAATCTCTGAGAAAGAGCAAATCACGCTGGATGAAAAACAAGAAAAAGCGGTGATAGAGGCAGCAGAAAACGGTGTATTTGTTCTGACCGGAGGACCGGGAACGGGAAAGACAACGACGATTAATACCATCATCCGCTTCTTTGAAAGCGAAAGTATGGATATTTTGCTGGCGGCACCAACAGGAAGGGCGGCAAAAAGAATGTCGGAAACCACCGGGATGGAGGCGCAGACAATCCATCGCTTACTGGAACTTAAGGTGACGGATGCAGAAGGCGCCGGTATGCGTTTTGAAAGAGATGAGAGCAACCCTCTGGAGACGGATGTTGTAATCATTGATGAGATGTCGATGGTGGACATATACATTTTTCATGCCTTATTAAAAGCGTTGCTGCCGGGAACACGACTGATCCTGGTTGGAGACATGAATCAGTTGCCGAGCGTCGGACCGGGGAATGTGCTAAAGGATATTATTTCCTCACAGGTATTTTCTGTTGTCAGCCTGTCGAAGATATTCAGACAGGCAGCACAAAGCGATATTGTGGTAAATGCCCATAAGATTCTTGCAGGGCAGGAAATAAAAATGGACAACAAAAGTCGTGATTTCTTTGTCTTATCTCGAAGCGACAGTAATATGATTATCAGTAATGTGATACAACTGATCAAAGAAAAACTTCCGGGCTATGTAGATGCATCGTGGAATGAAATCCAGGTACTCACGCCAATGCGTTCCGGTGAACTTGGAGTAGAGCGCCTGAATAAAATACTGCAACAGTACCTGAACCCGAAAGCACCGGATAAAAGCGAGTATGAGAATTCGCGCGGGATTTTTCGCGAGGGTGATAAGGTGATGCAGATAAAGAATAATTATCAGATTACCTGGGTGAGAAAAAGCGCCTCCGGCATCACATTTGATGAGGGGGTTGGCGTGTTTAACGGAGATATGGGAATAGTCAAAGAGATCAACACATTCGCCGAGACGATTACCGTGGTATTTGATGAGGACAAAGAGGTAGAATACCGGTTTTCGGAGACGGATGAACTGGAACACGCCTACGCTATTACCATACACAAATCGCAGGGAAGCGAGTATCCTGCAGTGATTATGCCGATTCTGACGGGACCTGCAATGCTTTTGAACCGTAATCTGCTATATACGGCAGTTACGAGAGCAAAACGTTGCGTTACAATTGTGGGTAGTACGGAAACGGTGTATCGTATGATTTGTAATGCAAATGAGCAGAAAAGATACTCCGGTTTGAGAGAGCGAATTGTGGAAATAAATAACGTGCAAAAAGAAATAATCTGATGTATAATAATAAATATAAATAATTGTCTGAATGAGGAGAGAAGATTGAAAAAAACATTAGTAGTTATGGCTGCCGGAATGGGAAGCCGTTTTGGAGGAATAAAACAATTAGAACCTGTAGGACCAAGTGGGGAGATCATACTGGATTACTCTGTATATGATGCAATAGAAGCAGGTTTTGAGAAAGTCGTATTTATTATACGCAAAGATATAGAAGAGGATTTTAAAAAAGTAATTGGAGACAAATTATCACAACACGTAGAAGTGGAGTATGTATTGCAGGATCTTAACAATTTGCCGGAGGGCTACACCTGCCCGGCGGAACGTAAGAAACCTTGGGGAACCGGACAGGCAGTGTTAAGCTGTTATGGTGTTGTAGACGGATCGTTTGCAGTAATCAATGCAGATGATTACTACGGCAAAGAAGGTTTTTGCAAGATTTATCAGTTTTTAGATGACCAGGAAAATGCTGACAATGCAGATGGTAAGTATCATTTTTGTATGGCAGGCTTCTGGCTTGGTAATACGTTAAGTCCGAACGGAACAGTAACCAGAGGAATCTGTGAGGTAGATAAGAACGGTTACTTAATGGATGTAAAAGAGACCGGTGAGTTAAAACAGAACGGGGACAGTGTATCGTCAGAGAATGGTGAGTACCCGATGAATCAGCCGGTATCTATGAATATGTGGGGATTTTCCGCAGATTTCATTGAAGAGTTAAATGCTCGTTTTGCAACATTTCTGGATGGAATTGAAGGCAATGAATTAAAAGCAGAATATCTGCTTCCGGGAGTTGTAGACGATTTAATCAAAGAGAATAAGGCAGTTGTTAAAGTGCTTGACACCAGAGACAAATGGTTTGGAGTGACCTACAGAGAAGACAAAGACAGCGTTTGCGAATCGTTTAGAAATCTGGTCAAGGAAGGAGTATATCCTGCAAAACTGTTTTCTTAAGTATTGGAATCGGATGATTCAATCTATTATTTCATGGTTTTACCCTGACAAATGCATTTTATGCAAAAGAATATTACGTCGGGAAGAGCGGAGAATCTGCGATAAGTGTCGGGAGGCTTTGCCGTACATAACCGGGCCTAGATGTATTCACTGCAGTAAACCTGTCGGTGAAGAGGACAGGGAATTGTGTTTTGACTGCGAGCGTAAGCATTTTTCGTATCAAAAAGGTTTTTCGCTGTTTGTCTATCAGGGAGCAATCAAAGAATCCATGATAGATTTTAAGTACAGAAATTGTCGTGATAATCGGTTTTTTTATGGAGAAGAGCTGACAAAGTGTTTCGGTGATGACTGGAAACGACGCGGTGTACAATGTATAATTCCGATACCTGCGCACAAGTCAAGAGTCAGAACCAGAGGATACAATCAGGCGAAACTGATAGCAGAACAAATAAGTGTATCTACAGGGATTCCCATGGATGCAACTTTGTTAATAAGAAATAAAAAGACCCTGCCACAGAAAGAATTGAGTGATACAGAGCGGCTGAAGAATCTGACGCAGGCATTTGCAATAGATGAACAGCATTTTAAGAAGTGTCAATCACTTCTCCCCGAAACTGTATTGCTGGTGGACGATATTTATACTACGGGAAGTACTGTTGAAGCATGTAGCAGAGTGCTCATGGCGCAAGGAGTAAAGACAGTGTATTTTGCCAGTGTTTGTATCGGTAAAGGGATGTAAGGAGGTTAAGCTTATGGATGTTAGAAGCTGTAAAGAATGTGGAAAGTTATTTAACTATGTATCAGGTTTACCTTTGTGCCCGGCCTGCAATAAACTGATGGATGATAAATTTGCAGTTGTAAAGCAGTATATTTATGATAATCCTGGCGCGGGAATCAATGAGGTATCCAGAGAAAATGATGTTTCTACCGCTGTTATTAAGCGATGGATTCGTGAAGAAAGATTGTCTTTTGCAGAGAATTCCGAGATCGGAATTGATTGCGAGAGATGTGGAAAGATGATCCGAAGCGGTCGCTATTGCGAAAACTGCAAGACGGAAATGCAAAGAAGCTTTGGTAATGCTTATCCAAAGCAGAAGAAGCCGGAACCGAAGAGGGCTCCGAAAGACAACCCGAAGATGCGTTTCTTAAACAATTAATTTACAACATTCTTTTTGTTAGGCGACAGCAAGGGGGTGGTCATAATTAAAAGCACCAGCGTGGAATTGGAAAAGATGTTCGAGGATACAATAATCGGACTTACGGAACAGGTGGCGGGGATTACTCTTAAATCAAAAGAGAAAATACCGGTAGCTGCCAGAAAATCCTTGAACAGACAAAAGAAAGTTATCATTAAGGAGCATATTGACTTTAGTACACAATGTGTTACAGTGATAAAGACGAAAGGGGTTTTTCATTCGTTTATTCTTTGTTGGATGGATCAGGATTTGTTTGATGCACTGACAACCGGAATGAATCGCAATCGCAAATTGGAATATGGCAAACAGGTATTTTACATGATGGAATACTACAATATAATTTGCGGAAGGGTTCTTTCCAAAATAAATAATATGATGGCATCCACATCGAGGCTTACGGTTCCTCAAGTGATACATAGTCAAAAGGAACTTGAGATTCCAAAAGACGACTACAGACAACATGTACGGTGGGATTTTGACAGTGATTATGGAGGTCTGCACGTGGAAACATATTATGATTTAAGGAAGAATAAGAATAAATAGATTAGAATTCAAGAGGAGGATTTCATTATGGAAAAAAAGGGTACTATACTTGTAATTGATGATTCGCCATTTGTATCCCAACAAATAAAGGACATTGTAGAGCAAGAAGGATATGAAGTAATCGATCAAGCCAAGAATGGTGAAGACGGAATTGAGAAATTCAAAGAATACCGTCCGGATTTCGTGGTTCTCGATATCATAATGCCTGGAATTGATGGAATTGAAACAGCAGAAGTAATTCTAAAAGAAGCTCCGGATGCTAAGATCGTAATGCTTAGTTCATTATGCGATGCAGGAACGTTAGAAGAGATTAAGAGCATCGGACTCAAATATTTAATTCCGAAACCATTAGAAGGAGCAGTACTTTTGGCAACGCTTGAGATGCTGGAAGGAAAAAAAGAATAATATATTAAAACGTAAGACCGCCAAGTAGAAACGGTATGAGCGCATCGTTTCTGCCTGGCGGTTTTGTGCTTTTATTGGACTTTTCGTATACCATTATGTTCAATGGTGATTTGCTTATTTTTATAAAGTCTGCCAATGGCGCGTTTGAACGCAGCCTTACTCATGGAGAATTCTCTTTTGATGATATCGGGATCGCTTTTGTCATGGTACGGAAGAAAACCACCGGCCTCCTCCAGTTTTGAAAGTAAAAGAGAACTGTCAGCGTCCATCTGGATATGTGTTCGTTCGCGAAGACTGAGATTTAAACGGCCTTCCTCCGTAACAGAAGTAACGCGAACCTGTACAAGGTCTCCCGGTTTTAAATCTTTAATCAGTTCTTTTTTTGGTATCAAACCGGAGTATTTGTCGTCTACGGCAACAAATACTCCGTAGTTATCGCTTGTTTCATAAACACGACCGGTGACGTGGTCATCTGTTACGTATGGCGCGTCACAGGAAAGATAATTATAAACATTCATAGTTCCGCAAAGTCGACTGCTCTTGTCCAGGTAGAGAGCGATTAAGATTTCATCTCCCGGTTTGATGTGAGCAGTTTGTTCTTTATAAGGAAGCAACAGGTCTTTTGGAAGTCCCCAATCTAAAAAGGCACCAATCTTTGTGTTTTCGATAACTCTTAGTAGTGCGACCTGTCCAAGTTCCAATGCCGGAGTAGTCGTAGTGGCTACGGGTCTGTCTTCGGAATCTTTATAAACAAAAACATTTAGTGTGTCGCCGATTTCGATGTCGCGAGGTACCTGGTTGTTTGGAAGAAGTACTTCATTTTCTTCAGAGCTTTTTCCAATCGCGGATGAATCGCCCAGGTAAATGCCGTAATCGGATTTGCGAACGACCATAAGTGGTTGTGTTTTTCCTAATTCAATCATATATATCCTCATTTCCTGCTTTTTTAAAGCATCTCAAATTTTACAATTGCGTACGGCTTGTCCTTTTCGTTACAAAGTGCAACAGTACAGGTGGTGTCCGTTATTTCGTATTTTGGATGGATGATATCGCCAAGTACAGCCTGTGTGCGATATTCTACAAAAATATTTTCCACCTGCTTTCCGGAGGGCAGATACTCCATTGCCATTTCGATGTATTGTTCATTGTTTACGTGTTTGTTCGTATCGATATTAGTTCGGACAACAGGAAAGGCGTCTCCCGGAATCATATTTTCCGGCAGTTTGATTTTACGGGAAACTTCCGGAATATCGTAACGTGTGCCAAGACCGTATGGGCTTGTTTCTGCTTCGGTTGGCTTAATAGGGCGTCCGGTTTTGGTATCAATATATACCCAGAGAGAATCTCCGATTACACAGAGTTCATCGTTATCATCGCGTATGGCAAAGTTACGATAGCCAAGGATTTTATCGAACTTGTAAGGCCAGGTGCTGATTTTGATGTTGCTGCCATAACGTGGCCGTTTGGTGATTCGGATATGCCAGAAGTTAACAACCCAGGCGCGGTCGAGGTCTTTGAAATATTCCAGACCAAGACCGACAGCATCGGATTGAAAACTACTGCAGTCCTGAAAATAATTTAAGATTCCCGGTATCGATAAATACCCGTGGGAATCGATTTCACTGTATCTGATTTTGCTGTCAAACTGAAACATAATGCCTCCCAAAATAGTGTCTGTTATTATATAATCTCGTTTAAAACAAGATACATTATATCATATTATAAAAAAAAGGTGTAAAACTTTAAAAAATAGTATATAATAGGAATGGATGTATATTCCAAATAAGAAGGAATAACAGACAAGTCAAAGCAAACATCAGAATGGAGGTCAAAACATGAAAGTAAATATGAGCAACATTAGAGACGTAGACAAGTTTTTTCAGGTAATTGATAGCTGCGTTGGAAGAGTAGAATTGGTTTCATCCGAAGGAGATCGTTTGAATTTAAAATCAAAATTATCTCAATATGTGTCTCTTGCAAAAGTTTTTTCTGATGGAACAATTAGTGAACTGGACATTATTGCTTATGAGCAGGAAGATATCGAAAAACTTCTTACTTATATGATCAACGGATAATTACAGAACTATGAAGAATGATTGCAGGCTTGTGAAAGCCTGCAATTTTTATCGAATCAGAAGGAAAATGGAGGAATTATGGAGAATTTATATGATGTATTAATAATCGGCGCCGGACCGGCAGGGATGACAGCAGGAATTTATGCTAAGAGAGCGGAACTGTCTGTAGCAATTATAGAGGGAACCGGTATTTACGGCGGACAAATTTTGAACACATATGAAGTGGAAAATTATCCGGGCTTCGAAAGTATTAGTGGTTTGGAATTGGGAGATAAATTCCGGGCACATGCTGAAAAGTTCGGTGTACCTTTTATAGATGAAAATGTTACAAAAATTACAGATGCGGACAAAATAAAAGAAGTAACGCTGGAAAATGGAGATGTGTTGCGGACGAAGGCGGTTATTCTTGCGACCGGAGCCAGAAACAGAAAACTCGAGGTTGAAGGGGAAGAACGTCTTTCCGGCTGTGGTGTTTCTTATTGTGCAACCTGTGACGGTGGCTTCTTTAAAAATAAGGAAGTAGTTGTATGCGGCGGGGGCAACACAGCTGTTGAGGATGGTATTTTCCTGTCCCGCATATGCAAGAAAGTCTATGTAATACACAGAAGAGAGGAATTCCGTGCGGACAAGACGCTTGTTGGCAAACTGAAATCCTGTCCGAATGTTGAAATCCTGTGGAACACAAAGGTAACAGCAATTAATGGAAATGAGCAGGTGGAGAGTGTTACGGTTACAAATACAAAAGATACTACAGATGAAGATGAAAATCAGACGATATCTGTAGACGGAGTTTTTGTAGCAATTGGAACTGTTCCGGAGTCAGAACTATATGTTGGGCTTGCATCTTTGGATGAAGCAGGATATGTAGTGGCAAATGAGGATTGTAAGACTGGGACTTTTGGACTGTTTGTGGCGGGAGATGTTCGTAAAAAGCCGATAAAACAAGTGATTACAGCCGCATCAGATGGTGCCAATGCAGTGAATTCCGTGGTGGAATTCCTGAATGCATACTAGATGAATGACACCTGTAGAATAAAATGTTAAGAAATTTTTATATGTCCTTGACAAGAATTATGGGTAATGCTATAATTTCTAATTGAAATGGAGTGTAATACATTTGTAACAAATAAAAAAATATTTAACATTTGATTTGGAGGAGATAATTCATGAGAAAGGGATACGCAATTAAGACAGCCGTTTGTGTAGGCGCAATTTCAGCAGCAGTTTTAGCAGCTAATAATGTTAATGCAGCTGGCACGATTTGCGAAGAAAATGGACTTGCAGGTATTTCGTTATCCTTGGAACAGTACTCAGCAACAGCAGATACACAAGTTATTGCATCCGCTGCAACCGCAGTACAGGAGAAACAGGACGCTACAGAGAAAGAAGCAGAAGAGGAAGTATCCAAGTATGCTAACATGGGTATTTCTATTGCTGACAACTATGTAAACATCCGTAAAAAACCTAATGAGGAAAGCAAGGTTCGTGGTAAGCTCTACAGAGGAGCAGCAGCTACTATCGTTGCTACAAAAGGGGATTGGGTTAAAATCAAATCCGGTAACGTAAAGGGATATATTAAGAAAGAATTCCTTGCAATCGGTTTCGATGCTGAAGAATTAGAAGACAAATTTGGTAAGAAGTGGGCAACTGTTAATACAGAGACACTTAAAGTTAGAGCTAAGAAATCTACAGAATCAGAAGTTTTAACATTAGTACCGGAAGAAGAAAAATTCGAAATCGTAAAAGAAACCAAGAACTGGGTTAAAATTATGATTGATGAAGGCGAAGGCGAAGGTTCTGGAGAAGATGGAACCGGCGGAGTTACAGAAGCAACAAAAGGATATGTATCCAAAGACTTCGTAGACATTTCTGTAAGCTTTGATCATGCAATCTCTCTGAAAGAAGAGAAAGAAGAAGCAAAGAGAAAAGCACAGGCACAGGCAGCTGAGCAGGATAGATTAGAACAACTTGCTAATGAACAGCATGAATCATCAAACAACGATTCAAGCAGCTCAAACAACAATTCATCAAACGATGACTCTTCATCAGAAAAATCAAGCAACAGTTCAAACACACCTAAGAAATCTAACAACGATTCAGATGACACTTACAACAGTGCTTCTGACAAACCATTAAAATCTGGAAGCGGTTCTGAAATCGCAAGCTATGCACAGAAATTTATTGGTAACCCATATAGATATGGTGGAACTGATTTACAGAATGGAACAGACTGTTCCGGATTCACTATGAAAGTTTACGCACACTTTGGAATTTCAATTCCGCGTACTTCAAGCTCACAGGCATCTGCAGGAAAGAAAGTAAGCATTGATTCCTTACAGCCTGGTGACTTAGTATTCTATGGTAGCGGCGGATCTATCAGCCACGTTGCAATGTACATTGGTGGTGGACAGGTAGTTCATGCAAGCTCAGAATCTACAGGAATTAAGATTTCTGGTGTAAGATACAGAAGCCCAATCACAGCTAGAAGAATTGTAGGATAATACTTAAAGCAGAGATTTTTTAGATGAGGTAAAACATTGGATAAATATACGGAACGTAGAAAATTTGAACGATTACCGATAGAACTCAGCTTGGAAATCAGCAGAATATTTAAGCAGGATTACATTGAGATAAGTGATATCGACGCAGAGATTAATGTGACAGACATTTCAAAGGCCGGCATCGGATTTCTCAGTACTGCAGAACTTCCAGTGAATTATTATTTCAATGGGAAGATTACCTTGAGTGAAGGCGAATTCTTCTATGCAGTCATAGAGATTTTAAGAAAAAATGATGCAGATGAAGGGTATCACTATGGTGCACAGTTTGTTGGATTAGCACCGTTTCTGGCAGAAAAGATTGATCAGTATGCCAAAACTTTATAAGAATTAAATGGATGGTGTCATACGTAAGTATGGCACCATTTTTGTAGCACAAGACCGGCAAGTGGATGCATGCAATGGATTTGCATGCAAATCCATTTGCCGGTCGTAAACATTCTTTGAAATTCAAGCTGCGCACCAATTTTGACAATACAGAATTTTCTGACATAATGGATTAATTTTTTAATACTTAAAAAGAAAAAAATTGCATACACTGAGATATAAAACCATAGGCTGTAAAAAAGTGCACAAATAAAATGCGATTGCCGAGTGGCAAAATATAATTTTAATTTCTATAGAATCTTTTTTGTCCACAAGTTAAAAATACGAAAATTTAG
>JAILQS010000095.1 GCA_024698865.1 Lachnospiraceae bacterium | reverse complement strand
TACCATTCTTCACATTCATAAATTGAGATATCTACTTTTTCTCCTTCTGTAACTTCCCTAGGATTTGGAACAGAGACAACAGTGTTCTTATCACTGCTTTTTACTACGTTGATTCCCTTGTACTCTGCTTTTGTATCCTTCGGTTTTGAAGATTGTTCTACAGATACATCCTTTTTCGTATCCGCTTCTTGTTTCATTTCTTCTGTTTTTATTGCAGCGCCTTTTGGTCCGGCGCATCCGGTCAGACCAATAAGCGCTATCATACTTGTTATAACTATTTTTTCTTTTAATTCAAACATTTTACCACTCCTTGCATTTTTCTTTGCTATTATGTTCTTTCTATTAGTTTCTCTTCCGGGTATAACATTACACAGGAAAGCCCCTTCTCGTCCAGTTCCTTTTCCCCTATGTATAACATCAGAAAATCCCCTGCACAACCAAGTGGCAGAAAGTGTTTCTCTTCCTTTAACACTATGCAAATGCCTTCTTTAGTAATCTTCTTAATTTCATAATGTTTTTCACCTACCACCAGCTCTTTATTGGTAAAATCACATTTGTATGTTCCATCCGAGGATAAGAAAGTTCCTTCTGCCAAAGTAACATACTTTGTGAAAATGTACTTTTCCAGAAAATAATCCTGTTTCTTCTGGATTGCGAACATATCTCCTAATCCACCTGCCATGTATGCTATAAAATATGTCAGCAGCAATCCTACACATAAAAGGATTCTTGTTCGAGTATATGGTATGTCTTTGATTCCGGAAATATAGATTAGAAAGACAATACTTGGCGGGATTAGTATTTGAACTGCGTTTATTAGTATCTTTCTTCGTTTCATCGTTAGGCTCCTTTAAATACAGGTGTAAAAACTGCATCTTCTACTTTATCCTTTATTACTTTATACAATTTGGGGCTAATAATCGCCACCTGGTTTCCATTGAAATACTGCTTTGAAAAAATAACTGGTGACTTTTCGAAACACACTTCACCTTCAACAAAGAAGTCGTTATATCTTAGTATTTTTGTCTTCTCTTCTGCACAAATGTTTCCACACTTTTTACAAATCTTCTCGCGATAATTGTAATTGTGCAATCTAATCTCTTCTTCTCCCCAAAATATATATCCAACAGTGTACTTCCTCGCGTAAATTTGAAGTTCATTATCCAAAGAATCCGCCTAAAAACGAAAGTTTATTAAGGAACATGTAAAAACCATAGCTTGGAATAACAAAAAAATATGGTGCCGTTAATACAGCAAGGATAAGAGAAATTTTCTTCGCTTTATCTTTTTCCTCTTTTTTAAATGTTACTTTAAGATTGAGAACATAAATCAATATTCCTGCAATCACAACCATTATAACCGCAATCACACACGCAATCGGATTTGCAAAAGGATTGTTGATCAATGCTTCTGAAATCTTTTCCGCCATGCTCCCCTTTTTCATAAAGTCTTGAAAATACAGCAATCCAAGCATCGGTAAACTGCATATAATATCACTCAAAAAACCAATAATCCAGACGAGCCAGATTTTCTTTATATAATAGCGGAACTTGTTACTCTCATTCACAAAGAACAATCCACAAATCATGGCAATGCTGTCCCATATAAAATTTATTGGTAAAAGAATTACCCATGCATAAGGTACTACCATAAGCATCCATAATGGGAAGAAAATATTTTGTAGTTTTATATTTTTTTTCATAGTTTACCTCTTTCACTTTTTCTCACATGGAAGCTTATTGAGCCATTTTATATGCTACTACAATTACAACAGTGGGAAGATTGCCCAATACCAAAACCAATCCTGCATTACGCCAAATCTGTAACTCTGTTTGTGGCAAAGTGGTTCTTTCCTCTTCTAAAGCAATCTGACCATACTCATTTCTTTCTACTATATGATCAACACTCTTTTTTCGTGGAGAAATTATTAAAACCATAAGAGTTATTATTATTATCATTGCTTCCCATACAGACAAAACTGTTCTTGCCAATTTTTTCATCTTTATTCTCCTTTAAATCCTGTACTTTCATCATAGATTCCACCGGTATAGCAGATTTCATTCTCAAAAGTACTGTCTGCTACCAACTGTGCAGTCTCGCCACTTCCGGTCACATTTCCAACAACCGAATTTATA
The DNA here is from genome assembly GCA_024698865.1 of Lachnospiraceae bacterium. GTDB lineage: Bacteria > Bacillota > Clostridia > Lachnospirales > Lachnospiraceae > JAILQS01. The sequence goes on along the minus strand of JAILQS010000095.1, from coordinate 35,136 downwards.
ATATGCATGTCACCTAGACCCAACCATGAAAAATCATATGTCGGTTCCTCTTCAATATCACTACAAAAACATAAAACTGAACTGTCTTTACACTCATGAATTACAATATCAATCGTCTCAGCTCCAGTAACTTCCTCAGGGTTTGGAACGGAAACAACAATGTTCGTATCACTGCTTTTTACTACGTTGATTCCCTTGTACTCTGCCTGTGTCTCCTCCGGTTTTGAAGATTGTTCTACAGTCGCTTCTTTTGTCGCAGCTACTTCTTGTTTGGCATCTTCTTTATTAACTGTAGCACTTTTGGTTCCGGAGCATCCGGTCAGACCAATAAGTGCTATCATACTTGTTATAATAATTCTTTTTAATTTAAACATTTTCCTGTCCCTTTGTAGCATTTCTTTCCTTCCAACCTTCCCTATTCGCTTTATCGTGTTCTTTCGTTATAATTTCCAGTTGATTAACTTTTACAGTTTATTACCGGAAAATTCATTTGTCAACTTTTTTTTGACATATTTTCTAACACATTTTCCAGCTTCTTCTCCCAACTATTCCACTGCCCACTTTCTTATTATTTTCTCCCCTCCATTTCGGTTGACAACCCTCTTTAAAACATTATATAATTTTGGAAAATGAAAAGGGGATTTTCTTATGAAAGATTTAATTGATCCTATTGATTTGAGCGTGGAAGATGTAGATACCATCCTGAAGCTTGCCGGCAAGATTATGGCTGACCGGCCTGCTTATGCGCATGTTTGTGACGGCAAGAAGCTGGCGACGCTATTTTATGAGCCTAGCACTCGTACACGTCTGAGTTTTGAAGCTGCGATGTTGGAGCTTGGTGGTTCGATTCTCGGTTTCCATTCCGCTGACTCCAGTTCTGCAACGAAGGGCGAGAGCATCGCAGATACAGCACGTATCGTTGAAAAATATGCTGATATTATCGCTATGCGTCATCCTAAGGAAGGTGCTCCTTTAGTTGCTGCTATGCATGTTGACATTCCGGTCATCAATGCCGGCGACGGTGGACACAACCATCCAACGCAGACACTGACGGATTTACTTACCATACATGAAACGATGCATCGCTTGGACAACGTTACGGTTGGTTTGTGTGGTGATTTGAAATTTGGAAGAACGGTTCATTCCTTAATAAAGGCTATGTCGCGTTATGAAAATGTACGTTTCGTCCTGATATCTCCGGACGAGCTTCGAATCCCCGATTATATTAAAGAAGAAGTTCTTCTTGCCAATAATATTCCTTTTGAAGAAGTGGAACAGATGGAAGATGTTATGCCTTCTCTGGACATCCTTTATATGACCAGGGTTCAGCGCGAGCGTTTCTTCAACGAAGCGGATTACATACGTTTGAAAGACAGTTACATCTTAGACCATACCAAACTTCTCAATGCCAAAGAGGATCTTAAAATTATGCATCCTTTGCCTCGTGTAAATGAGATTGCCAAAGAAGTGGACAACGATCCAAGAGCGGTATACTTCAAGCAGGCGGAATACGGCAAATTCGTCCGTATGGCTCTCATTATGTGGCTGTTAGGTTTGGATAAGTAGAAAGGATTTTGCATATGTTGAAAGTAGATAGTATTGAAAGGGGCATTGTTCTCGATCACATCAAAGCCGGTAAGGCAATGCAGATTTATGAGTATCTGAATCTGGATGAACTGGACTGCTCCATTGCCATTATAAAAAATGTAAAAAGTAACAAGATGGGACTCAAAGACATTATTAAAGTCAATGACAACATCGATATCAATCTGGATGTTCTCGGATATATCGATCCGAATATAACCGTTAACATTGTTGAGAACAATGTGATTGTCGGTAAGAAACGTCTGGAATTACCACAAAAGATATGTAATGTGGTTCAGTGCAAAAACCCGCGTTGTATTACTTCTATTGAACCGGGGCTGGATCATATTTTCAAACTTGCCAACAAAGAGAAACGTCTGTATCGTTGCATTTACTGTGAGGACGAAGCTAAGACTCGTTAATCAGAAGGGGGCTTTTTTTTGAAACAGGGGTTCTTTAATTTTTGCAAAAAATACAAACACGCTTGGGTTTTCAGTTACTTAATCATATACGCCATCTGGTTTTTTTATCTGGAAATTCGCGATGTACCGACATTCCGTCTGATTCATACCACGCTGGATGATTTCATCCCTTTTGACGAATGGTTCATCATCCCGTATTTCCTGTGGTTTATCTATGTACCGGTTGTCGTGGTTTATCTGATGTTCAAGAACAAAAATGAATTTTATAAGATTTGCGGCTTTCTGTTTAGCGGAATGACCATCTGTCTTATCATTTATACCTTCTGGCCTAACGGACAGATGCTTCGACTGACAGAGTATCCAAATGATCATTTTTTAACACGACTGGTCATTTCCTTACAACAGTTGGATACACCGCTAAATGTCTGTCCAAGCATTCACGTTTACAACTCTGTCGGAACCCATATTGCAGTTTCCCGAATGGAGCTTGCCCGCAAACACCCGACACTCAAATCAGCGTCTTTCGTACTCTGTACCTCGATTTGTCTGTCTACCATGTTTTTAAAACAACATTCGGCGTTCGATGTGCTTTGTGCCTTTTTACTTTCTATTCTGGTATACCACATCATCTACACCGAGCAGTACAGTACACTTAAAAGCAAAGCCAAAATTTTCATAAAAGAAAAGGTTCTTGCCAAAACCAGTGTTTTCGCAAAAACCTCTTCCGATTAACTAAAACCATATATTCTTTGTGAAAGTTTGTATCCGAGGATAATAATCCGGTTGCCCACCTTTCCGTTGAGCTGCATGGATTTGCCGAGGATACAGCGCTTCACATCACGATAGAGATATTTGTTACTGTCTTTTAGATAGTTCCAGATATCTTCTCTTTTTTTCAGGCTGTCTTCGCTGCCTTCCCTAAGCAAAAATACCGTACAAATCGTCATCATCATCGCCAGATATTTCGCCATATACTTGCGAAGCTTTTTGTTTCTGATTTTGCTGAGGTCACAATCATTTATCATAAGTTTGGTAACTCTCAATTGCTGGTCGACACGGCCAATCATCACCTTCTCGTTTACCGACTGATCCGCTCTTCCTATGTAGTAACGATATAAGTCAACATCCATATAGTAAATTTTCTTCACGTATGGCAACGGATGATATACGAAAATGTTGTCAACGTAGAACGTATGCTTTGGCAGTTCCAGCTTGCACTGACGCAACATCTTTGTACTGTAAATTACGGAATGCATCAAAATATACTGACTTGCCTTAAAATGCTGCATCTCCGACCACCCAAACACGACATCTCTTGGCATCGCACTGCGATAATCCATAACCTTCTGCTTACCCTCTGACACGCGTTCATATACATAGTTGCATACAAACATATCTACTCCGGCAGCATCCTCCACCAGTGAGCGAAGCTTCTCCAGCACCTGCTTAAAGGCATCTTCATCCAGCCAGTCATCACTGTCTACAACTTTATAATAAAGTCCGGTGGCTTCTTTCAGTCCTGTATTAACTGCACTTCCATGTCCTCCATTTTCCTGATGAACTGCCTTTACGATACCAGGAAATTTGGCTTCGTAAGATTTTGCAATCTCTAATGTATTATCGGAAGAACCATCGTCTACGATAATAATCTCGACCTCGTGTCCTCCTACCAATATGCTTTTTATGGCGCGTTCCATGTACTCTGCTGAGTTATAACAAGGAATCGCTACAGATAACAGTTTCATAATTCCTACTCCTTTTTTCTATTATTTCTTAACTGTACATCAAAATACAGTTCTTACATGCAACTTTGCTTTCATTGCATGACTCCATAATTACATATGCCTTCTTCGATCCATTCCACTTTCCAGGTAATAGCGTTTTTTATCCTCATACATTTCCTGTTCGGCACGCTTAAGCAAATCAGCCGACTTGCCACTCTCGCCATATGCATATCCAACAGAAGCTATCCGTTTATTATTACGAATCACTTCGTCCATTTTCTTTTTCAATCCTTCAAAATCGCTTTCGGAAATATCAAAGACCAAAACAACAAACTCATCCCCACTGATTCTGGAGATTACGCCCACGTCTCCAAATACCTGCCTTAATATTTCAGCAAAGCGGCAGATATAGGAGTCTCCGGCTGCGTGACCATAATTGTCATTCATATATTTGAGTGCATTCAGGTCACTATAGACAACCCCCAACCGTTCATGTCCCAAGGCTTTGCCGATTGTATCATCAAAGCCGCGGCGATTCATAAGTCCGGTTAGCGCATCATGGGAGGAAACCAATTTCATTATCTCTTCACGCAGCTTTGTTTCATTGATTTCTTCACGTGATATAAAAGTGAAAATGATGAAACACGCCAGTGCCGAGGCCAGATAGCCAAGCTGTACTTCCGGAAAAAACGTCACAATACATGCTGCATGAATCGGGAATGCCAAAAATGACCCCAACGCCAATGTATTGCGCATTCCAAGGTTCTTTGCGTTCATAACCAGAATGATAAGTGTAATCAGTAAAGAAATCAACGGAAGAAACTCGACAGCCCCTGTCCACGAACCGTATTGGAAATGACAATCCGTAACGGTAAAAAATTTTTTATTGAGTACTCCAATTACGCACAACAGAATATCAATCACACTAATCGCAACTATCGGATACAGAAACTTACCGGAAATCGCCTTCGTTTTGCGGATAAGTGTTAGTAAATAACAGAAAAAGGCTACAATACATAAATTAACGATGGAATATGCCATTATATTAGCTACAATCATAATGTCACTGTTGATATACACTGTATCAAGAATGTAAGACAGGGCATCAAAACCAAGTCCTATCATAGTCACAATGATTAAGGCAAAAAAGGCGGCATTTTCTTTGTTTTCCTTCATATTTCTACGGAACATACTCCCTAGAATAATCAGCATAAACAGTATGCTTACAAGGTCTGCCGAGGCGATTCCTATCTTCATATTCGTACTCCTTTTTATAACATTTCTCATACGTATAACGTCTTCTAAAGAATCCAGCCCTATCTCTATTATGTCTCAGATTATTTTACACGATTTTATCAATTTATACAATTGAATTTAAGTTTTTCTGATTATTTTCGTCAATTTTTTAATTGTATTCCAAACACTCCTATGCTATACTTTGGTAAAGTGATAAAGGAACAAATTGTAATATTTTAGTATTAGAGTGAGGTAGAGAGGAATGTCTTTTGGTAGTAATTTAGAACGCATCAGAAAGGACCGCAAAATGAGTCAGGCAGAGCTTGGGAAAGTGCTTGGGCTCACACAACAGATGATTAGCAGTTATGAGAATGATTCATCTTCTCCTAACGTTGAGATTCTTACAAAGATTGCGGATTACTTCCACGTATCGATCGATGATCTCGTGGATCACATTGTGAAATCTCCGAATCAGAATAGTCCGGAGTGTCGACTGAATCGCTACTTCCAGAAGCTGACCGAAAAGGACCAGGAGCGTTCCATTCTGATTATTCGCGCCTTACTTGAAGATAGACGTTCCATTATGAAGTAATTTCTATATTTGTTAAACATATCTCCACAACAAAAGAATCTCGCAAGCGAGATTCTTTTATTTTCTCTTTTTTTCAAACGTTTTAGATATCTTTCTTTGTAATGCGCCCCTGAATCATTTGAAGCGGTGCCACTTTACTGTCTCCAATCTCATAAGCGGCCTCCAGTTTGTCTGCTGCTGTCTGCAGGCGATTTTCATCAGAAGAATACAATATTGCAAGCACTTCTCCTTCTTTTACCGCATCCGTTGTTTTCTTCTTAAGAAGGATTCCTGCTTTCATATCGATAACATCTTCTTTGGTCTCCCTGCCGGCGCCAAGTAACATAGAAGCAATTCCACATTCCTTTGCATTCATATGCTGTACATATCCGCTCTTTTTCGCAAGAAGCTCCATCTGATATGGCGCCTCTCCAAACAACGATGTGTCTTCCAGCACATCGCATCTTCCACCTTGCGCTGCCACCATCTTTTTAAATCTTTCAAATGCGCTGCCATCGGTAAGTGTCTTAGTAGCCATTTCTCTACATTCCTCAAGTGTTCCCTTCTTTGCAAGATACAACATATCTCCTGCAAGCGCCACACATACTTCCACGAGGTCCGCCGGTCCGTTTCCCTTCATAGTTTCAATTGCTTCCTGTACTTCCATCGTATTACCGATTGCATAGCCAAGCGGTTCATCCATGTTCGTAAGCAATGCTACGGTTTCTCTGCCGGCACCTTCCCCGATGGAAACCATTGTTTTGGCAAGTTCTATGGATTTGTCGAATTCTTCAATAAATGCGCCGCTTCCCGTCGTAACATCCAGCAAAATACTGTCACTTCCCGCCGCCAGCTTTTTACTCATAATAGAGGAGGCAATCAACGGAATGCTGTCTACCGTACCGGTAACATCGCGAAGCGCATACAGTTTTTTATCTGCAGGCGCAAGATTGCCGGACTGTCCGATTACACTCATCCCAACGGTGTTTACGATTTCGTAAAAGCGTTGTCTGTCTAATGCTGTCTGGTATCCCTCTATCGACTCAAGTTTATCTACCGTTCCGCCGGTGTGACCCAGTCCCCTTCCGGACATTTTTGCTACCTTAACGCCACACGCCGCCACCATCGGTGTGATAATCAACGTGGTCTTATCGCCCACGCCTCCTGTGCTGTGTTTATCTATCTTGATTCCTTCTATCGCTGATAAATCCACCATATCTCCGGAATGTGCCATTGTTATCGTCATGTCGGTAAGCTCACGACTTGTCATTCCTTTGAAATATACTGCCATCAGCCATGCCGACATCTGGTAGTCCGGAATACTTCCGTCTACGTATCCGTTTATAATGTATTCCAACTCTTCTTTTGTTAATTCTTCCCCATATTTCTTTTTTTCAATCAGGTCGTACATTCTCATGTTTTTGCTCTCCCTTCTGTCCTAGTCAAGATTCTCCGGTCCAAAAGACTCCGGCAACAGCTCCATTAATGTAAACTCCTTGTAATCCTCTGGTGTCTTTGCAGCATAGATTGCAAAATCATTCCTGCAAAACTCTTTCATTACCTGGCGGCAAACCCCACATGGCGTCACATAACTGTCTACCTGCTCGCCCCCACCTACGATTGCAATCGCAAGGAACTCTCTTTTTCCTTCGCTCACTGCTTTGAAGAATGCCGTTCTCTCTGCGCAATTGGTAGGTGTATATGCCGCATTTTCTATATTACAGCCCGTATAAATCTGTCCATCTTTACAAAGTAGCGCTGCGCCCACCCGATAATGCGAATACGGCGAATAAGACTTTTCCCTTGCCTCCAGTGCTCTTTTGATTAATTCCTGTATCTGTTCCTGCTTCATACAAACCCCATCCTCTCTTTTTAGTCGAGATAGCTGATAAATACATTTCCTGCTTCCTTAAACATATCATCTGCCACACTGAGAAGCACCTGACTGGTTGCTCCCGTAAGCGGATTATAGTACGTTACATAATATTCATCATATCCTATAATCAGCACTTCCGTGTTATCCGAATCTTTCTTTGCAATTACCGGACGGTTGCCGCTTACAAAATAAAGCACCTCATCCAGATTGCATCCGGTCAGATTAATCGGTTTGTCCAGATACTCCTGCAGCAACTCATATGCAGAACGCGAATCATGCGACAGTTCCGTAGCCGATGCTGTCTTACGATTATAGTCCAGTACCATTTCCACGCATGCACCCTTGCTGTTTACATCCTCTGTTACAAGCGTCTTCTTCATCTCCGGAAGTGTCTTGTTGTTATATTTGCCACCGCGCTCCCAGATAATCCGGTTGTCGGACGCCACTACAACACCCATCTCTTTATCCGCTTCCACAATTGCTTCTGCCGGATCTGTGTACGTGTCGTGAATTCCTACGTGTGTGTAAACAAAGTATTTTTCTACCTTTGTATCTGCCGCCTCAATATATAAGCTTCGGTCTTCCGTCAGTACCATATCTTCAGACTCACTAAACTCCGGTTCTTCTTCTACGCTGAAACTTCCCGGGAGCGAGATATAGGTGAGTTTTTTCATCGTATCATTATCCCAGAGAATCGTATGCACTTCTTCCACTTCTTCCGGTGTCTGTGTGATAATACTGTCCTCGCTCGTCTCTTCAAAGCGGTCATATTCATTCTTCTTCATTCTTGTCAATTTGATTGCGCCTTCTTCTATGCTCGCTTCTGTCACAAATACTCCGCTTTCTTCGTAGTCCTTTACTACTTTTCCGCTTCCGTCCGCTATTTCCAGTTTGTACGCCGGAACAATTTCCGTTCCGTCTGTCGTGTGCGTAATCTCTTCTGTTTTCACATATCCGTAAATGATATTTCCCTGAATATCTCCGTAAATTCTCAGCTGCTCTCCTTCGCCTGCTCTGATAATATGACTCTCTCCGGATTCCATATCCAGCAAAGTGATTTCTTTGTTCGCTTCCCCTTCCGCGTTACCGGAGGAAATCCAGCCAACCGCTCTTGTCTCATCCATCCAGACCATATCATCCGGCGAAACCTGTGTTGCCACCTCTGACAATTCCTTCGTATTCAAATCATAGGCGTAAATTGCGTCATATACCGAAAAATAAAATACATTTTTCTCGTTCAGGTATCCAAATCCCCGACACTCTTCTTTCAACATCTGATAGGTGGCGTCGATTGGGATGTATACCTTTTCCTCAACCAGGTCTGTTACCGGGGAGTATTCATATAGTACGATGGCTACTTTTCCTTCATACTCTCCGCGATTCATGTATCCATAGACCATAAAATCAATTTTGCCTTTGTCGTCCATCTCCAAAATACTGATTCTATGCTGGTTGTACGTATCTCTTACATCCGTGGCATCATCCCCAAGGAACGAGAATACTTTTACGACCTTATTCTCTGAAAGGTTGTAGTACCAAAGGGCACCATTTGCAACATATGCCAGTTTGTTATTTTCTGCCGCCGTTTTAATCTGCACCTGTTTTTCGTCCGTAATTCCAAGCGCTATTCCATTCTTGCCGTCTCTGTTTTCTATTTTAAATTCAGTGACCGGCATCATCGTTCGATTGTAATCCAGCAGGTAAATTCTTTCCTTCGTGTATCTCATTCGATAGTTTTCTTTTACCTGATATACGGTCGGATCTTCTCTTAACGTAACAAAATAGACCATCTCAACCGCTGCGGTTTCTACGTTAAATTCTTTGATAGTTGGAATTGCTTCCTTCACAACTTCCGGCTCAAGATCACCCCAGCTGAACAAATCAAAAGTAGAGTGAATGGATACATTGGCAAAACTGTCGCCTGCACGACTTCCTTCGTTCTCTAAATATACCGCCAGATCTCTTGCATCGTCCAGCGAAAGACTCTTTTTGTGGAAGCTCTTGATAAAGTCCATTTTTTCATCTAAAAAATAGTCCGTATCATAGTATTTGATTCTGGAATAGTAATTAATCTTTACACTGTCTGCCGTTACCAGTGTGATTCGCATTGCATACTCTTTGCCGCTTTCTAAGTTGGCATCCAGATGTATCTCTGTGAACTTTCCGCCCTGTGTCTCATCCAACGCACTAATGGAACCCGAATCCAGCAATTCATTCGTCTCCACCTGATGAATCTCGTATTTGACCTTCTTCACAGAATGTTCGCCGGATTCTATATTTACTCCGAGCGTCTTCTCTGCGTCCATCGGAACAATTGCCTCCCGGATTACATTGGCGTCAATACTGCTGCTGTATCCGTGCATCTGGTTTACAATCTGGTCTCCGCTTTTTAACGTCACGAGTGGAAACGTCGCCTCCTGCATCTTGGCAGATGCCGTACCTCCAATCTCCACCTCTGTCATATCTGTACTCATTATAAACAGTGCCGCCACAAATACCGCAAACAGCACAATAATTTTTCCTATTTTCTTTAACATATAGTTAGTATTCTCCCATCATTTTTTCATTTCTTCCATTGTATCATTTTTCCGCAAAACTGCAACCTTATAAGACTTTTACCGGTTTTTCAATTTCCATTTTCTGTTGTTTTGAGTATCAATTTGTGCTAAAATACCTTTGTGTAAAAGCAAATTTTTTTACAGAAAGGATAATGATTATGAAGGGATTTTTGAAAGAATTTAAAGAATTTTTGAATCGTGGAAATGTTATGGATATGGCTGTCGGTATCATCATCGGTGGCGCGTTTACTGCCATTGTCAACTCGTTGGTTGAGGATATGATCAATCCTCTTCTTGGACTTTTTGGCGGTATGAATCTCGACAAGTTCAGCATTACCCTGCTTGGGGAAGCAACCTTAAACTATGGTAAGTTTTTATCTGCAATTTTGAACTTCATCATTATGGCACTTGTTGTTTTCTGTTTGATCAAAGCACTCAATGTTTTCTCACGGAAAAAGGATGTTGTCGAAGAAGCAACAGAAAAGGAATGCCCTTACTGCAAGAGCCGCATCGCCATCGGTGCAACCCGCTGTCCTCACTGTACATCCGAGTTGCCTAAGGACGAATAACAATATCGCTTCTTTTGCATATATTAAGAAAAAGCTCTTTTGAGGAAGTTTTTGAAGAAGTATGAAAGAACTCGATTATGATTTGTACTTTTCGTCTCCGGTAAAGGCGCTGAATTCTTATGTGAGTGACGAATGTGATAAGTTGGAATTTACGGGAAGTTCTATGTTTGATGATATTCCCGACCGGGTCTTTGTAAATTCTGTAGCGGACACCGTATACAACAACTACCGGAAGGTGCCACCCGGCACAAAGCCTTGTCCCCCTTCGTTTTGTCCAAATCAGGGGAGATGTCCGGTTCCCCGTCCTGATTTTGACGTAACCGGGGCTCCTGACTGGCTTCACAGCCTAATCACCATATTGGTGCTTAACGAGATGGGCAACCGCCGGAAACGCTATGAGAACTTTCACCATACACTCGATAAACACAAATAAACATAATAACAAATCCTCCCGATTTCGGTGGTACAATTACCACATCTTCGGGAGGATTATTTTTATTCTTTATTTGTTTTCGCAAAGATCAATTCGAAGTAATGCTTTACGTAGTGCAAATTCCGCACGCTTTACATCGATTTCTCCGTCTGCTCCTTTAAGTCTTCTTTCCGCTCTGACTTTTGCCTCTTTCGCTCGATTCAAATCGATCTCATCCGGCCACTCACAAGATTCCGCCAAAATCAAAACCTTGTCTGTAAGAACTTCGATGAAACCATCGTGCAATGCTGCTACTTTGGTCTCGGCGCCATTCTTGATTTTCATGGCTCCCGGTGCAATGATTGCAGTCAGCGGTATATGTCCTGCAAGAATACCTATGTCCCCTTCGGTAGTTTTCAATTCCAAAAGGTCACATTCTCCTTCATAGAAAACTCTCTCCGGGCAAATAACCTGCACTTTAAATAATTTATCTGCCATGGAATGACCTCCTATTTATTGTTGAAGCGGGCTACCACATCATCGATATTACCTGCATTTAAGAAGTAGCTTTCCGGAATCTCATCATGTTTACCGTCTAAGATTTCTTTGAATCCTCGAATTGTCTCGGATAACGGTACATACTGTCCTGCCAGTCCGGTAAACTGTTCTGCTACGTGGAATGGCTGTGACAGGAATCTCTGAATCTTTCTTGCGCGTGAAACTAATAATTTGTCGTCTTCGGAAAGTTCGTCCATACCAAGAATTGCGATAATATCCTGTAACTCTTTGTATCTCTGAAGTACTTCCTGAACTCCTCTGGCAACCTGATAATGTTCTTCTCCTACTACTCGTGGATCCAGAATTCTGGATGTAGACTCCAATGGGTCTACCGCCGGGTAAATACCAAGCTCTACGATAGAACGCGAAAGTACGGTGGTTGCATCCAGATGCGCGAAAGTTGTAGCCGGTGCCGGGTCCGTCAAGTCGTCAGCCGGTACGTATACTGCCTGTACGGATGTAATAGATCCGTTCTTGGTAGATGTGATTCTCTCCTGAAGAGCACCCATCTCTGTCTGCAGTGTCGGCTGGTATCCTACGGCACTAGGTACACGACCTAACAATGCGGAAACCTCGGAACCTGCCTGTGTAAAACGAAAAATGTTATCAATGAATAACAATACGTCTTTTCCGGCTTTGTCACGGAAGTTCTCGGCCATGGTAAGTCCCGCAAGACCTACACGCATACGTGCTCCAGGTGGCTCGTTCATCTGTCCGAACACCATGGTTGTTTTATTGATAACGCCGGATTCAATCATTTCATAATACAGGTCGTTACCTTCTCTTGTACGCTCTCCTACACCGGTAAATACGGAATATCCACCGTGCTCTGTAGCGATGTTGGTAATTAACTCCTGAATCAATACGGTTTTACCTACGCCGGCTCCACCGAACAATCCGATTTTACCACCCTTCTGATATGGGCAAAGCAAGTCTACGACTTTGATTCCGGTCTCTAAAATCTCCGTAGAAGTAGACTGCTCTTCAAATGAAGGCGCCTTTCTATGAATCGGATTATATTCTACACCTTCCGGTGCAGGTTTTTCGTCGATTGGTTCACCAAGTACATTGAACATACGTCCCAATGTCTGTTCTCCAACCGGTACGGAAATTGGTCCGCCGGTTGCGATGGCGTCCATTCCACGAACCAGTCCATCTGTTGGTCCCATTGCGATACATTTTACGATATTGTCACCCAAATGCTGAGCAACCTCTACTACTAATTCCTTGCCATCCTGCTTCGGAATTTTGATCGCATCATAAATCTCCGGAAGATTGCCTTCCTCAAATTTGATATCCAGAACCGCACCGATGATCTGAGTGACTTTTCCAATGTTTTTTTCTGCCATTATTTCTCACTCACTCCTTTATTTATTGTACGGCTTTGCGCCCTCGCAATCCTAGTTGATTGCGGAAGCACCTGCCACGATTTCTGTAAGTTCCTGTGTAATCGATCCCTGACGGGCGCGATTGTATTTAAGTTCTAAGTCTGCAATCATTTCTTCCGCATTATTGGTTGCATTGTCCATTGCCTGCATTCTTGCACCGTTTTCACTGGCAAGCGCTTCAATCAATGCTCCATAAATAATACCGTTTACATACTTAGGTATGATTTCTGATAATACTTCCTCTGATTCAGGCTCATAGTTCATCAGTGTAAGATCCTCAATTGTCTTCTTTTCCCGAACATCCCCTTCTTCCGGAACAAATGGAAGTAAGCGTTTGATAGTCGGAATATGCACTACCGTATTTTTGAAAATGGTATATGCCAGATATATTTCTCCGACTTCGTTGTCTTTAAACGCCTGCATTACCTCTCTTCCGATCTCTACTGCATCGGAAAACAGTGGTTTGTTCATTACCTCAGAATAGTCCTTGCGAACGTCATAACCAAGGTTCACCAAAGCTTCTTTTCCTTTTCGTCCTACCGCGTATACTACCACGTCGTCTTTTTCAAAGCCGCCTTTCGTGATAAGTTTGATTGCGTTGGAGTTGTATCCTCCGGCAAGTCCACGGTTTGATGTTACAAGAATAATTGCTTTCTTCTTTGAGTCTCCGCCTGATAACAAAGGATGTGATACACCTTCAGATTTGGATAGTATGCTGTTAATCGCATCATATAAGTGCTGGAAATAAGGCTTTGCCTCTTCCACATGACTCTTGGCATGCTGCAATTTAACGGTTGATACTAACTTCATGGCTTTGGTAATCTGACCGGTGCTTGTGACGCTTTCTTTACGTCGCTTTATATCTCTCATTGACGCCATGGTATCACACCTTCCTATTCACCTACGAACTGTTTTTTGACTTCTTCAATTGCCTTAATCAATGTTGCTTCGGTTTCTTCCGTAATTTCTTTCTTCTCACGGATTCCTTCTGCAACTTCCGGATATTTGGTGTCGATTGTTTCGAATAATTCGCTCTGGAATTCTGAAACCTTCTCTACCGGAATATCCAACAAATATTTCTTTGTTGCTGCGTAGATAATCATTACCTGATACTCTACTCCCATTGGCTGATACTGAGGCTGTTTTAACATCTCACGAATTCTTTCACCCTGTGCAAGTTTCTCTTTGGTATCATCATCCAAATCGGAACCAAACTGGGAGAATGCAGCAAGCTCTCTATACTGTGCCAACTCGATACGAATTGGTCCGGCAATTTTCTTCATTGCTTTGATCTGAGCAGAACCTCCAACTCGGGATACGGAAAGTCCGGCATTAATCGCCGGGCGGAATCCTGAGTTAAACATTTCTGTCTCAAGATAAATCTGTCCGTCTGTAATAGAAATTACGTTGGTAGGAATATACGCAGATACGTCTCCTGCCTGTGTCTCGATGATTGGAAGTGCGGTAAGAGAACCTCCACCAAGCTTGTCTGAAAGACGGGCAGCTCTTTCCAATAATCTTGAATGCAGATAGAATACGTCTCCAGGATATGCCTCACGTCCTGGTGGTCTTCTAAGCAGCAAGGAAAGTGTACGGTAAGCTACCGCATGTTTACTCAAATCATCATAAATGATGAGTACATCCTGTCCGCTCTCCATCCATTCTTCACCCATTGCACAACCTGCATATGGGGCAATATACTGCAATGGTGCGAGCTCACTTGCAGAAGCGGCTACTACTGTGGAATAATCCATTGCACCATACTCTTCTAATGTTTTAACGATAGTTGCTACGGTTGACGCTTTCTGTCCAATTGCTACGTAGATACATTTTACACCCTGACCTTTCTGGTTGATGATTGTATCGATTGCAATCGCGGTCTTTCCTGTCTGACGGTCTCCGATAATTAACTCACGCTGTCCTCTTCCGATTGGCACCATAGAGTCAATCGCCTTAATACCTGTCTGAAGCGGTGTATCTACGGATTTTCTGGAGATAACACCTGACGCAACTCTTTCAATTTCACGATATTTATCCGTTTCAATTGGTCCTTTGCCATCGATTGGCTGACCAAGTGCATTTACTACTCGTCCAAGCAATGCATCTCCTACAGGAACCTCTACTACACGTCCTGTAGTCTTAACTGTATCACCCTCGTTGATATTGCTGGAATCACCCAGTAAAACGGCACCAACGTTATCTTCTTCCAGGTTCAGTACCATTCCAAAGATTTCATTTGGGAATTCAAGAAGTTCACCCTGCATTGCCTTTTCCAAACCATGAACACGGGCAATACCGTCAGCAACCTGAATTACCGTACCAACATCAGAGACTTCCAGTTTTGTACTGTAATTTTTAATTTGCTCTTTAATTACAGAACTGATTTCTTCCGGTCTCAAATTCATGATACTTGTGCACCTTCTTTCTGTATTATTGTTTGTTTGGCATTAGGATAAAGAAACTTTAGAAAGTTCTTTTGCCATACCTGCTAATTTGGTTCTTATGCTGCTATCCACAACACGGTCCCCAATTCGAATGACCATTCCACCAATCAGTGAAGGGTCTTCTTCATAATTCATTTCTAACTCTAAAAATTCGGTAATACTTAAAAGCTTCGTTTCAAGCTCTTTCTTTTGCACATCTGATAACATGGATGCAGAGGATACGTATACCACTCCGATTTTTTTATATTCCATGTATTTGTCAAGGAAATACTGCAAAGTCTGTGCCAAATCATTCTGGCGATCCTTTTCCACTGTCAAAACCAAAAATCCCATCATGGTTTCGGAAATCTTACCCTTGAAGATATTCTCCATGGTTTTCTCTTTTTCCTCTTTGGTTACCTGTGGGTGTTTTAAGAACTTAAGAAGATCTTCATTCTCTTTTAAGACTTCCAGGATTCCCTTTGCTTCGGCAGCAGTATCTTCGATAATGTTTTCCTCAATTGCTAATGCAAACAGAGCTTCACCATAGGTTTTAGATACTAATTTTGCCATGTCTTATCACCCATTTCTTCCAAAGTCTCTTTGATCAGTGCTTCCTTCTGTGCTTCGTCAATGGATGTTGCAATCATCTTGCCTGCCATAACGGTAGCAACTGCAATCATCTCCTGTTTTACCTCATCTTTTACCTTGCTCTTTTCAAGGTCAATTTCTTTATTGGCTCTATCAACAATTCGTCCTGCTTCCGCTTTCGCTTCACCAAGAATCTCTGTTTCTTTTTTGAGTGCTTTCTTTCTGGATTCGCTGAGGATTTCCTCTGCTTCTTTATTTACAGACTTGATTTTATCTGTGTATTCTGCTTTGAGATCTGCAGCTGCATTTTTATCATCCTCTGCTGCTTTTAACTCGGAAGCGATCTTTTCTTTACGTTTGTTGAGAACGTCTCTTACCGGGTTAAACAGCAAATAAGATAATGCTGCATATAACACAAATACTGCGATTAATGTAATGGCTGAGTCTGCCAATAACTGTGCATCCAGTCCGAAAAGCCTGTCTATACCGTCGATAGAAATACTGTCAAATGATAAGCATATATTCACTTTTCGGCCTCCTTTCGCTTACTTTTCTAAGCCTGTAATTAAAGTTTGCCAAGAAGTGGATTTGCGAATAATAAGATTAACGCAATAACCAAACCATAAAGACCTGTTGTCTCTGCTACGGCCTGTCCAAGAAGCATGGTTGACATAATAGTTCCTCTTGCTCCCGGGTTACGTCCTACTGCAGCTGCACCATGTCCTGCAGCGATACCCTGTCCAATACCAGGTCCTACACCGGCGATCATTGCGATTCCTGCTCCAATTGCTGAGCATGCTAAAATTAAACCTTCGTTTGTAATATTACTCATTGTTTCTTCCTCCTTATGAAAAAAATTCTTTGTGTACTATTGATTTCTACTACGCTGTTTCTTCATCACCAATAGCATCTGCTACGAATACCATCGTCAACATAATGAATACAAATGTCTGGATTCCTCCGGAGAACAAATCCAGGTATGCGTGAAGAGCAGCCGGCCATACTAACGTTACTACTTTTGGAAGCAATCCATAGATTAACGACAACATTACTGTTCCCGAAAGGATATTTCCAAACAAACGCAGTGACATTGATACGGGAGTTGCAAATTCACTGATTAAATTGATTGGGAAAAACAGAAAGATTGGTTCAAATAATCCTTTGATTTTGCCCATTTTCTGGTGTTTGAATCCATTGAACTGAATCATAACCCAGGTAATCAATGCCAGCGGAAGTGTTACTCCATAATCTGCTGTTGGTGCACGCAGTCCAAACAATCCGGAAATATTAGCAATAAAGATAAACACTGCTATCGTTCCGATATAGTTTGCAAACTTTGGTGCGTTTTTTGGCCCCATGTTCTGAACTGTCAGATTGTCCAATGCTTCTACGAGCATTTCAGCCACATTCATCAACGGTCCCGGTGCTTTTTCCGGGTCTGCCTTCTTTGCCGCGCGATTTACCGCAATTGCAAATGCAAGTATGATTGCCATAACAATCAGAATACATACATGCGTAGTCGTCAGATAAAAGTCCTGTCCAAACAAATGATATTTGGCATATGCTTTTACACCCAGACTAATATCGCTGTCAGCACGAATGAGGTTCATTCCTGCCAGTCCTTGTGAAACACAAGCGATTCCACTCGTCACATTCTCACCTTCCTTTATTGTAAAATTTGGTAGTTATATATTTATGAATTACCGGTTGTAAATACGCGGATACTTTTAATGTCAACAGTCCAATCACTACTCCTGCAGCGTGAATGTACCTGTTTAAAAATATTGCAAGAACCACAACCAGGCTCATAATACCCATTCTCATAACACTCTGTCTCTGTGTATACTTCTCTCCGGCTGCCCCCATATCCAAAGCGATGTTTAATCCTCTGTACATATGATACAAAACGCCGACAGCACAGATTGCTCCAAGCAAAACTCCAAGTGAAAACCTGTAGTCTCCTCCGGTAACTGCTAAACTGATGCCTGCAATAAGTGCACTCACCAGCACAATTCCAACTATTATATCAATCAGAGTTTGTACTTCTTCTTTCATATCTTTATTTCCCATCTCGTTTTTTAAGCTCATCAAAATATCTTTGTTCCTCAATTTCCCTGTCAAGGTCCTTCTGATAAAACTGTCTGGTGAGCTGATACACACTTCTAAATGCCGCTAAAACTCCCAATATTACAAATATGATAAACAGATAATCTACGGAAAATATTTTGTTCAGCCACAATCCCAGAAACGCGCACAAAAAAACCGGCACCAGCATAGATATGCCGATTTGCGTTATCATGAACAACGCCTTCAAGATTTGTGAGTTCTCTTTCTTTTTGTTATCTTTCATGTTGCTGCCCCTTTTTCGATTTACCGCATTAAATCCTTATCGTATATTATAAGCATTTTGGGGTAAAGTGTCCACAATAATCCTTTGATTTTCGCAATTTGAGGAATTTTGCTACCAATTTAACATTATCCCCAATTTTTTGTGAAAGTCAAGGGATATAATCAGCATTTCTATGGATTAATTTTGGATTTTCTTTTTTGTGATTTTTTTAATAATTCTATCTTATTTCTAATTATTGTGTTATAATTTTAATAATTAATAAAAAACTTGGATATTACAAGCAAAGGGGGATGTTTCGTATGAAACTTTATAGACGACGTTATTTTCCCGATGAAGAGGTCCTTCTTAAAGACGACACCATACTCTTTCATGATAACCACTTAATCATTACAAAGTGGGATACTTTGAAAGCGCGCGCTGACATCAAACGCGGATACTCTGCCTATTTTCTGAAGGAAGGCTTCAAAATAAGCAAAATGCTCGGACACGACGAAAAGCTCGTTTACTGGTATTGCGATATCATTGATACTGCCTATGATGCCGAAGACGATGCCTTTCATTTTACGGATTTGCTGGTTGATGTTCTGGTTTATCCGGACGGCACCAGCATTGTTATGGATCTTGACGAGCTGGCGGATATGCTCGACAAAAAAATTATCAGTCCGGAAGAAACCTCGAAAGCTTTGCGCACTGCCAATGAACTGCTTGTGCTGATTCGCAAAGGTGATTTTATAGCGATGCAAAAAGTGCTTGAAAAATATATCGATGATTAATTATCACAATTTCATATATTTTCTGAATAGAAAAGCCAAAGGGATACGGTCACCGTTTATATCCGGGTGACGCAATACCACTTTGGCGTTTTTTATTCTTCCTCGTTGTGTGTGATTTTGATAATTATCTTCTTTATAAGACGAAGTAAATCATTATAACAGTTCTCATAATCTACCACGTCTCCTCCGTAGGGATCGATTACATCTCCTACTTCTTCTGCAAGCTCCTTGATGGTAGCTACATCTTCCGTCTGATAATCCGACATAATCAGCTGCTTCTGACTTTCTGTCATGGTGATAAGCAGTGTTGTCTCGGAAATATCTGATGCTTCAAGTTGTACTGCCAGATGATTCTCTATTGTCATATCATGATTTTTCAGTACCAGATCTGCCTTTGGATTGGCCGGTTCCGGAAACAATACCACCAGTCCCCTGGACTCTACTTCCAGTCGTGATTCCGGCAATAATTGACGAAATATAACTTCTGCCATAGGGCTTCTACACGTGTTGCCCTGACAGACAAATATAATTTTGTCATACTCCAAAAATGGTTTCATAAATCTTCTCCTTTAGTCCCCCAGATTTTCTATTTGATAACCGGAAGCTTTCAACATTCGATTCATTATCGCCGCTCCAAGCTTGTCTGATGTGAAGCTTTCTGAATATATGATATCCATTTCTTCTTCATCAAATTCACGAAGAACCGCAAACATACTGTGCGCTATCGTTTCTTCTGCCGCTCTTGAACCAATCACCTTAATATTTCCCTCCAAATAAAGATGTCTGGTCTCCTCTGTCGCGATAATTCCAACGCGTTTTCCCGCTTCCAGATTCTTTTTCGTTAATTCTTTTATCTTAGACACTACCTTTTGCAAATCTCCCTCATAGATGTGCAAATCCGCTTTTGGCGCATAGTGTTTGTATTTCATTCCCGGTGCCTTTGGTTTTAAATCGGCAGACGGTTTTTCGAGGATTGCCGGATCTATCTTAACCTCTCCGACAACTGCCTGAAGCATTTCTTTTGTAATAAAACCGGGACGCAGTATCGTTGGAATCTCCCCTGTCATATCGACAATTGTTGACTCCAGTCCGATTCCTACCGCTCCTCCGTCTATAATCATGTCAATCTTTCCATCCAGATCTTCAATTACATGCTTTGCCAATGTAGGACTTGGTCTTCCGGACGCATTGGCACTTGGTGCTGCAATATCCACTCCCGACACCTGTATGAGTTTTCGTGCAATCGCATGCTCCGGCATTCGGATTGCAACTGTATCAAGTCCTCCTGTTGTTCCCTTTGGAACTACGGTGGCTTTCTCAAAA
Source organism: Lachnospiraceae bacterium (assembly GCA_024698865.1). GTDB lineage: Bacteria > Bacillota > Clostridia > Lachnospirales > Lachnospiraceae > JAILQS01. The sequence goes on along the minus strand of JAILQS010000095.1, from coordinate 14,778 downwards.
ATCATCGTAAGCGGTCCCGGCCAAAATGCTTCTGCAAGTTTCTTCGCTGCTTCCGGCACTTCTTTTGTAAGCACCGCAAGCCGCTTTGTATCTGCTATATGTATAATCAAAGGATTGTCTGATGGTCGTCCTTTGGCGGCATATATTTTCCGCGCCGCATCTTCTCTTAAACCGTCTCCACCAAGACCGTATACCGTCTCTGTAGGAAACGCAACCAGGCCCCCCGCCTGTAATATAGCGGCAGCCTCTGTAAACTGTTCTTCTTTTAATTCTTTTTCATTTAGGGTTATGATCTTCGTATTCATGGTGAACATTATAACACTCTTTCTATTGTGATTCCAAATAATTTTTTACGCCCTCACAGATACACCTTGCTATTCTCTTTTGATAATCACTTTGAGAAAGCCAGATTGACTCGTCCGGGTCGGATAAAAAGCCACATTCCACAATTACCGTCGGGCGCGTGGTCTTCGTGAGTATGTAGTAGTCTCCGTTCCCTTTGGCCTCTCTGTGATTGCCATTGGGAATGCCGTCCCGCAAAGCTTCCTGTAGCTTTGTTGCCAGCTGCATGCTTTTAGGGGAATTCATGTAGTAAAATACCTGCGCCCCGTACGCTTTTCCACCCTCAAAACTGTTTTGGTGTATGCTGATGGCAATCTGCGGACATTCCTTGTTGATTATCTCCACTCTTCCTCTCATGTCCGCACTCTTTCCGCTGTTTCCATTGGCATCTGATAATGCGTGATCATCTTTTCTTGTGAGAACGGATGTAAGCCCCGCCTTGTTAAGCTCTGTCTTTAGTTTCTTTGCTATGGCAAGGTTAATGTCCTTCTCCAATTCGTTATGTATCCCTACTTTGCCCGGGTCAAATCCACCGTGTCCCGGATCAATTACAACGTCTACACCCTTCGCGTTTTTCTCTGTATGCACATTTGTAAACATGGTTCCTATCGTTTCAAGCATCAACTGTCGAATCAAAAATACCGCAACGAACCATATTAACAGTGCAAATCCCATCTTTTTAAGATTGACTCTCATACGATATCGATAGCCATTTTTCTATCAGTTTATTATATGAGAGTCAATTCTATTCTTCGTTTGTTTAATTGTTGAAATATTTTTGGATAACGCTCCAAGCTTCTTCTGTTTCCAGGCCAAGTCGCCATTCTGCAATTCCGGCTACTTTCTTTGCCTTGATTTCTTTTAGTTTTTCTTCCAAAGACGTTACATCCTCTAACCACATACGGTAGGTTGCTCCGTCCGCATCGTATTCACCGTAGTACTGTCCCATATCCTTGAGCCATACGGTCTTTACTTCATTGGATTCCAATACCTTTGCTGCATTTTCCATTCCATATGCTTCGCTGCTTACAGACACTCCGCCGTTGTCTCCATCCTCTTCCTTCCACAGTCTTGTGTAGAACGGAATTGCAATAATGCTCTGTGTCGCCGGAATCTGTCCCTCGAGATCCTCCAGTGCCTGCTTTACAAAACTAAGAGACGATACGGAGCCCGCTTCCTCATCTCCGGAAGTATGCTCATCATATGCCATCGTTACCACATAATCGGCAACCGCTGCCTGTTCTTCTCTGTCAAAATAATTCGTATAGTCGCTTGGTACATAGTTATCTATAGAAAGCACCAATCCGTTGCCTCTGCATTTGATGGAAAGCTCGCGGATAAATTCCAGATATGCTTCCACATCCTCTTCTCTGACTTTTTCAAAATCTACATTAATGCCGTCCAGATCATACTGAATTGCCGTCGCTGTCAATTCCTTTACGAGCTTTTGGCGGCTCGTGGTTGCCTTTAACAACGGTGCCGGGTCCACTTCTGTATCAAAATCCTTCACCACTGCCCAGACTTCCACGCCTGCTTTGTGTGCTCTTTCTACGTAATTTTCACTGGCAAGTGAAGCGATACTTCCATCACTTTCTGCAAGTGTGAACCAGGTCGGCGCTACTACATTTACGCCTTTGGTCTTTTCCAGCATATTTATCAGGTTATCATTGGCATCACGGTTTGTTACCTGGTGGAATGCCATATTAATCTCAAAATCTTTGGAAATATGACTATACTCCTGCGGCACAAAATCCGTTGTATATTCTGTCTCAACCGAATCGTTCAAGCGGTTTACTTTTGCGTATCCGGTAATACCGCTCTCCGTCATTACCTTGATAAATCCTTTGGTGCCCTCGTCTTTCCCGTCGAAGCAAAGAATCTCTTCCTTCGGTTGCAAATCATACAAAATCGGACTCTTGATATTTGGTTCATATCGAACTGCCGCTTCTTTCTTCGCTGTTCTTAAATGAATCGGTGTATTAAATTTGTATTTGATAACTACACGATTCGGATCTTCAAAAAATTGATAATCCAGCGCCGTATATTGTTTTACATAGTCCAGTGCAACATATACTTTATCCCCGTTCAAATGTACTATATTATAATCTACCGTGCTCTTGCTCTTATTGGTATAGTACTCTTTGCTGTCTACTGCAGCGCTGATTTCCTCTGTTGCCGTTGTGTATAATAACTGGTTCTCTATGCTGTCAAAATAAAAACGTTTGTTAATCTTCTCAGTAAGCAGTTCATAAGAAATGTATGGCTTGCCGTCCATGTAAATTCCCTGCTCTTTGGAAAGCTTATCCTGCATGATAACCAGCATCTCGTCCTGTGTTACCTTTGGAAAATACTCACTCAATGCCATATGCTCTTTGCTTGGCGTAAAATGCTCAATTACTACTGCCAATGCAATAATCGCAATTACTGCCAGTGCAAATATTCCGTATACTTTCTTTTGTTTGTTGGTAATTGCCGGACCGGATTGTTTATTATGCGTCCCTCTTGTTGTCTTCGCGCCTTGAACGGCATCTTTCCTGGAAGCCCCTGGTGTAACCGAAGTCCTGTCTTTGCCTTTGCCTGCTTCTACTGTCTTATCACTTTTGTCTTTCTCGTCGCCGTAGTCGTCCAATTCACTGCCGATTTCGTCCAGCTCATTGCTCACTTCATCCAACATTTTATCCAGATCTAAGAATCCGCTTTTCGTGTCTTTATTATTCTTGTCCATGCTCTCATTTCCTTTCATCCGTTCGAGATCTGACGATATCCTTTTGCTAATTCCTCTTCTTTCCCTCCAAGAAGACCTCTTCTGTATCTCAAAAGTCCGACCAACACAAATAACTGATATCCCATAAATACCAGCACAATCGTCAGTAAAGCCGTCCACAGAATAAACGTCTGTCTCCAGCGCACGTCGGCCTGCTGCACTACAATACCGGACATACCATACACTTTTTTAAATTTGTCCGGAGACAGTCCGTAGTCTTTTGCCACCTCTTCAAACAACTGTTCATCTGTAGACATCGTGCCAATAAAAGAAATGTTCTCTACAATATCCTTTGGCTGTCCGATGCTCCCTTCTACCTCGGAAGGCAGGAATACAAAAAATTCTTCGCCACCCATCTGGAACGTATAACCATTGTAATACATCCCTTTTGTATCATCTTTTTTATAATATCCACTATAATACAGATCCATTCCATCTACATGCACATAATCTGCACCATTTCGAAAAGCCGAGATTATCTGTCGCGGCGAATCACTTCTGATTACCCAGAATGGATTCTGAACCCCATCAAACACAAGTAAAAAAAGGGCAACAAATACCAACAGAAGCATAGATACGACCCCCATGCGTCTGGCTTTGATGCTCTTATCCACTCTTTTTAACTGTCTCATCAACACGTTATCCATCATAGACCCCTCATCCAATTGTCTCTGAAACTATATATTCCACTTTTCCATTACCGATTATACCATATATAGTTCAAGACCACAATATCCTTAAAAATATATCTAAGAGGTACTGTGGTCTTTATGGTGTTGGGAAATATAATTATTAATTACGTTTTCTGATTTTAAGATTATAAATTGACGGCTACTAATCCTCCTTCCTACCTATCGCGGAAGTGCACTTGTGAGACGCTCCTCTTCCTTAATCGTAATAGGTAATATCTTCGTCCTCCGGATAGATTGCATCTTCGTCCGATACCTCCTCATCTCCGGAGTCTTCTTTCGAATTAGGCCAAGCAGGTGACTTTTGTTCTTCACGTTCTGTTTCCTCAAAAAAGTCATCCTGTTGCTCTTCTGACGGTAGTTGTTCTCCTACACTGTTATCATTGCGGTAGCTGTCCCAAGCCTTCCAGGCGGCTACATTCTTTGCTTTGGTAAGTATATTGGGATCATCCTTCATGAGTTTTTCTACAACTTCATTTACCTTATAATTCACAATTGCCTCCGGCTGGTTTTCTGAAACATAAGCAATCGCATATATTTTACTTCCGGAATTCACAAAACTATCGACAACCGCACTGGACAATCGTAAAATCTCTTCCTCTGTTACATTCATCCACAACAACTGTTCCTCGATGTCAACCACTTTCTTTTTCGCCAGTAGTACCAGATCCGCGCCATTAGCGAACGAAATCCGGACATCTATGTAGTCTCCGGGTTGCAGTCGGGACTGAAACTGTATATATTCAAATCCCTGCACTCTGACGTCCCCTTCCACCTCATTTTCTTCATAAAGCATCGCCTGTGTAATCTGCCTTCCTTTCTGGCAGGAGTATCGCAACTTGCGACCTATGATATCTTCCGGTCCGACCGGTACCATACCAACTTCTTCTGATGTATGGCTTTGGTCTTCTTCAATATCGGCTTCCGAAATTATCTCGTCTGCCTTCATATCTCTTTTGAGCCGATAACTCACGCTTTGCCCCAAAGAATCCTCCAGTTGTTTTATCATTCGGTTATTCTGATATTTTCTGAATAAGAAAAACCCACATCCTGCTGCAACAATCAGAAGTACAAAGAGAACTCCATACTTCAACATCTGTTGTTTCTTTTTTCTAAACAATATTCCTCCTGTCCTTAGTTATAATGCTTTCAAATATGTGCGCGGTTTCTTCCGCCAATGGCTGTCTCAGGTCCTGGTAAGGCATAGCGTAAATATCCACTCCAAATCTTCTCCTCATCCGTCCAACAAGACACGGTTCGCCAAACGTCATCAGATACACTCTGCGTCCTTTGGTTTCCCCGCTCTTTTGAAATCTGAGAAAATTCTCTGTCCTTTCCCGGCTCCAGGGCGAGAGACTTCCAACCACTAGCTGAATCTCGCAATTCTGAAATTCTTCCAGGCATCTGGTTATACTGCTGCCATAATCCATAACTTCATAGTTGTAATGTAAAAGCTCTTTTGCTTTGTCGGAGTAACTATAGTAGTCTACCCCGTGAATGGTTCGTCTCCCCTTTTTTCGAAAAGGGTAGCCGGATAAAATTCTTTCGAAATCTCCATGACGGTTTCTCTCCCGAAGTGCAACATTTTGACCCCACTGTTCTCTCAAATATTCTGCCATCAGTATGGCGGTGTGGGTAGTTCCCACGCCGGGCTGAATTCCCAATACAGCGATTCTTCGTTTTATCTCTTTTTTCACGTATATCAACATCCTCTTGTCTGACGGCTTTTGCTTCTACCGGCATTGGCGTCACCTTAGGTAACGCCGTAGGTATCACATTGCCAAGAAACCGGTAAAAACGTTCCGGCTTTTTGTTGAGAAATAATCCCCTTTCAAAAGGTATGGCGCCCGGTTGGTTCTCCCTTCCATATTCAAAAAAGGGCGTCAAAATATGTATCTTTTCCTGCAACTGTCCCAAATGTGTGTGCTTCGACTGCTCTATAGCCCAAGGCTTACCGCCTTCTATATAGAGAATTCTGTCCCATTTGCCATTTGCAGTTAATTGTTCGCGGGATATCTGCCCCAGGTCATATACCTTACAATGATATTGTGGGTATTTGTCTTCTATGAAAGGATATTCTCCCCTGACTGCCGGAAACAGTCGTCGTATTGTTTTTACATTACAGAAACTGCTGCCCCATAACATAACTGCCTTTTCTTGTGTCTTTCTTTCTTTTAGTGCCGCAGTCACCTCGCTACTGTCGGTTTCTACATACAAAGCTCTTTGTCCCTGTTCATTCAGATATCTTGTAACCATCAGGGCAAGAAAGCTTACTCCGATCCCCTTCTGTCTGCCGGCAACTGCTATGCGGTAAGATGAAATCTGATTATGCTCAGATTGTTTACATTTGGATAATTCGTCTTTTACTTCTTTTATGGTTGCAAATCTTTCAGATGGGTGTTCTTTCAAACATATGCGGAGGACTTCTTTTAATCCCTCTGATACCGCCGGCTCCTCACATTCATCTCTTTCATACTCCTGTCCGGTCAGCATATAATACATCAGGCATCCTATGCCATAGACGTCGCTTCGCTCATCCAATCGTCCCATCAAAAACTGTTCCGGTGCCGCAAACCCCGGTGTGCCAAAAGACAGTTCTCTTTCCTTTGCCTTTGCCCGAAATACAGCCGCGCCGAAATCGACAAGCTTTATACTTCCCGTTCCCTCAAGTATTACATTATCCGGTTTTAAATCTAAATATATAATTGGATTGTCTGTAGAATGCAATGTAGCTAGTACATCACACAACTGAATTGTGATTGTATAGAATAAATCTGTCTCCAGATTCTCATTCTTAAGAATCTCTCTGATTGACATTCCCTCAATATACTCCTCGATGATATAAAGATACTCGTTGTCCTCTTCTATATCAAAAATCGTCGGTATATAAGGATGCCGAAAGTTTTTTAGAATTGCAGTTTCATTTTGAAATCCTATGTGCCCCTCCCTGGATGCCGGTATCCTTTTGATGGCACGTTTGGACTTAAGGCCTGTATGCTCTGCCAAAAATACTTCTCCACTGCTCCCCTTGCCTAAGCGCCCCAAAATCCTGTATTTATCAAACCATAGTTCTTCTTTCATCTTCTCCTTTCCATCCAAACTTCATCTTGTCTTCAATTATATAAGGTAAATTGCGTGCTTTCAATTCACATTATTGAACAAAAATTTCCCACAAGTTTCATATTATTTGCTAGTCTATTTTATTGACTTTACGGTAGTTATATCTTATACTTTGTTTACAAATTGAGCATATGTCACTAAAACACGCTTGAACTTTCGTCTAGTTATTACAAAATGCTCTTGATTTTGAAGCAAAATCTAGCAACAAAGGAGGATAACGCTTTGAAAATAGAAAAGATTAACGATAACCAGATTCGCTGCACGTTGACGAAGCAGGATTTGAGCGAGCGGGAACTTAGATTGAGTGAACTTGCATACGGCTCAGAAAAGGCCAAAGATTTATTTCGAGATATGATGAACCAGGCTGCAGTTGAAGTTAATTTTGAAGCTAACGATTATCCACTGATGATCGAAGCCATTCCGACCGGACCGGATAGTCTGATGCTGATTATCACCCGTGTAGACGATCCTGATGAGCTCGATACCCGTTTTTCTAAATTCTCGCCGGATCACGAGGTGGAAGATTATACTTCTGAAGATGATGACGAACCGGCTTATGCCGATGAAGTTTTAACCTTATATGAGAAACTCCAGAACGAATTGGAGGAAAAGGAAGCATCCAAAGGTTCCTTTATGGAAGTCTTAAAGAACGAATTGTCCCAGGAGGACTCAGATTCTGATACAGACTCTGAATTCACCCCTCTTTCCGAGGCAATCACACAAAAAGAAAAGAAGAAAAAGAAAGGTGCCAAGGCTAAGAAAACTAAGGTTCCTGTTCTCGATGTCAATGTATTTATCTTTGATTCTTTAGATGATGTGACCGAATATGCATATCATATTACCGATGCATATCATGGCAAGAATACACTTTACAAGGACACCGTATCCAACCTGTATTATCTTGCAATGGAGAAGTCCGACCACACACCAAAGGAATTCAATCGCGTTTGCAATACTGCTTATGAATTTGGTCGTTCTACCAAATCTACTTACGCAAGTGTTGATTATTACGAAGAGCACTTCGAAGTAATTATCCGCGATACAGCAATTCAGATTCTTTCTGTAATCTGATTCACATAGGAAAAAGAGGACCGCCTCGCTTGTGAATTACGTTCACAAACGAGGCGGTCTTCTTTTTATATTTGATGCTATTTGATCTGAAAGGTTTTTACGGTGTGTCGGAAATCATGTCGTCCTCGGTCCAGTCAGCGTTATCTCCGGTGTCCCCTTCATCTGCCGGGATTCCCGGATCTGCATTTGGATCTTCACCATAGTCCTGATTTGGATCCTCGCCGTAATCATTCTCGTCCTCCGGCACCTCTGGTGTTTCAATTGGCTCCGGTGTCTCGATTGGTTCCGGACTGATTTCAAGTTCGATTTCTTCCTCTTCTTTTTTCTCTTCCTTTTGCGGAATCTTGATTTCTTCCCCTTCATATTTCGGGAATTCCACATTTTCCAGTTCTTCATGGATGGTTTCCATAAAGTTCTTCCAGATACTGCCCGGATAACTTGCTCCGGTCAGGTCATCGACACTCTTTGGCTTGTCGTATCCTACCCACACACTGGTCGTGTAGTATGGTGTAAAGCCTACAAACCATCCGTCCTTTTTGTCGTTGGTGGTACCGGTTTTGCCTGCACACGACATATCGTCTAACTTAAGCGATGCTCCCGTTCCCTCTTTCATAACAGATTCCATAACGCTAATGGACATGCGCGCTGCGTTATCTTCATAAACTTTTCTTTCGTCAAAGGACGCAGCTCCAATGATTTCGTTGCCACCGGCGTCTGTTATTTTCTGAATGCAGGTTGCTTCGCGATATACACCGTCATTTTCAATGGTTGCATATGCGGATGCCATCTCCACCGTACTTACACCGGTCGTAAATCCACCGAGTGCGGCTGATGGTGTGTAGTCTCTCGTTTCTATCTTTGTAAAATTCATCTCCAGCAGATAATTTAATCCGATCTGCGGTGTCAAATCCTCGAACAGGCTCCATGCTACTGTATTTTTCGATGATGCAACTGCCCGACGTATGTTGATTTTACCTTCATAACTTCCGTTGGAGTTCTTTGGACCATCCTTCGTCTTTACATCATCCACGATAGAGCTTGGTGTCATTCCACGCTCAAATACCGGTGTGTATACAATCAGCGGTTTGATGGAGCTTCCCGGCTGACGGAAGGACTGGTATGCACGATTCAGCGTATATCCATCATTTTTCTGGCTTCTTCCGCCGACAATCGCAACGACCTTTCCGGTCTCGTTATCAATACAAGTGGCTGCACCTTGCATTTTGTAGGTACCATCCTCTTCCTTCTCATCAAAATCCTTGAGCGCTTCATCCACTGATTTTTGAAGCTGTTTTTGTTTCTTAAGGTTCAATGAAGTGTAAATGCGGTATCCACCCGTATACAACGCCTGCTGGCATTCTTTGTACATTTCGTTGTAGCTTTCGTCGTACGCTTCCTCATCCTCCACGGAATAATAGCTGTATCTGAATTCAAATCCCCTCTGCTTCATAATTGCACGAATCGCACAATTGTATGCGTAGGTCTCGAGATAGTTCTGCTTTTTCTTTTGTTTTACATTGAGTGTGATGTCTTCTGCCAATGCATTTTCGTATTGGTTGTCCGTAAGCTTGCCGTCTTCGTACATCTGTTTCAAAATACGATCCTTACGCTTTACGGTATTCTCCGGGCTTACCATCGGATCGTAGAGTGTCGGGTTGTTTGGAATTGCACAAAGGAACGTAATCTCGCCCAATGTAAGCTCCGTAACACTCTTGCTGAAATATCCCTGACTTGCCGCTTCGATTCCATAGTAGCCGTTGCCAAAGTAAATATTGTTTAAATAGAATTCCAGTATCTGATCCTTGGTATATCGCTTCTCGAGTGCCAGTGAGATAAATATCTCCTTGATCTTACGCTCGTAACTGACTTCCGTACTTAAGAAAATGTTTCTGCTCAGCTGCTGGGTAATCGTACTCGCACCCTGCGTAATTCCGCCATGGTGTACAATTAATGCCTTCACCGCACGAAGAATTGCCTTCATGTCAATTCCGTTGTGGCGATAAAACTTCTTGTCCTCAATGGACACCATCGCCGCCTTTACCGACTCCGGAATCTGCTCAATGTTGACATAATACACGTCTTTGTCGCCCTTTACGGTCGTTAGGACTTCTCCTTTGTCGTCATACACGATGCTCGTCAAAGATTGCTTAAATGTTCCTTCCGAAGACTCTGCCACAATCTGATTGGCTTCTTCGTACCAGGCAATCATTTCTTTTCCGTATACTTTAAAAAATACAGCTCCCACTAATATAATTGTAAGTAAGAACAGTAGAAAAATTAATCGAAATACCATTCTCACCCTTCGCCTCATTGGCGATAACGCTTTTTTCTCCTTAGCCATTTGTCTTCTCCCATGTTTGAATTGTCTCTGATTTACTGATTATACTGTAACGACTCCAAAATATCAAATAACTCTGCCGGCTTATTCACTATTCCAAACAGATTTCTCTTTTCCGGAGCCAGAAAACCGTTCTCTATCATATTATCGATCAATCCGATTACATCTTTATAGTAGTCCTGCATATTATAAAGAATAATCGGTTTTTTCTGATGGCCGATTTCTGTCAAAACAAGAATTTCAAAAAATTCGTCCAGCGTGCCAATTCCTCCCGGAGTAATCAAAAACACGTCTGCCTTATCTTCCATGATGCGTTTTCTCTCGCGCATAGTATCCGGTCTGAGAAACTCATCACACTGGTCATACAATGCTCCGTCCACATCAAATACATCCGGCGCAACACCAATCAACATCTGGTCTGTCTGTTGCGAAATATCACTTCTTCCTTCCGTGAATCCTCGTGCCACAGCGCCCATCATGCCGGTTGCTCCACCACCAAATACAACGGAGTCTCCGTGCCCGGCAATTTCCCTGCCGATCATTTCCCCTTCTTTTATATATTCTTTGTTAATCTCATCACTTGCCGAACCGTATACCGTAATGTTCATTTTCCTTCTCCTTTTGACTCTGTTTTTTTCATTATACTCCTGCAAATTTCTGTTTCAAGTTTTTTCTCTTGATTTTTTCTTTCAATTTTGTTATCATTCGTTTGGATTTTTATGAAATCCGTGTAACAATTCATACGTCAGTTCGAAACCTTCCTGACGCAAAACAAAACTAAAGGAGAAAACAAATGAATAAGAAAGTATTATTTATCACGCAGTCCGCTGTAATTGCAGCTCTTTACGTAGTTCTTACGTTCGTGTCTTCCGCTATGGGACTTGCTTCCGGCGCAATTCAGGTTCGTCTTTCAGAGCTTCTTACAGTATTACCTTACTTCACACCGGCAGCAATCCCGGGTCTTACAATCGGTTGTCTGCTTGCCAACCTTTTGACCGGATGTGCAGGTCTGGATATTTGCTTTGGTACCATTGCTACCCTGATTGGAGCAATCGGCGCTTATTTGCTTAGAAAATACAAATGGCTTGTACCAATCCCTGCAATCCTTTCCAACGCACTCATCGTTCCTTGGGTATTGCAAACCGCTTACGGTGTTCCGGACAGTTATATTTATCTGATGGCTACCGTTGGAATCGGCGAAATCATCAGTGCCGGAGTACTTGGTACACTGACGTTGAATCTTTTAAACAGACATAGAAGCACTATCTTTGGTGCACAGGAATAGGAAAATTTAAAAACCGCCCGGAGTCTGGCTTCCCCTATTGAGGGGTACCATCTTCCCGGCGGTTTTTTATTTGTATCCTTCTATTCTTTTATAAAACTTTTTACGGTAAATTCTCTATCGAAAATATGCATCTACTCCGTCTGCAATTCCGGATACAATCTGTGACTGGTATTCCTCTGTTGCCATCTTTGCATCCTCATCCGGATTCGACATATATCCCATCTCTACAATTGTAACCGGCACATCTGCCCAGTTGATTCCACTCATCGTGTCCGTCTCCCAGACATACTCTTTATTGCACCCTGTAGCTGCCACAAGTCCATCCAATACGTTGGTTGAGAGACTCTTGCTCTGCTCATATAAGTCGCCGTTGTATGGATTGGATGGGGTCTGACAAATCGTCATCGCACCGGAATGGGAACTGTCGTCTATACCGTTGGCATGAATACGCAAAAATGCATCTGCGTTGTTGTCGTTTGCTATCGCTGCGCGCTCTGCATTGCTGATATTCACATCATTTTCTGTTCTTACCATAATTACTTTATAACCACGGTCTTCCAGCTCTGCCTGCAGTTTCAGGGATACCTGTAAGGTCAGTTCGTATTCATTCAAACCACTGACACAGCCGCTCGTTCCGTCGGCTACTTTCGCTTTTGTCTCCGATGCTCCCGGTCCGATTGGTTCCTGTTCGCTGTTGCCGTGTTGCTGGTGTCCTGCATCTATTACAATCAGTTTACCGTTATCCTTAGGCATCTGTTCACTTAGGAATTCTGCTGCCACATAGCAGACTTCTCCGTTCAGAAGAATCTTTGCCCATTCCCCCTCTAGCGCAATGACGCCAAGCTCCACTCTTGCCTCTAAAACTTTTAATACTTCGCTGTCCGTGGACGGCTCTTTTCTTACATTTACCACATCTACCGTATACATTGGCTTTGTATCTGCTTCCGTATAAGTTTCCGGTGTTGGTGTTGGTGTAGGCGTCGGTGTTTCTTCGACTTCTTCTATGTCTTCTTCCACGGCGGCTTCTTTTGCTGTCTCTTCCGCTTCCAAAGACTCGACTTTTTCTTCTTCTTTGTTTTCTTTTCTTCCACATCCGCCAAGCGCAAGCACCAGCGTCAGTAAAAGTAAGCCTATGATCCAACGTTTCTTCATTGCATTTCCTCTTTTTCTTTCTTTGCTTCTATCCTAACAGATTTGCTAAAGTTGCAAACTGTTCCAGTGTCAGACTTTCCCCGCGTACCGTTGCCGGCAAGCCCATTTTCTCCAGAGCTTCTACAACCTGTCCTTTACTAATGGAAAGTTCCGGTGAATTGTTAATCCCATTCTGAAGAGTTTTCCTTCGCTGGTTAAAGGACGCGCGAATCAGGCGAAACAGCAACTTTTCGTCCTTTACTTCCACCGGCGGCTTCTCATAGCGATGCAGCGTAATCACTGCCGAGTCAACATTTGGTTTTGGCATAAAACAGTTCGCTGACACAATCATATTAATCTGCGGTTTGGCATAATACTGTACCGCAAGTGACAACGCGCCGTAATCCTTTGTTCCCGGCCCGACCTGCATACGGTCTGCCACTTCTTTTTGTACCATAATCGTAATGCTTTTGAGTGGTACGTTACTTTCAAACAGCCCCATGATAATTGGCGTTGTTATGTAATACGGAAGATTGGCAACCACTTTGATTGGCTCTCCTCCGTTCTTTTCCTTTGCCAGCTGTGCAAGATCGAGTTTCAAAATATCTTCATTTATCACCGTCACGTTGTCGTATGGCGACAGCGTGTCTTCCAGAATCGGAATCAGGTTTTTGTCAATTTCAACGCTGACTACTTCTCTCGCTCTTTCGCACAGATACTGTGTCATCGTTCCGATTCCCGGTCCGATTTCGAGTACAAAATCGTCGCTTCCCACCTGCGCTGCATCCATTATATTTTCTAAGATGTGCGCATCTATCAGGAAGTTTTGTCCGAATTTTTTTTGAAAATTAAATCCGTATTTCTTAAGCACTTCTATTGTGTTTTGCGGATTTCCCAGTGTTGCCATTGATTCCTCCTGTTTTTACTTTCCGAGCGTACGCTCTACGTTGTCTGATTATTACTTGGTTTCTTATATTTCCTTTCAGATTCCATACATCTTCTTTGCATTCTGCTCGGTTACGCTTACCACTTCTTCGTAGGTTACGCCTTTTAACTGCGCAATCTGCTCTGCAACATATTTGATATAGAGGGAGTTGTTCCTCTTGCCGCGATATGGCTCCGGTGCAAGATACGGACAATCCGTCTCCAATAAAAGACTCTCTAACGGTGCATACTCTACAACTTCTTTTAAAGTCTTAGCATTTTTGAACGTCACAACGCCTCCGATTCCGAGATAAAAGCCCATTTCCAAATACTTTGCTGCCATCTCTTTCGAATAGGAAAAACAGTGTATTACTCCACCGATTTCTTCTGCGTGTTGCTCCCTCATAATATTTAGCGTATCCTGTGCGGCATCTCTGCTGTGAATCAGGATTGGAAGCTTTTTATCACGGGCAATGTCCATCTGTGTGATAAACCATTTTTTCTGTAAATCGTGCGGCACTTCCTTCCTGTGATAATCCAGGCCGATTTCACCAATTGCCACGCATTTTTCATAATCCGCCATTTTTCTAAGGTATGCTTCACTATCCTCTTTCAAATGATGCACCTCTTCCGGGTGAACGCCCACGGATGTATAGATAAACGGATACTCCTTCGCAAGCTCAATACTGTCTTCCACGGAAGATAAGGAAGCGGATATGTTTACTACATATCCGACTCCCTGCTCCTTAAAACTGCTTAATAGCGCTTCTCTGTCTTCTTCAAACTGCTCATCATCATAATGAGCATGACTGTCAAAAATCATCACTGTCTTCGAACTCCTTGCTCCATCTTCCATTAACTGATCTTTCTTTCGTTAGCAGATTTCAGCACCGGCCGGCATTTTCTTCTCCGGAACCATAAGTGCCAATTCTCCGTTTTCATCTTCTGCACAAAGAAGCATTCCCTCGGATAATACGCCTGCCAGCTTCGCCGGTTTCAGATTTACCAGTACCATTACTTTCTTTCCAACCATTTCTTCTGCACTGTAGTGTGCTTTGATACCGGAAACAATCTGTTTTACCTGGCTTCCGATGCGCACCTGTGAACAAAGAAG
>JAILQS010000089.1 GCA_024698865.1 Lachnospiraceae bacterium | reverse complement strand
GCCTCTGCAAATCAGATATCTGATTTCTATCGGAAACCACTCATTCTTTATTACTAAAATGCTGAACCCGTCCAGAATGACAGATACAAACACGGAATAAAGAATGTAAGTATAGATTTTTTCAGTTACAATTCGTAACGCATTCTGTCTGGAAAACAAAAAGCTAATCAGGCAGATTAATAACAATCCGCATATTTCTGTTTGAACACTGTACATTTAAATCTCCTGTTCCAACTAAATTATTCAATCTAACTCACACAAAATAATTATATCACATATCTTTTTGATGTACTATGCCAATTGCTTTTTCACTCGTTTCCTTTATAATAAATAATAGTAAAAGGAGATTAACTATGAAGAAACTATATCTGGTAGTTCCCTGTTACAACGAAGAGCAGGTACTGCCTTTTTCAAGCAAAATATTAAAAGAAAAAATGGAACAGTTGATGGCGGATGATCGCATTTCGAAAGACAGTCGCATTTTATTTGTCAATGACGGCTCCACAGATGCCACTTTGTCTATTCTGGATACGCTTCATCAGACAGAGGATTTGTTTTCCTACATTAGTCTCAGTAAAAACCGCGGTCATCAGAATGCGCTTTTGGCCGGACTGATGTACGCCAGAGAACATTGTGACATTGTAATCTCATTGGATGCGGATTTGCAGGATGATATCAATGCGATCGATGAAATGATTGAGAAAAATGCTCAGGGTTGCGAAATCGTACTTGGTGTACGCGACAAACGCGAAACCGATACCCTGTTCAAAAGAATGACAGCCGAAACCTTCTACCATTTTCAACATTTCTTAGGAATCGATACGGTATACAATCACGCGGATTATCGCCTTATGAGTACGAAAGCTCTGGCATCGCTTTCAGAATTTCAGGAAGTGAATCTGTATTTGAGAGGAATTATCCCTTTGCTGGGATATAAAACTGATGTGGTTTATTATGCCCGTAATAAGCGTGAATACGGCGAAAGCAAATACCCATTACGTAAAATGCTTTCCTTTGCCCTCGACGGCATTACTTCCTTTACGGTTCGCCCGATTCGCTTTATTTTGTTATTGGGCTTTCTGATTTTTGGAGTTGCAATCTTTGCGCTGATATATTCGTTGATTCAGAACTGGCATCATAACGTTGTACCCGGCTGGACCAGTTTATTCTTCTCCATCTGGGCGATTGGCGGCATTCAGATGATTGCCATCGGTCTGATTGGCGAATACATTGGAAAAATATATTCCGAAACCAAACATCGTCCAAAATATATTGTCGAAATTATCAAAGACAAATAATTCACATACCGTTTAAACACCACTTGCTTCCAAGTGGTGTTTTTTATTTATGATATGGTTCTCCTCTCATAATCCGGTATGCACGATAAATCTGTTCCATCAGAATCATACGCATCAACTGGTGTGGAAATGTCATTTTTGAAAAACTCAGTTTAAAGTCTGCTTTTTTCAAAATCTCATCACATATTCCGAGTGAGCCGCCAATCACAAACTGAATATGGCTTGTCCCCTGCACTCCAAGCTTATCTATCTTTTCCGAAAGCTCCACCGAATCCAACATTTTCCCGTCAATTGCAAGTGCAATCAGATATGCGCTGTCATCTATGTACTTAAGAAGACGTTCGCCTTCTTTCTCCTTAATCTTACGTTCTACACTTTCGCTTGCATTATCCGGTGTCTTCTCATCTGCCACCTCAACAATTTCTAATTTGCAGTATTTACCCAAACGCTTTTTGTATTCTGCAATCCCCTGCTCCAGATATTTCTCTTTAATTTTCCCTACGGTTAGCACTGTAATCTTCATTTTCTACTCCATTTTTAAAATTTTCATTTTTTTCTAAAGTCTACGCCACACATTTAACACAAGTAATGTGTATACTCTAGGAAGATTGTGTTTTTAACACTTTCTACTCCCACCCTATTATACGCTTTTGGTAATTATATTACCAGGAAAGAACTATGCTTTCGCGAAGCATAGTTCTTTCTTTTTGTCTGTTTTTTTGTTTACAAAATCTCTTTTTTTACCTCCGGCTCAACACGAACTCTTTTAATCATATTCTTCTTTGTTTCAATCAAATGAAATACATAACCTTTATAAGAAACGGTTGATTTCTCATTGTCCTTTGGCAAATGTCCCATTAGAAAAATCAGCAATCCATTCAGCGTATCAAACGCATCCTGCTCTACCTTAATATCCAGCGCTTCTTCCACCTCTTCAATCGGTGTCAGACCTTTCATCAAAAATTTATTGTTTGGCTGGCGAATAATCATTCTCTCATCCACATCATATTCATCAAAAATGTTTCCGACGATTTCTTCGATGATATCTTCCATAGCTACGATTCCGGCAAACTGACCGTACTCATCAATTGCAATCGCCATATGTATCTTCTTACTTTGCATTTCCTCGAGAACATCTTCGATTCCCTGCGTATCCGGGACAAAATAAGGTTTGCGGATCACTTCATGTACCGTCACATTTTTATTATCGCCACCAACATAGTACTGCATCACATCTTTCAAATGCACGACACCGATAATATTGTCGCGTTCTTCGTCATACACCGGAAATCTTGAATAACTCTTTTCCAACATGAATTTGAGTGCTTCTTCCAATTGCATATCCTGACTGATCAAAACCACTTTCTTGCGGTGCGTCATAATATCCTTCACTTTTTTTTCATCCATTTCCATGATATTAGAAATCATTTCAACTTCCGAATCTTCCAAAACCCCCTGTTCAAACCCTTCATTTACAATAGATTTGATTTCGTCTTCTGTAACATTGTCCTCAAGATCCTCAGGACTAATGCGAAGGACAAAAAAGATGGCATCGGAGGATTTGTCAAAAATCCAGATAACTCCCCGCATACAGATGGATACGTATTTCATAAAACGATACATCTTGTAAGCTGTCACCTCCGGATGTACCGCCGACAGACTCGTTGGAATAAACTTTCCAATCAGGATTGCAAGATATACAACCCCTGCCCAGGAAAGCACCAGCAGGACAATACGAACACTAATTACATTCAAAATACTGCCCAATTGTGCCGCAATCGGATTCAGGTACGTAATTGCAATTCGTTCCAGAATTACACCCATAAATACGTACCCCAGAACAATTAAACTTCTGGCTGTTTTAACATAACTGGATTTGTCCTCAATCAATGCAAGGATATCTTTGTACTTGTCGGGCTCCTCATCCGTTTGTCTGGTAAAATAACTTTCATCGCTAAGCTCCAGCGCTGATTTCGTATACGAAACCAACGCCACAAATACCAATATGACCAATAGCAATATAAACTCCATATACTCCTCTTTCTGCGTTTTGACGCCACCATTTATCGAATCGTTTATGTAAACTGTTACAGTAGGGAAAAACTCACAAGCAGGGCATAATCGATTTTCTCCAGTACTTCATCATCCAGATGGCATACTCTTTCCCGAAGTCTCGATTTATCAATTGTCCTAACCTGTTCCAGTAATATAACAGAATCTTTTACGATATCATAGTTTCTTGAGCTAAGCTCCACATGCGTCGGAAGCTTTGCTTTATTCATGCGTGAGGTGATTGCTGCGCAGATTACGGTCGGGCTGTGCCGGTTTCCCATATCATTTTGTATGATGATTACCGGTCTGACACCACCTTGTTCAGAACCAACCACCGGACGCAAATCTGCGTAAAAAACATCTCCTCTTTTTATTACCACTTCAAATCACACTCCATCAACGGATTCTATTTCTATTTGTTCATAAGTCTTTCCATCTTCTGCGTGATTTATTCATTTATAATTATTTTTTTGGAAAATTGAAAGAAAAGGAACTCTCAGCGCTGTCAAAACTGTCCCATGTACCAATTTTACGTCCCTGATAAATGTATTCCCTCGGGATACGTTTTCCCAGTGAGCAGGCAATTTCGTAGTTGAAGGATTCACTTAACTCTCCCAGTTCCTCCATTGTAATCTCTTCCTCACCATCTCTTCCGATTAACGTAACCTCATCATTTTCTTTAACATTTGGAATATGGCTGACATCCACCATAAACTGATCCATACATACTCTTCCAAGAATCGGTGCACTCATTCCATGAATCAATACTCTTCCCTTGTTGGAAAGCGCACGCTTGTATCCATCCCCATAGCCAATCGGAATCGTTGCCACGCGTATTTTCTTCTTGGCCACGTAAGTTCCTCCATAACTGATACCGGTTCCTTCTTCTACGTCTTTTACGTAAGTTACGTATGCTTTTAAACTCAACGCCGGCTTAAGCAAAAGTTTTTCCTTATGCACTTCCTCAGACGGATACATACCGTAGGTGGAAATTCCGCTACGCACCATATCCAGATGTCCTTCCGGAAACTCCATAATACCGGCACTATTACAAACATGTTTTACCGGTATCGTAATTCCTCTTTCCATGAGCCAGTTTATCATCTGCATATATTTTTCAAACTGTAACTTTGTAAAGTCGAGGTTTGACTCATCTGCCTTTGCAAAGTGCGTAAAACAACCCTCTATTACAATGCCCGGAAGCTCACTTATTTTCTTAATCTCATCTGCTGACTGTTCATTTACGGCAAACCCGATACGGCTCATTCCCGTATCCAGTTTAATGTGAACCGGTGCTTTTACTCCTTTATTCACTGCCCGATCCGAAAGCTCTTTCGCCATTTCCCAGGCAAAAACCGTCGGTGTAATGTTCCAGTCCAGCAATTTATCATAATGCGCCAATGGCGTAACTCCAAGCGTAAGAATCGGTTTCTTTACTCCGGCCCTGCGAAGTTCTATTCCTTCTGCCACGGTAGCAACTGCGTATGCATTTACAGCATCTTTGTTGTCTACAACCAGTGCATCCAACGCCATCGCAATCGGAATTGCCCCATGACCGTATCCGTCTGTTTTAATTACCGCCATCAACTTTGTGTCCGCAGACATAAGTTTTCTGGTATTTCGGATATTCTCACAAATTGCATCCAGATTAATTACTGCTTTTGTTCTGTAATACTCTTTCATTTCTTTTGCCTTTCTATGTTATTATATTCATAATACTGTTATCGGTTATCTATAAAGAAAAAAAGCCCACTTTTACAAATCAGCTTTTTCTACATTCTCGCCTACTACAAACGCACTTGCGTATACTTTCGTATTCGTAATAGATACGTGTATTTTGTTAATTTTCCTGTCTGTCGCAAGTTGCAATGCCCCATCATATAAAACCACATAGGGACACCCTTTTTCATCTCTCAACACTTCAATGTCGATGGGATTAAAATGCAAAAAACCTGTTCCAAACATCTTTGCAACAGATTCCTTTACTGCAAAATTGCCGGCGGCTCTTTGCACGGATTCACAGATTAGTTCCTGCTCCTTGTCGGTAAAGACACGTTTTCTAAAGGCCTTTTTTTCGTAGGCCTTTTGCATTCTGTCTATTTCAACCAAATCTGTTCCTATCCCAACAATACTCATTTTGATTTTTTATCCTTTCGAAGATTACTTCCGGTCATCTGATCTAACCGATCCACTGCAGCCTTTCCTAACAATGCATTCATATATGTATAGATTTCCCGATTCTTATCTTCCATATCCTGTTTTTCAAGTAATTTATCTCTCAATTGATTCTTAAAACTTTCAATCCAACGATCTACTTCTTCCAGCTTCCGGCTGTTTTCATTTGCCTTTTCATACCACAACACCAGACTTGCTGCTAACAACTGGCAGTTTACCTGATTGATGTCGTCCGGCACTTTCGCAATGGCAAGCTCTGCCTCCCGCAGTTTGTCATTAATGTCATAAATCAGCTTCTGACTTTTCTCCTGTTTGCGTTGTCTAAGTGTATCTTCCCTGCCCGGAACCGCACTCATATTCTGAAGGATTTCATTCATTAGCCGGCTCTTAAGTGCTTTTAAATCCTTCACATCATTTACCATTTTGCCCTGGTACTTGACAAGGTCGTTTAATTTTTTTTCGAGACTTTTAATCTCCGGTGTTTTGTTCATACCAACAAACATTCGATGCCATCTGTCATCCAATGTAAGTATGGGAATCTCTTTTCCCTGAAGTACCTGTTCAAACTTAAATGTATCTGATGCTTTATTCTTTCGAATAGGCATAACATCACCTTACCCCGTTTACTAGTCTTCGTTACTTCTTTTAATACTGTAAGACAATCTCATAAGACTCTCTGCCAAATGCACGTTTTCAAATACAACGCCTTCCGGAAGCTGCAAATCCGTGGAAACAAAATTCCAAATTGCTTTTACGCCCCAGTCCACGACCTGTTTGGCAACCTGAGGAGCTGCTTCTTTTGGAAGAGTCATAACCGCAATATGTACCTCGTTATTCTTAATATAATTCTCAAGTTCATCCATACTGTATACGGTAGCATTGCCAAATTTCTTTCCAATGATATCTTCATTAATATCAAATAACGCTTTTACAACGAAACCATTTCTCCGAAAACCTGCATACTTGGAAAGTGCCTGACCAAGATTACCAACACCGAGGATAATCACATGATATTCGTGATCCAGCCCGAGTATCTTTCCGATTTCCTGGTGAAGAAACTCTACGTTGTAGCCGTATCCCTGTTGACCAAATCCACCGAAATTATTCAGATCCTGGCGAATCTGGGAAGCGGTTACATTCATCTTTTCACTTAATTCTTTGGAGGAAATACGGACAACCCCATTCTCAAGCAGTTCCCCCAAATATCTATAATATCTTGGCAATCGTTTTACGACAGCCATTGAAATTCCTTTATCGGACACTGTAAAACCTCCTGGTTACTTCCTTACTTTATTATAATGAAACGAAAAATCTATGTCAATTCTGACAGACTTTCCCATTCTTCCATACACTGTTCCAATTCTTCCTCCAGTGCTGTCTTCTCCTTGTTCATCTCCATCAGTTTTGGAACATTGGTATAAACCTCTTCCTCTAAGAGCAACTGGTCTATCTCTCCCAAACGGGTTTCTATTTCCTCAATACGCTTTTCACATTTGGACAAATCATTCTGAATTTTTCTAAGTCGTGCCGCTTCTTCCTTTTGCTGTTTCCAGTCCTTTTTCCCGGCAGAATCGTTTGTCGTCCGGTCTGCATCGCGTGATAAAACTGCTTCGCCACCGTCCACACTACCTTCTACGAATTCTTTTTTCTCCAAATAATAATCATAGTTACCAATATAATTATATAGTTTTTTGTGATTTAAATTTAATACTCTTGTTGCTGTACGATTGATAAAATATCGGTCATGTGACACATAAAGTACGGTACCGGTATAATGATTCAGTGCATCCTCCAGTATTTCTTTCGAAGTAATATCCAGGTGGTTGGTCGGCTCGTCCAGAATCAAAAGATTGGCTTCCGACAACATCAGTTTTGCCAGAGAAATTCTTCCCTTTTCACCACCGCTCAGACTCTTAATCTGCTTGTAAACATCATCACCGGTAAACAAAAACGCTGCTAGCACATTTCGAATCCTTGTATTATCCATATCCGGGTAGGTATCCGAAATCTCCTCAAATAAAGTCTTTTCCGGATCCATCGTCTGCTGTTCCTGATCATAGTAACCGATGTGTACATTTGTTCCAAGTGTTATCGTCCCCGCATCTGCAGGCAACAGCTCATTTATCATTTTAAGAATGGTCGTCTTTCCGGTACCATTATTTCCGATAATAGCGACGCGTTCCCCGCGCTTTAAGTCAAAATCCACGCCTTCCAGCAAGTGATTGCTTCCAAATGCTTTAGAAAGTCCGTTCACTTCCAGCACATCTTTTCCGCTTACAATTCCCGGTTCCAGGCGCAGAGACATCTCATTCTGTACATCGACAGGCTTATCTATCAATTCTACTTTGGAAAGCATTTTCTCTCTGCTTTCTGCTCGCTTGATGGATTTCTCTCTGTTGAAGGACTTCAGCTTCTGTATTACTTCCTGTTGGTGCTTCACTTCCTGCTGTTGCTTATAATACTGCTTCATTCTTGCATTTCGAAGCAGTTCCTTCTTCTTGGCAAATTCCGTATAATTGCCCACGTATTCTCTTGTCTTGCCATTTTCAATCTCTACGACCTTTTGTACAATCCGGTCAAGAAAATAACGGTCATGCGCAACAATTACCACCGCACCTTTATAATTAAGCAAATATGTCTCAAGCCAGGTGATGGATGCCATATCCAGGTGGTTGATCGGCTCATCCAAAAGAATAATATCCGGATTCATAATCAAAAGTTTCCCGAGCGCAAGTCGTGTCTTCTGTCCTCCGGAGAGCGTGGCTGCTTTCGTATCAAATTCTTCCTCACGAAAGCCCAGACCCTTTAACACACCGGTCACTTCGCTTTTATAGGCATATCCGTTTTTCATCTCAAATTCAGAATTCAGTCTTGTATACAAAGACAGCATTCGATCCAAATCCTGACCGGATGCTGTCTTCATTTCCAATTCCAGCGTTCTGATTTGATGATATAAATCAATCACATCCTTTTTCACTTCTAACACTTCATCATATATGGTGTTCGTTGAATCAATTTCCTGATGCTGTGCCAGATAACCAATGGTCGCATTTTTCGCAAGTACTACATTGCCTTCATCTGCACTCATTTCACGCATAATAATCTTTAGAAGTGTGGACTTACCGCATCCATTGTCACCCACAATGGCAACCTTTTCATTCTCATTTACATGAAAACCGGCTCCGTCTAAAATGACATCCGTCCCAAAGGATTTTTTTATATTATCACATGCTAAAATCATATCTTATAAATTCTCAATTGTCTCCATGATATAGTTTGCAAATTCTTCACTGGTTGCTCCCGTATCACGTCCTGTCATTACAAGCTTCTTCTCTGTAATTGTACAAATATCCAATGCTTTGTATAACTTCTCAGACTCTGCAACATATCCGATATGTGCAAGAAGCATTGCAGCAGCACGGATCACACTACAAGGATCTGCGTAAATATCACGACCCTCTTTCACCATACGTGGTGCTGAACCATGAATTGCTTCAAACATTGCATATCTCTTACCAATGTTCGCACTTCCTGCTGTTCCAACTCCACCCTGGAATTCCGCAGCTTCGTCTGTAATAATATCTCCGTAAAGGTTTGGAAGTACTACTACCTGGAAGTCTTTTCTACGTTTCTCATCTACCAGCTTAGCTGTCATGATATCAATATACCAGTCGTCAGCTGCAATATCCGGATAATCCTTAGCAATTTCATAGAAAGTATCTAAGAATTTGCCGTCTGTAGTTTTAATAATGTTCGCTTTTGTTACAGCAGTAACACGGGTTTTGCCGTTGGCTTTTGCGAATTCAAATGCGGCACGGATGATACGGTCACATCCCTGAGAAGTAGCAATCGTAAAGTCGATTCCCAGATCCTCAGTTACATTAACACCTTCTTTTCCTGCTGCATATCCACCCTCTGTATTTTCACGATAGAAGGTCCAGTCGATACCCTGTTCCGGAATACGAACCGGTCTAACATTGGCAAAGAGATCCAGTTCTTTTCTCATTGCTACATTGGCAGATTCCACATTTGGCCATTCATCACCCTTTCTAGGCGTTGTTGTAGGTCCTTTCAGGATAACATGGCATTCTTTTAACTCTGCAAGTACATCGTCCGGAATGGCCTTTAATTCTGCGGCACGTCGTTCAATGGTAAGTCCGTCGATTACTTTGAATTCAACTTTTCCTTTGGAAACATCTTCTTTTAAAAGATACTCAAGAATTCTCTGAGCCTGTTTGGTGATTGCAGGACCGATTCCGTCTCCACCGCAAACACCGATGACAATTTTGTCTAAACTTTTATA
The DNA here is from genome assembly GCA_024698865.1 of Lachnospiraceae bacterium. GTDB lineage: Bacteria > Bacillota > Clostridia > Lachnospirales > Lachnospiraceae > JAILQS01. The sequence continues at coordinate 18,023 of JAILQS010000089.1, read as the reverse complement.
GTCCAGGAAATCTCCCTGAGCTTTCATAACTTCTACACGTTCTAACTGTTTTTCAATCAATTTACCAAAATGTTCTTTGGCTGCTTCAATCTCTTCTCTGCGCATGTGCATACCTTCCTTTTTTGTTTTTGTTAATTTTAAAACAATCTAGCCATATTGTCAAGATTTTCACTATCTTTCGGACGTTTCCCTCTGTTCGTTTAACAAAATCATTTGTGCATTTTTAATATTTTAATAAGTCAATTTTTGTGCATTTTTTTATCTGTTAATCATTGACTTTTTTTGCGTAAATGTTATGATTGTTTGTAGCCAGACTAGTTCTTTAGTCCTAAGTATCGAGACATTTATAAAGCAAACTCAGAACATAATAATGAATATGTATTTTGCATTTATGAAACTGTTTACAGATATGGTTATTAAGAGAGGGGATAATTATGGGCGATTTCTTTCAGAATCTTGAAAAACGTCAGTTTTCTATCATATCAATATTATTTGTGTTAATTATTATATTGTTTGGGATACAAATTGTGTCTTCTCTTGCAGTCTTTGGACAGAGTCGTTCGCCACTCATTGAGAATTCACAGATTTCATTCACCAAGACAACACCGATTCAGCAGAATGGCAAAACATTCTATAAAGGTACTCTTATTTTTTCCAACCAACAACAGAATACACTTTGTTTTAAAACAATCTATGCGTCTTATGACCTGAAGATTTTGAATAAAGAAGGCAGGGAGGTGGGCAGTTTTTCCTCCTCTCCTATTTACAAAAACGGCAGTCTGTGGAACTTCATTACGGTTCCTTCTGTAGTAGAGCAGCCTTTTTCCGGAGCTGCTTACTATGTTTCCATAAGCCTTGACAGCGAATACTCGAATGTATCCAGCCAGGCACCGGTTATTATTGTAGGTTCCCGTTCCGATTGTATTTCCTATCTGATGCGTCATTCTACCTGGAAATCAATCCTTAGTTTATGCTTGATTTTGATGGGATTCGTTTTTGTATCCCTTTGGGCGTTTCTTCATTACAATGAGTCCGTTACAAAATCCATTTTATATCTCGGATTTTTAGCCATCTGTTTTGGTTTTTGGTCTCTCGAAGAAGCCGGTTTACTAAGTTTATTTATATCGAATATTACATTGATTTACTATATGAAAATGATATCCATCATTCTAACACCTTGTGCAGTTGTTGCATTTTTCCGGGAGTTTTTCTCTCTACAGGAAACCCGCAGTTTAAGTGCCATGTTACATAGTGCTATGATTTTCAATCTGATAATCATAATATTGGATATCAGTTCCATTGCACATTACACAGTGACGTTACCGTATATAATTATCTTCTTTTCCTTACTGATACTTATGCTGCACTTGTACAGCATTTACAATTACATTGTTAAGGGTAACAAAAAAGACTCTGCTGTCTTTTTGATCGCAACCATCATACTCGGTTCCACCGGACTTTTGGATTGTATCCTGTTCCTGTTTGGTAACAATACGGATGCTACGTTCAACACCAGGATTGGCTCCTTTGTATTTATTTTATATCTTGCTTTTGTTACTCTTCGGGAAAATGTACAGAAAGCAAATCTGGGAGATCAGGCAGAAGCCTATCAAAAGCTTGCCTATACCGATGTTCTTACTTCGGTGAACAACCGCTCCGCATTTTATGCCAAAACATCGCAATTTGAAAATGAGGAAACTTTTGAAGACGATACGATCTTTGTAGCTGAATTTGATTTGAATAACCTGAAGGTTTTGAACGATACTTTTGGTCACCACGTTGGAGACGAATTAATTATTAACGGTGCACGAATTATCGAAGAAGCATTTGTCGGTTACTCCGAATGCTATCGTATCGGCGGCGATGAATTTGCTATTATTATACGCAATAAAAAAGCACTTTCCCAGTATTGCAAGTGCACACAGAAGATGAATCACCTGATTGAATTATACAACAAGGAACATGAAGATTATAACCTTAGCATTGCTTCCGGTTTTGCCCGTTATAATCCGAATATCGATAAAAATTTGCAGGATACATTATCCAGAGCTGATAAAATTATGTATCATACCAAATATAATATGAAACTGGAAGCTTCCCAGTCCTGACACTAAGAAGGACGTCCGGGAAGCAACCGGCACATTTCACACTATTTAATCCGGTACAACAAATAAGGCACCTGAATGAGAATCTATCATCACTGATGAAACCATTCAGATGCCTGTATTTATTTCTTCTTCTTTTTTCATATTATGTTTTTGGTGGACCGTACCTTCCTTTCTTTCATTCTATCTATGTCTGAAATACATTTACTAATACATCGGACCATACCTTCACTTTCTTGTATATTCAAACTATATTTTTAACTGGCTTTCACAGTTTATGCTTTATGTAAACCCTCAATCTAATGGTTTATACATTTGCTATACTAAGTTCCTGATATCTCCTTTTCTAAAAACCGAACTCTATAAATATCTCCTGTTAGCTTCTTATCCTGACGTATATAAAATATACAAACTCCGCTAACCTCTATTCACTTGACTATAAACTTCCAAAATCTCTATCACATTATATGCTTTATCATATAAAATATCTTCTCCTAAGCCGGACTTCTTTTCTTTGTTAGAAATAATCTATGAAATTTTCTTTTGAAATCCATAACAAATTTCTTTTGAAACTTCTTTCGACGATCTCTATTAAAGTTCTGCTTCTTCGTATCCCGTAACGGGATCCCCATTTGGAAAGTTTGTTTCATCTAAGCTCCTTGAACCATTCTCATTCGACCGCATTCTTATCACTTATATACCGGTATTCCACTAGCAGTGACCCCGTACTCAGAATCTCTGTTGCGATAAACCCTTCTTTTCATGCTTCTCTTGAAAATCCATGTCCGGAACTTCTTTGTGAATGAACTTTAGTATAGAATTAACCTGTTCACCAGTTCCCCTTGAAGCTTCTCTAGGCTTCATTACTTACGTTCCCATTGGAATCGCCTCCGTTCCTATTCCATTTTTCTATCTTCTCACTAACTTTTAACTGTTAGTGATTTCTTTTAGGATAGTGTTATTATAACAAGGGATTTTTATATTGTCAATACTTTTTATCAAATTATTTGATATTTTTTTATTTCGTTCTATATTTTATATTATTTTCAGATAATTACTATTATTGCCTGTTTATTTTTTCATTATTTTTCAAGTAAAATTCTACCTGCCAACCTGAAAAGTTTCACACGTAAGGCATAAACACAAGAGATGCGTCGATAGTTTACTACCAACGCATCTCCCGAAAGAACTCTGCATATTCCATTGTTACAAGTCTATGCTCAATAAACATTTGCAAAACCTGCTCAAACGCATAATCTGAAATCTCAGACTGCGCCATATTGGTCAGAATCCCTTTAATTTTATTCTTATACTCTACACTGTTAATTACCGTGTCTCTCCATAAAACATTGGCCTTGTATCCAAGTTTGAAGAACTCATTTCGTTCCTTTGCACCAAGAAGCCGATCGTCAATATAAAAATCCAGTCCAAGCAAATCAAACATATTTCTAGCAGATGTATTTGTTACCATAATGTCTTCTGCCACATTGTAAAGGTTTTTACACGTTACTCCGCGTCCCTGTACAACGCCCTGAAAATAGTTCGGCAAATAAGGGGAAAATATATGTGCTACAAAAGAGGAATCCCTAAGTTCCTCATAATCCAGCATTGGATTCGCCGATATTCTTGGAACATACGCGATATGTTCAATCTCATCCAGCGGCACGGAAATTTTTCTGGCTCCATCATCCAACAATAAAAAATGAAGCTTTGTCCGATCCTTCCATGCATAAGCCGGGCACTGTCTGATTTTGTATTTTCGGCTGCTGTCAATAATAATCGCTTTATGATCACGCTTTACCTTGTATTTATGAAATAAACGTTTGATATCCTTTTTTCCGTAGTTTTCTAATCTTGCAAATGCTTCCTTTGGAGAATCTTCCCCATCTTCTGAAGCTGCATTTTTGTCCGCTTTATGTTTCTTCTCCCCTTTTTCTATACGGTGTTCTATTTGTCCGATTTCACCTTCCTTAACAACATCCTCCCAATCCAGAGAGCGAAAGATTCCTACGCAAATGAGCATTGAAATAACCGCCGGAAAAAGAAATCCCAAAGAAAAAACAACTCCAAAAACAAGAAACATAATTGCCAGGAAAAACAATATCACTATGGTCCATAAATAGGATTTTGTAGTAGTACTTCCGTATAACAGACTGTTTAAATACTTCATTCCATTTCCTCCAACTAGTGTTTTCCTGTGGAACCAAATCCATTTTCTCCGCGTTTTGTATCCTCTAAGCTGTCACATTCTACATAATCTGCTGCAAAAAACGGGGTAATTACAAACTGTGCAACACGCTCTCCAGGCTCAATGATCTGTGGTTGGTCAGAGTGATTAAACAACGGAATCATAATCTCTCCCCTGTAATCTGCATCCACAACACCTACTTTATTGGCCGGCGCAAGTCCTTTCTTGGTCGCCAGTCCGCTTCTGGCATAAATGAGCCCTGCATATCCGACCGGCACTTCCATCGAAATCCCTGTTTTTACAAGAAACATTTCTCCGGGTTTAATCTCCACTTTATCCTCTAACAAAGCATACAGATCTGCTCCTGCAGCAAACTCGCTCCCATAGGTAGGAAGCTTGGCATTTTCATGTAATTTCTTTACTCTTACCGTACCTTTCATCTTATCTATACTCCTTCATACTTATAATGATATTATTTTATTCACCCTTACCGGCTTTCATGGAATCCTTGGAAAGTCGCATCAGGTCTTCAATTTCTTCTTCCGTCATTTTGGTATATTCCGAAAGCTCTGATACCGTTGCCACGCGTCCCAAATCTTCCGAAAGCGTCTTCATCGCCTTTGCCAAAAGGTTTTCCTTCGCAATAATTGTATTCTCCTGATCTGCCAGAATCTGATTCTCATCCAGATAGGTTTCCATTGTTTTCTTAATAAAATCACGAATAACACTCTCACAGTCCACATCCTGTTTACTGCCAAACAAATCTTCCACACAAAGCAACAAACCAATGTTTCCTTCCTGGATCAAATCATCCAGAATAATACCATCTGCTCTCTTCATGTATCCTTTCGCAATTGTGATAACCTTTTTGAGCCACGCATGAGTTACTTCCTGCTTTGCAGCTTCTTTTCCATCAAGAAGTTCTTTATACAGCTCTTTACGGTTTTCTTTATCAGGAACCTCAAGTTTATTCAAATCTTTGCGATACATTTTTAAATACTTCGACTCTTTTATCTTTTCAGAAGCCAATTCTTCCTCTTCCAGATCATACATTTCTTTTAATCCCCTGGATGGCACAAAACCTTTTACCATGATATGATTCTCGTCAAGGTAGGCATACACTGCTTCTAATTGTACTTCATCTATCTTTTCTTTTTCAAAAAAAGCCTGTACTTCTTCTTTTGTAATCTTCGCATTCTGTGCTTTTGCTTTCTCCAAAATCAACTGCATTTTGGCTAATAATTGTTCTCTATCCATATTGACTCCTTTTCTAAACTCTCTGTCACCGCCGAAAGACTTATCTTCTCTACACCATACGATTCCTTTTGGTTTCCGGACACATCTCTTTCTCAATCCAACGATCGTATACACGAAACGCAGACGGAATTGCATAGTTTGCTTTCTTTTCGGCTATCGTAACCCAAGATAACTCCTTATAGAAATCACTGTCTGTAAATCGTTCCTCTTTGGACAGTTTGATGTAATACCCAATCATTCGCCACTCTATATGACTAAAAATATGCTTGGCTTCTCCACAAAGCTTCATTTCATAGGAAGGAAAATCATTTCTCTCCAACATAGCTTCCACCTGTTCAACCGATAAATGCTCCTCTGTGGAAATGTATTCCCACAAGCCACCAAGCAATCCGTTTTTATCTCTTTTGTGCACGGCAATTTTCCCATCGTACTCCAGCAAAAAAACCGTTCGATTTTCAATTCTTCTTTTGACTTTTCCGGTCTTTACCGGCAATTCCTTTTCAATCGAAACGCCCTTTTGCTTTGCCATTTTGTACCCTTTGCACATTTGTTGTAACGGGCATTTTTCGCACAGGGGTTCGCCGTTTGGAATACAAATCGTAGCACCAAGATCCATAAACGCCTGATTTACTCCACCAAAGAAACTCTCTTCCTGCGTCTTTTTCCCGATTTCTTCCTGTACCCGTTCCCATTCTGTAAACAGTTGGGTATTTTCCATGGCATGCTTTAATTGCTTCGTAACTTCCTTCTTCACTTTCTCTTTGGCAATATCTTCATAAGATGCAAATACACGCATAGCTACGCGAAGCACATTACCATCAACAGCAGGAAACGGAAGTGAAAATGCTATGGAAGCAATGGCTCCCGCCGTATAGTTACCAATCCCCTTTAAAGACAAAATATCGTCGTAGTTTTCCGGAAACCGACCATCAAAACGCTCCATAATATCCCGGGCGGCAATTTGCATATTCTTAACCCGGTTATAATATCCAAGCCCTTCCCAAAGTTTCAAAAGACGATCGGTGGAAACATTGGCAAGCGCCTCTATATCCGGCAATTCAGCCAGAAACCGCTTGTAGTATTCCTTCACAGCTTCGACTCTGGTCTGCTGCAACATTATTTCAGAAACCCATATTTTATAAGGATTCCTATCTTCTCTCCAGGGAAGACTCCGCTTATTGCATTCATACCACAAAAATAACGGTTTTAGAATCTGTTCAAATTCATATTTCAAAACTATAACCTCACATCTTGCACTGCTATACAATACTATATACTTTTTCCTCATAGAAAATCAAGTCCTATTCACAGAACGTCAAGTAGTATACAACAAAACTGCCACGTCGGTGACTATTGTCTCCAACGTAGCAGTTCATAAATTCTTAGACTATGTAATTATTCAACAACGAATCGTTCTTTTCATTAGTTGTTAATCAGTTTGTCTTCACCATTCCAGCTGTAAAGCTTGCGGATTTCTTCTCCAACTACTTCTGCCGGATGTTCAGCAGCTAATTTTCTCATAGCTTTGAAGTGAACCTGACGTCCTGCATCAGACATATCTAATAAGAAGTCTTTTGCAAATGTTCCGTCCTGAATATCAGAAAGTACTTTCTTCATAGCTTTCTTGGTTTCTTCTGTGATGATCTTAGGTCCTGTAATATAATCACCATATTCTGCAGTATTGGAAATAGAATATCTCATTCCTGCAAAACCTGACTGATAGATTAAGTCTACGATCAGTTTCATTTCGTGGATACATTCAAAGTATGCATTACGTGAGTCATATCCTGCTTCTACTAATGTTTCGAAACCAGCCTGCATAAGTGCACAAACACCACCGCAAAGTACTGCCTGCTCTCCGAAAAGGTCTGTCTCTGTTTCTGTTCTGAAGGTTGTTTCAAGAACTCCGGCTCTTGCTCCACCGATTCCGAGTGCATAAGCAAGTGCAAGATCCTGTGCCTTACCGGTAGCATCCTGTTCAACAGCGATTAAGCAAGGAACACCTTTTCCTGCCTGATACTCACTTCTTACTGTATGTCCAGGTCCTTTTGGTGCGATCATAGTTACGTCTACATCCTTTGGAGGTACGATAGTACCAAAGTGAATGTTGAAACCATGTGCGAACATTAACATATTGCCTGCTTCAAGATTTGGCTCGATTTCATTTTTGTATAAGTCTGCCTGTTTTTCATCGTTGATAAGAATCATGATGATATCTGCTTTTTTTGCTGCCTCTGCTGCTGTGTATACTTCAAATCCCTGTGCTTCTGCTTTTGCCCATGATCTGCTTCCTTCATAAAGACCAATAATAACGTGGCATCCGGACTCTTTCAGGTTTAATGCGTGTGCATGTCCCTGGCTTCCGTAACCTACAATTGCGATTGTTTTCCCCTCAAGTAATGATAAATTACAGTCTTCTTGATAAAAAATCTTTGCTTCTTGTGACATTTCTTTTTCCTCCATTTTCTCTTAAAAATTTATTCTTAATAATCTAGTACCTGGCTAAATTATTGAAAATCTTATTCTGCACTTCTTTTCTCTTCTTCAAAGCCTCGAAGTAATCCTGTAATACCGGTTCTTACTAATTCTTTGATTTCAAATCCATCTAACAAACGTAGGAAGGCGTCTAACTTCGCCTGGCTGCCGGTAAGTTCTATCGTCAAGGATGTCATTGCAACGTCTACGATATTGCCTCGATAAATATTCACAAGCGCCTCCATTGCCTGACGTTCCTTAGGTTCTACCTTTACTTTTACGAGAATCAATTCTCGTACAACAGATTCGCCGCTCTTTAATTCGAGAATCTCTTTCACATCCTCTAATTTGGAAAGCTGCTTCTTAATCTGTTCCAAAATCAAATCTTCACCTGTAACAGCTACTGTCATTCTTGAAAACTCCGGATTCTCCGTTTCACTAACAGTAAGGCTGTCAATATTGTAGCCTCTTCTGCTGAACAAACCGGAAACTCTGCTTAAAACACCGGCTGTATTATCTACAAGAATGGATAATATCATCTTCTTCATCGTATTCCTCCAAACTGTGTCTTCCATCCTGTAGTTTTATCATTTTCACACTACAGTACATTAAAGAACTAAACAATTTACAGTTAATTATAGTAATCTATTCTTCATTTGTCAATGATAATTCCTTTTGTGATTCAAAAATGAATTTCTGCATAATATCGGCATTGGAAGAAATATCCGGCACCAAAACAGATTTGCCGGAAATACGCTGTTGCGCGTAGGTTCCTTCTACAGGAATCCGCAATTGCTCGATATCTGTTGTTCCCATCGTAATCATCTTTGCAACATAGGCATATATTTCTTCATTGGAAAGATCGGTCGTAATATATGGCAGGATTTCCTGTACCGCTTTCAACGCATCCGGAATCGGCATTGTTTTCATTTTCTTAAAAATTGCAGAAAGCAGATTTCTTTGTCTCTCCGTACGTCCGAAATCACCCTTCGAGTCATGACGCATTCTACAATACGCAAGCGCCTGTTTACCATTGAGTTTGTTTTTGCCTATTTTGAGTTTGGCAATCCAATCCGGATAATGATTGTCATCTGCCATGACATTCTTTTCCTCCTGCGTAACTTCCATTTCAACTCCGCCAATTTTATTAATGACTTTTTTGAAGCCTTCAAAGTCAACAATTACATATCCGTTCGCGGAAATATTGAAATTCTGCGCAATTGTCTGATAGGTAAGTCCCACGCCACCGTAGGAATAAGCCGCATTAAAACGATCACTGCCATGCCCCGGAATCTCCAGATAGGTGTCACGCATAATAGAAGTCAGTTTCAGTTCTTTATGTTTGGTATCCATAGTTGCAAGCATAAGTGAATCTGAGCGTCCTCTGTCCTGCTCACTTTCCCTCTTATCTGCTCCCACAAGAATAATTGTGATGATATCATCATCACTTACCAGATTCTCATTTACTTCAATTGTGTTCAGATCCGTACTCTCATCACGATTCATTTTATTCAGGGCAAGATCCATTTCATGACGCGTTTTAGCGACATAGAATCCTGCTGCCATCGACAATAAAAGCAAGGACAACAATAAAAAACGTTTCATAATACTACGCTAAATTTCCTTTCTACTCTATATCTAACAACTTTTTCACGAGGGTTACTGCTTCTTTGGCATCCCTGGAATAACCGTCCGCCCCGATTTCATCTGCAAAGCTTTGCGTAATTACGGCACCACCGAGTATGATTCTGGCACGAACATTTTCCTTATGCGCAAGCTCCACAACATTTTTCATTTCCATCATAGTTGTTGTCATTAGTGCAGATAAACCTATGATGTCGGCATCCTTCTCTATCGCCGTGTCTACAATCGTTCTGGCACTAACATCTTTTCCAAGATCATATACCGTAAAACCATAGTTTTTGAGCATCAACACAACAAGGTTCTTTCCAATATCGTGAATATCCCCTTCCACCGTTGCAATCACAATCGTTCCAAGACTCTTGGTTCTGTTTTGTGCCAATAACGGTTCCATATGGTCAATCGCGATTTTCATTGCTTCCGCACTCGCAATCAGCTGAGGCAGGAAGTATTTTTTCTCATCAAACAGTCGTCCGGTCTCGTTAATCGCCGGAATCAGGATTTCATCAATAATAGCGGAGGCTGATTTGCCTGCTTTGAGAAGCACTTCTACATCCGATACAATTTTGTTCTTGCTTCCCTTCAAAACATCCACATACACGGTTTTGTCATTATCATCGGAAACGGTAACAACGGCATCCCCGCCTGCCCCGGCTGCCTGCGTATCTGCTTTACTTATCAACACAGACGGTCGTGACGTAACTCTTTCTATATATTCTGTAGATGCATTTTCTTTATTTTGTAAAAGGTTTGATGCAAATGCGGTATTCATGAGTAAATCCTGGGAAGGATTGCAAATTGCCATCGTAAGTCCGGAGAAAATAGATGCCGTCAAAAAAGTACTGTTTACAAATTGTCTCTCCGGCAAGCCAAAGGAAATGTTGGAGAGACCGCAAATAGTGGCAAGTCCCAAATCCTCTTTACAATGGCGAATCGTTTCGATAGTTTCAAGCGCCGCATTTGGATTGGCACCCACCGTTGCCACCAAACCGTCCACGACGATATCTCTTTCGTTTAGTCCGCATTCCTTTGCACGCGTAAGAATCTTTTGAATGATTGCCTTCTTTTCTTCCAGATTCTTAGGTAAGCCCTCATCTGAAAGTGGAAGCAGAATAAACATTGCTCCATATTTTTTGGCAATCGGAATCAACTTTTCAAACTTTTCTGTTTCCAGGGAAATCGAATTAATCAAGGCTCGTCCCGGATATATTCTAAGTGCACTCTCAATTACTTCAATATAACTGGAATCGATGCTTAACGGAACATCCACAAGTGTGGTCAAATCATAGATCACCTGCAGCATACGTTCTTTTTCATCAATACCGTTCATACCCATATTAATATCCAGAACTTTTGCTCCCAGCTCCACCTGCTCCTCTGCCATCTGTTCTACCATTTCCATAGAACCTTCTTTTAACTGGCGCTGCAGCTCTTTCTTTCCGGTCGGATTGATACGCTCTCCCACGACAAAAAACGGACTGTCCAGATCAAATGTAAAGGTAGTTCTTTCCGTCGTTAGATAATAGCAATCTCCTTTGGAAGGTTTCGTTGGTAAAACAGAATGCTTTGCTGCCATTTTTGCCAGAAGTTCGATATGCTTTGGTGTTGTACCGCAGCATCCGCCAACAATAGAAACGCCTGCTTCTATCAATTCTTCGCAGGCATTTGCAAATTCCTCCGCTTCCATATCATAAATGGTCTGTCCATCCACCAATTTAGGCAGTCCGGCATTTGGCTTTGCTATTACCGGTATATGACTGCACGCCTTCATAGCCTTTACAACCCCGACCATCTGGTCCGGACCGGTAGAACAGTTCACACCTACTGCATCTGCTCCCATAGACTCCAAAACAACCATAGCCGTTTGAGGATCCGTTCCAAACAGTGTTCTTCCATCTTCATTAAACGTCAGCGTCACCATTACAGGCAGGTCACAGGTTTCCTTTGCCGCAATCAATGCTGCTCTACACTCCTGCAGACTCATCATTGTCTCAACCACAAGCAGATCCACGCCTGCCTCCATAAGATAGCGCACCTGTTCTTTATAAACGTCTACCAACTCTTCAAACATCAATTTGCCAACCGGATATAACTGCACTCCGGTCATTGTCATATCGCCCGCCACAAAAACTTTTCCGTCCGGGTTCTTTCCTGCATCCATCGAGCCCGCTGCTTCTTTCGAAATAGCAACCAGCTCGTGATTCATTTGTTCTATTTCGTCTTCCAGCCCATACTCTCTAAGCTTTAGACGATTACAGGTAAATGTCGGTGCATACAAAATATCCGTTCCTGCCGCCACGTATTCTTTCTGCAATCCGAGCATAACGTCCCTATGCTCTAATATCCATTGCTCCGGACACACGCCTGCAGGCATTCCCCTCTTCATAAGATTGGAGCCGGTTGCACCATCTAACACTATAATTTTTCTTTCCGTCAGTTTCTTAAACTCATTCTTCTTCATTTTATAACTTCTCTTTTATCTGGTTTATTTTTTCTATCGCTCCTTGATAATCAAGCAATTCGATCTGTGTAACAACATCCTTCAGCAATTCCATCGTTTCTTTGGAAATATCGGAATGCATAATGCGCTTTATGGAATCTGTTGCTTCTTCATCTTCGTAGTCTTCCAACTGTTTGGTAGCCTCCGTTAACAACAACTCTATGTCCGCCATCGATAATTCTTCCTTTTCTCCTGCGTATTCCTGCTCTTCCTTCTGATCCAGTACAAGCGCAATCTCACCAAGAAGTTTATCATAATCCTTCAATAAGTTTTGATAATGCTCCTTAATATACAACAGATTATTATCTTTCGCCTGCATTTCGTGTTCTTTTGCCTGTGCAGATAATTCCATCGCACCTATACTTGCAGCAACACTTTTTAATGCATGTGCTTCTATCATATAGGAACGGATATCATCCTTCTTTGCATAATCCTCAAGGCTTTCGATTTTTACTTTTCCTTCTACCAGTACTGTTTTTAAAAGTTCCAGGTAGCCGGAAACCGAATTGCCGCTTCGGTACAAACCTTCCTTTATATCGACCCCGGCTAATTCATAAGGGAATTCTACCCCATCCTCACCGGTTTTGTCTATTACTTTTGTATGACATTTTTCTTCCGGAAGATATGTACGCAATACCCGCTCAAGTTCTGCGATATCCATAGGCTTCGTAATATAGTCTGCAAAGCCATTCTTGATAAACATTTCCCTCACACCTCGAATAGCATTTGCCGTCAAGGCAACAACGGGTACATTTTTGTAATAAATACCGTGAAGTTTACGTATGTTATGAATGGTTTCTATACCATCCATCTCCGGCATCATATGATCCAGGAAAATAAGGTCGTACCTATTCTCACGTAAAAGTTCAATGCAGCGCTTACCGCTTGTTGCTGTCGTAATCTGGAACTCGTATCCCTCCATCAGTCCCTGCGCAACTTTGAGATTGACAAGATTGTCATCTACAACGAGCACTTTTGCCTCCGGAGCCACGAAGCTCTCAACTCTACCATTGTCACTACTTGACTCTACACGTTTGTTATTGATATAGTTTGCCATATTAAGACAGAGTAATGGTTGTGAAAGAACCGCAACATCGCTCTCCTCTTTCCATATTTCGCCGTATTTCACAATAACCCCGATAATCATATTATCCTTATGCTCTGCAACTACCTCTTTGATTGCTTCATACATACCGGATTCCAGAATTATATGGGTAAATGTGTGTTCTTCAGCCAGCAGTTCTTTTGCACGTTCTGCAGAAACGATGGTGTTCTTCAGACCAAACTGTTCCAGATTCCATTCCACTTCATCAATGGTATTCTTTTCTTTCGCAACAACCAAAACGTTCAAATTCTTCTTTTCAATATTACACATATAATCCAGCTTTCGGATTCTCTGCTTTACTACAAATGTGAAACAACTGCCGACACCATATTCACTTTCCACACGAATGCTTCCGCCCATCAGGTCCGCCAACTGTCTACAAATAGAAAGCCCCAGACCGGTACCTTCAATTTTCTGATTGCGTAAATCTTCTACACGAGTGAAGGAATCAAACAATTTATCGATGTCTTCTTTTCGAATACCAAATCCGGTATCCCGGATTGCAAACTCCAGCGCTACACTGTCGCCGCTCACTCTTCCCGTTACTCTGCACCAGATGTTACCATCATTCGTGTACTTTATTGCATTGGTCAACAGATTTGTTACTACCTGACGAATACGAAGTTCATCTCCCCAAAGCAAATCCGGTATTCTGTGATCAATCAAAAACTGCAGATTGATATTCTTTTTGTCCAAACGTGACATACCCATATTGGCAAGATTGTGGAGCATAGAAGAAATCGAATATTCACTCTCCACAAGCTCCAGTTTTCCGGATTCAATTTTGGAAATATCAAGAATACTGTTGATAATTCCTATCAGCGAATTGCCCGCTTCTTTAATACTGCCGATACGCTCCCGTACTGTATCGGAAATATTCTCCCGAAGTACAAGCTCGGTCATTCCAAGAATTGCATTCATAGGTGTGCGGATTTCGTGCGACATATTGGCAAGGAAAATACTCTTTGCCTTATCTGCGTTCTCAGCTTCTTCTCTCGCCTGTTCTGCCTCTTTCGACATCTGTTTTAAGAGTTCTTTTTGTTTTTCCAGACGACTAATCATCTTCTCTCGATTGCGCACATGTTCTCTTGCATAAACAACAGTTCCCGCCCCCATAGACTTTGCATCTGCAATGGAATTAGAAATCGTGTCCAGTACTTCCTCTACCGTTGTTGCATCATCCGGACAGGTCATACAACAAACGCACGTTGTGAGCAGAACCTTTTTATTTCCTATCTTCCATTTCAGGTGGAAACGTTCCAGTATCCTGTTGACCAGAACCTCCACATTTTCTTCATCCTCATCAATTACCGCAAGATTATCTCCATCCAGACGGTACGTCTTTCCGGGACGTTCCTTGTTCAGATAGGTTGCAATCTGTCGCAGCAAATCATTTCCGGCGGTAAAACCGAAATCCTCATTAATATCTTTAAAATCATCAATCGCAAAAACAACGATATGAAAACGCTCCTGAAGTTTTAGTAAATCACTGATTTTAATCACTGCAGCGTTTCGATTCAGAACACCTGTGATGTAGTCTATCTTCATCTCGGAATCCTGCATGGACAAATAGAACAGCAGACCGGCAATTGCAATTCCGGCACCGAACATACTCACATTGGTGAATATGGACTGCAACCCGATAACAACAATCGTTTCTATTACAAAAAACAGCATCGGGTAAAGAATCTTTTTCCCCAGCTCCCTCCTGTAACGTATGACAAATATTGCAGATAAAATCAAATACATGCAGGCAATTCCATGGAAAAAAACGAGTGAATTGCCCATCTGGAATACATTGTTCTCATCATAGCCAAACAAAAGACCACCAAATAACGTAGATACAACGGCACCCACCATTACCAGTACCGGTATATACAACATAAATCTAAGATTTACATCGGTTCTACGATACGGCTGTACTCTTCTGTATACAAAATAAAACCATGCTGCCGGTGGAATCGATTGTATCAACACATATACATATGCAAATATATAGACAAACCAATGTGGCAACAAATCAGAATATGTAACCGCAATTGCAAAACCGATATCCATTACAGATGCAACGCATCCTATAATCAGTGCCTGGTGAAAATACATAGACATCTCATCACCCAGCTGTTTACTTTTGCGGCTAAAATATATCGTTATCATGAAAACTATGACTGCCATAATTTCCAAATCTATATTGAATACTAATGGTCTCATCCTATGCCCCCAGTCTGTGTGGTTTCACTTTTCATGGACTTCTTTTCAGGTTATAATTTCGCCTATATTAACTCTATCAGTACGCTGTTTTTTTGTCAATTGAAAAGGCGATAAACTGCTAGAGTTTATCGCCTGTAGCGCATTTTTCAAAAAACATTTCCTTTGTTATGAAATTTTGAAGAAATCAATAAATTCTTCTATCTTCTTCGCAGAACTGAGTACTGTGTTTGCACTTTCATCTACATTCTTACTTCCTTCCGCAACGGCATTGGCGCTTTCTGCCAAAACATCAACGCTTGCACTGACTTCTTCTGTACTGGCGGACTGTTCCTCGGAAATTGCAGCAAGTGATGTTGCAATTTCGTCTACATTTCCCACTTTATGAATCATGTCATCCACTACATTGCTGGCTTCATCCAACTGTTTGAATATCTGGGCAAATGTCTCTCCTGCCACGTCAACTGCGCGCGCACCGGATTCCATCTCTTCCATATTTACTTTGGATTTGTGAGAGAGTGTTTCAATCTGTTTGGTGATTTCATCCACGATTTCAGAAATCTGCACTGCAGATTCCTGACTACTCTGAGCCAGATTACCAATCTCAGAAGCAACTACTGCAAAGCCTTTGCCGGCCTCACCTGCTCTTGCCGCCTCAATGGAAGCATTCAGGGACAGAAGGTTCGTCTGTGCGGCAATAGAAGAAATCATCTCGATAATACTGTTCACCTGCTGTGTAGATTCGCCCACCATTTCAACAACATTATTCATATCCGTCATAGAAGATACAACCTTTTTCATGCCTTCCTGAACATCAGCCATATCACTCTGTCCATTCTGTGCTTTTTCCACAAGACGTCCCATTGTGGTTTTGGTAAACTCACCACGTTTGTTCAGACTTCCGACCTCCTGAGCAAGCTCAGTAGCATTATTGGCAAGATCACCTACTGCAAGTGACATATCGTCCATCGTCGCACGAATCTGCCCCATGGATCTGGACTGATCATATGCCTGCTCATTTAATCTTTCGGAGGCGTCTCTGCTGTTAGCAGCCTCATTGGCAAGCTGTTTGGTTATCTCCTGAATATCTCCGAGATTTATGCGCATTTTTTCAATATAACCCTGCATATTTCTATTCATTGTACCTATTTCGTCATCACTAAAGTTGTTTATATCCACACGAAAATCGCCATCTGAAATACGTACAATATCTTCCGTAAGTTCTCCAACCGGTATTGAAACAAATTTGCGCATCAGCAGCGACATAACGATAGCAATCACTACGATGATAAACGCCATAATCACAAATGAAATAATCATAAAGCGATTGAGCGATGCCAATACACTTCCTCTGTCTACTTCAGACACCAGCGTCCATTCTGTTCCGGGTACGTTCGTAAATGTTACATTGTCCATTTTACCGTCGTATCCTTTCATCTCCAGGACATCATCTGTACCGCCATCTGCAATGATTTTTGAGATTCTGGTCAGATACGCATCATCTGTGTGCTCACTGGATTTCGTTCCGTTAAAATCCTGATTGGTATAGGAGAGGATGTAATCTCCATCCATAAGAATGGAAGAACCCACGTCCATAGGACGATACTGTGCTACAGTCTCTACGATATCATTAATTTCCATATCGCACGCCATAACACCGGTACGTCCGTCCAATAATTTGAATTCTCTGGAATATGTCACAAGCATTCCGCCAAAAGCCATATCAAGATACGGTTCCCCTAGTGTTGCTTTATCTTTTCCTTTACCAACAATATACCAATCTCTTTCCTCAGCAACATAGTCTGCCGGTGGAACCCAATCGGTCGCATCCAGATAAGTGCCATCATCCAGATACATATAAATACCATTTACACCTTCAAACGCATCCAAAGAAGGCTTCATTGCCTGAAGCAATTCATCGTTAGAAGCATATTTTGTAGCACTTGCCGTCTGTGCAAATGAATCGATATACGAACCGATGGTTTCTATTTTTCGTCCAATGCTCTCAGCGTTCGCTCTGGACTCTTGTATAAGTCTGTTTTGCGACTGATTTACAATTACGTTTCTTGCCTGCAAGGCAACAAATAAGGTCAGCAACACAATACTTACCGTCATCATCGGAACGAGAAAAAACAGTAATCTTTTACTGATGGATTTTTTCTTTTGCGTCGTCTTTTTTGGTTTGCTCATAGGCTTCCTCCTTAGTGCATTTTCTAGAAAAAACAGTAATTATTATTCGTTAATTTACTTATATCACTTGTCTATACCACTTGTCAATATATATACTGTTTTCTACGCAGAGTAGTATGGTCTGTTGCGTTATGTAGCTGTACTTTGGCAAAAAAGCTCTACCAAGTGATGACGTACGCAAAACTGCGGGTTTGATTCCCGTCTCGCGCTTTTTTTATTGCTCTGGAATCCCTTTATTTAAGGGCATTTCACAACTTTGATGGTTGCCAGCAACCAAAAGGCAACCAATGAGGCAACCAAAATCAGTTCTACTGAAAAAACTAAGAAGGAGGAGCTGGATATCGTCATTGATTG
>JAILQS010000003.1 GCA_024698865.1 Lachnospiraceae bacterium | reverse complement strand
TACACAGGAAGTATCCAACAGCAGTGAAAATAACGTAGATATGGTACGTCAGTTCACAAAGATTATGATGGATATTAACAAAGAACTGGAGATGCTTCAACAGTAATAGAATATAAGGAAAACAGAAGCCGATACAAAGTTTTTTCAACAGAAAAGATTTTGATATCGGCTCTTTTTTTGATTAAAATAAGTACAAGAAGTGCAAGAACAAAGAGGAGGAATGCAAGTATGAAAAAACGTTTGATGATAATAATGGCAGTTATTATGGCATTTTCCATGGTGGCATGCGGACCGTTTGGAGCAAAGGATTCCGGGGGAAATGCCGGGACGGAGGAAGCTCAACTCTCCGGTGGATGGGGCGAGGAGAAATCGCCGGTAGTTACTGAAGAGTTGAAAGCATTATTTGAAAAAGCCTCACAAGCGGAGGAAGCAGATTATATTCCGGTGGCATATTTGAGAAGTCAGGTGGTTGCAGGAATGAATCATGAGGTGCTTTGTCAGAAGATACCAAAAAATTCAGAGGGAACAGGCACCTATGCAATCGTTATTCTTTATGAAGATGTACAGGGAAATGCCAGCATTACGGATGTCTTTGACAGTTCGGCAGAGACATTTGCTTCCGGATTGGACGGTGGCTGGGTTGTGTCAGAGGAGGATGTGTTGCCGAAAGAGGCTGAGGATGCCCTGGATAAAGCAGCAAAAGAAGGTAACAAGGAATACGAAGGGGCGATATTGATTGGTACCCAGGTGGTAGCCGGAATGAATTATATGTATCTTTGCAAAGGCTCCACAGAGGATGGGAATGCTGCCTTGGGCTATAAAATTGTACAGGTGTATGAGGACCTGGATGGAAAGGCTACTGTAACCGAGGAATTTGGTTTTACTAATTAGGGCATATACTGAAAAAAGTCGATAAATAATTGTATAAATTCAGCTGAAAATATTTGATTTCAGATAAAAGCATTTGCGCTCCTTTAATAGATTGAAAAATAGGCGAAATGTGTTAAAATATTTGTTAGACAGGCATTTTCGTAAAAGGAGGTAGCAATATGGGAATTAGAAAAATCATATCCGTTATTTCTGCGACTGCGCTGGTTTTTTCAATGTTTGCGGGAATCGGGACGGATAACAGAGTAGCAAATGCAGCGGTGAATGCACAATTGCCGCAGGTTACGGGGCTCTATGTGGCAGAGCACTTTGACTGGAGTGATGGGGGCAACAGGACAGTTCTCACAGAACAGGACGCGGCAGGCAATACGATACCGGTGAACCGTGATGGCGAACAAATCTGCTGGAATGACCAGGATAATCCGGACTATCTTACGGCTGGAGTACGTGAAGGTTGGGGCCTTCGTTTTGAAAAGTATGACGAGAAGTGGTTTGACTATATAGAAAACGGACGGGTTACTCATGTGAAACCGGAGGATTTGACCATTACAAATCTGGACGGAACACCGTGCAATGACATTATTATCAGTACACATTCGGAGGATCCCAGAATAGCTGCTTTTGATGTTCGAGCATTGGGAAAATATCTGATTACCTACAAGGGAGCAACAGTAAATAATAAGATGGTGGCTGAATTTTCCTTGAACACAGGATTTTACGATTCGCAGACCATGACATTGGATGGTTACCGCAAAGGCGATGTTACGGTAATCCGGGGCAAGACAAAAGAGTTGTATTTCCATATGACAGATAATTGGGAATACGCCGGATTTAAGATAGAAGACGAGGACAATGTTATCGTTCGTTATTGGGACCGTGAGGCTGACAGAGAAGTAGAAATTCACGGAAATGATGTTTTAGATTATATTACGGTTACAAAGGTCAGTGAAAATGATGTTCACCATTTGATTTACAAAATAACGGTGAAAAAAGATATCAATGTGGGAGATTGGATGAATGTCCGGTTTGAATACCACAAATACAACATAATAAACCCAGAAGAGTGTTGGAAAGAGGACCGGGATATTAACCTGCAGTTTAGGGATACCGGAGTATTGTATGCTGCCGAGTCGGATAGTTTGTACGTAAAAAACGGAAAATATGCATTCCCTGCAAATGTGGAATATCGTGAAGATGCGTGGATTGGCGCCGGTGGACTGGATCAGCCGATTTACACACAATTCAAATACAGCGATGAGAATGGTGAGTTGCAAAATGTTACGGATTTGTCCAAAATCAGTGTTTTTAGGACCTGGTGGGATGAAGAAGCGGAAAAGGATATGTACGAAAAAGCACCAAATGGTCTTGTAAAGATTGAAAAGGCATATGCAGGTTCGGATGTTGTTAAGATTACATATTCCGGAACGCTGCCGGAGGATTGGGTGGAATTTGTTGTAATGTACAATAAGGAAAATGCGCCGTCCGGGGATTTTTCGAGAATCAATCTTGGATTTATTGCAGCAAATCATTCAGAAGTAATGACTTCGTCCAAAACCTTAGTCAGCGATGCTAATTACCTGAAAGAAATTCATACAGATGGCGAATCAGATGCGGTATTCTACCTGGCTGCAGCAAGCGATATGGGATTTTATACGGTAGATGGAGTTGAAATATCCGGAATCAGATTCTTTGACGAGAACGGGAAAGATTTGTCTTCCAAGGTAAGTTTTAATAATAATGTTCAACTGACGGAGGCGAACAACAGGAATCTGATATTTGCGTCAAAGGTAACCATTGCGAAAGATGCATTGAAAGCATGTTCTAAGCTGATTATAGACTACCAGGTTACAAATACCAGACCGGGCAGAGGACAGGCAGTAGATAACGGAAATCTTTCGGTATACATTTTCTATGAGCCAAAGGCAGCACAACCTACCGCAAAACCTACGGCTACACCGGCAGCGACGCCGGGGGTTAAGAAAGGTGACAAGGCCACGGTAAACGGATACAGTTACAAGGTAACAGCTGTTGGAAAGAGTAATACGGTAACCTGCACAAAAGGCAGGAAAAATGCCAAATCCATTAGCATACCGGATACGGTTAAAATCAAAGGAGTAGCATTTAAGGTGACAGAAATTGCGGCAAATGCCTGCAAGGGAAATAAGAAGGCTACGTCCATCACCGTTGGCAAGAATGTGATTACAATCGGCGCTAATGCCTTTAACGGATGTGGTGCAGTAACAAAGATTACTATTAAGGGTACTGCCCTAAAGAAAATCAAGGGTGGTGCATTCAAATGCGGAAGCAAGAAGACAAAAGCAACTGTACCGAAAACAAAGAAAAATCTCTATAAGAAACTGCTTGGCAAAGGCGGTTATAAGGGCAAAGTGAAATAGGAAAAGCATCTTGTTTTTGCTAGGTTTTGATTGAAAAATTTACTAAAAAGTGTAAAATAGAATATAGATTATGAGAAAGCTGCCGGTTTCTCCGGCGGCTTTTGTTGTCGGAAGAAAGGTTCTTATAAGAGAAATATGGAAAGAAATAATATTAGAATAATAACTCTGAATTCCAAAAAAGTGTGTTTGTTCATAGTAGCAATAGCAGTAAATTTAATGTTTATGACGCTGGGGATAATTGGAAATATCAACAAACCACAATATTTTAATAAAAATACGTTATATTTTTCCACGGGACTTTTAGTCGCAATGGGTGCATTTACATATTTTAGGCGGAGTAGTTTTAATAGAAAACTTGATTTTCTTAACGATATGAGACGTGCAGATGAGTATTATTTTGGCTTGCTTAATTTTCAAAATATTAATGTTTCCAAGTATGAACACCTTATCAAAAGAGAATTAATAAAAATGAGAATCTGGACGGGGATAATACTTTTTGGCATGGCAATGTTTGAGGTAGGACTAGGTGCTGTAGATACAAATAGAGAAAGTGCATCTCCGTTTCATAGTATTCCTCTAACATGTTTTTATGTTTTCTTTAGATGGTTGACTTACGAATTTGAGGAAAACAAAGATAAATATGGGGAAGTGAGTTCAAAGAAGTATCCGGAGTTAAATAAAGTATTAGGAGAAGTATTTGGCAAGAGTAAAGTTTGTTATGTTTTTTGTGATGGCAATAAGATTTCGGCTTACCGAGAAGGAAAAACGATTTTTGTCGAGCTAAGTGAGATGGTACTCTCGTTGCTGACAAAAGAGGAATTACGTGCCGTTTTGACAGCAGAAAAGATACGTTTAGATGAAATGAAAAACAGTGCATATTCTAAAGCAGACAGAGTGTTACGAAAATTCGAGGGGATTCCGGAAGCGGATATTGTACTTAAGTTACTCAGGGGATTCTTTTTTGAAAAAAGAATCCAGCGCCTGCAGGTGATAAAAGAGGCTGTGGGAGCAGAGATGGAAAGAGAAATGACCCGAAAGATAGATAATCAAATTGCGGCTATGGGAATGGGGAAAGCGTTAGCAGCAGTAGTGGTTAAAACAGCCTTTTTCCAATTGTATGAAAATACCGATACGGATTATAAACTGTACTATTATGAAAGAGAAACAAATGGACATTATCAGCGTAATAATCGTAGGAGATTCCTGTTGGCCTACAAATATAAGCATGAGTTTTGGGAAAAACTTTTAAATAAAATGATTCCGCCTATGGATTCCGGATACCTGAGTTATCGACATCGTTTGGAGAATCTGGGGGCAATCGTTTATTCGTTGGAATTCCCAAATTTAAATGAGGGATTTACACAGCTAACTGATTTTGAGAAGGAACAGAAAGAATACTTGAGAGAATGCGATGAACTGGTGTGGGAAGCAAATAGATATGTCTATGATATGGATAGATATAACGAATGGCAAGTTCATCAGAGGACTATAGAAAATTATTTAAAAGGCGTTAATGAAGGGATAATGTATCCAATTAATTATTTGGGAGTGGTGATGGATGCATGTATCAAAACCCATAAATTTGATCTTTTAGAAGAAGTGGCACAGGAGTGCCTTGAGATAGCAAAGACAGAACGAGAAGCAGCAAGAGCAAATCTTTGTTTGGGTATAAAACTCGCGCATGAATTTGACGAGAGTTGTTTGAAATGTTTTGAAGCCGCAATAAGAGGAGATCGGTTTTGGCTGGTAGATGCATACAGAGAGATGAACTACTTCTGTAGAACGATGGGGTTGGCACGGCGACTTGAAACTTATCGGAATCTGTATATGAAGGATTTACAAGAACTTCTTAGTAATAAGATGCAGGGTCGCAATGTGATAACAGTATTTCACAAATTACAGAGTGAAACATTCCTTCCCAAAGACGTGATAGAGAATAATTTGAGAGTTATTCTGGGGATTTGCGGAGAAAGAGTAGATAAAATATATCAATTT
Organism: Lachnospiraceae bacterium; assembly: GCA_024698865.1. GTDB lineage: Bacteria > Bacillota > Clostridia > Lachnospirales > Lachnospiraceae > JAILQS01. Next base: position 578 of record JAILQS010000003.1, on the reverse strand, counting down.
CGCAAAAAGGTAACGAAAGATTATTGGGTTGTTATATATCTTTTGGTAGAAGATGAGTACTCTTGTATAAGTGAGGAACAAATGAATTTGATTAATTATTACTTGGAAACGTTGGATTTAGAATACGATTGTTTAGCAATCACAAAAGAAAATCTGATTGGGAAAAAATTAAAGTCAATTCCGGGCTTGGTGTATAAACGCGATAGGAATATAGACTCCTATGACGAAGAGATGGAGTAATTTGAGGTCGTAAATTTAGAAAGGAATTTAAAATGGAATCAAACATGAAACAAAGGGGAACAATTTTACAAAACAAAATCTATTTATATCTGACCGAATTTTTTGCCGGTATGGCGGTAATGGCGGTAGAACTGGGCGCAAGCAGACTTCTTGCGCCTTATTTTAGTTCATCACAGATTGTATGGACGATTATTATCGGAACGATTATGATTGCGATGGCGCTTGGAAATATTTACGGTGGTCGGACTGCGGACAAGAATCCAAATCCCGACAGACTGTATGGAAGAATGTTGATTGCGGCAGTATGGATTGGTTTGATACCGGTAGTTGGCAAATAT
>JAILQS010000174.1 GCA_024698865.1 Lachnospiraceae bacterium | reverse complement strand
TTTCAAACCTTTGTAGGTATTCTCTCTGGATTCCTCATTCCCAAGGACACTGATATACGCCTTGGCAGTTTTCAAATCCGGAGCAACTTCAACAGCAACTACGGAAGTCATAGGATTGATTCTTGGATCTTTTAACTCCATAGAAATAATCTTCCCTAATTCTTTCTGTACTTCTCCATTAATTCTGGTTATTTTTATACTGTTTTTACGCATTTCTGCCTCTTTCCCGACCGGTTATCTTGGCACCTCTTCCATAACATATGCCTCAACCTGATCTAATTCATTAATATCATTAAAGCCATCAAATACAAGACCACATTCATATCCGGAAGAAACCTCTTTCACATCATCTTTGAAACGTTTCAGAGATGCGAGATCACCTTCAAATATCTGTTCCCCTTCACGTGTGATGCGAACTTTACAGCCACGGACAATCTTTCCGTCCAATACATAAGAACCGGCAATCGTTCCGATACCGGAAGCCTTAAATGTCTGACGGATTTCGGCATGACCGATTACTTTCTCTTCGTATACAGGGTCTAACATACCCTTCATAGCTGCTTCGACGTCCTGAATTGCATTGTAAATAACGTTGTAAAGTTTAACGTCTACGCTTTCACGTTCTGCGGTTTCTTTTGCCATAGCATCCGGACGAACATTAAATCCGATAATAATTGCATTTGATGCGCTGGCAAGTGTAACGTCTGATTCGTTAATCGCACCTACACCGCTATGAATTACGCGGATTGCAACTTCTTCATTGCTAAGTTTGGTAAGACTCTGCTTAACGGCCTCTGCAGAACCCTGCACGTCTGCTTTTACAATAAGATTTAACTCTTTGATATTGCCGGCCTGAATCTGAGAGAACAAACCATCCAGAGAAAGTTTTGCTTTTGTTTCTGCAAGTAATTTTTCTTTGCTCTGTGTAATGTATGCTTCTGCAATATTTCTTGCTTCTTTTTCACTGTCTGTTACAAGGAATACTTCTCCTGCATCCGGAACAGCATTTAATCCAAGGATTTCTACAGGTGTAGAAGGTGTTGCCTCTTTCACCTGACGACCCTTGTCGTCTATCATAGCACGAACCTTACCGAAGCTTGAACCGATAACAATGTTATCTCCTACGTGAAGTGTACCTTTTTGTACTAAAATTGTAGCAACAGAACCTCTTCCTTTATCCAGCTGTGCCTCAATTACGATACCACGTGCTTTACGGTTAGGATTTGCTTTCAATTCACATACTTCTGCAGTAAGAAGAATCATCTCAAGTAACTGAGTCAGACCTTCTCCTGTCTTAGCGGATACCGGTACGAATACCGTACTTCCACCCCAGTCTTCCGGAATCAGTTCGTGTTCAGAAAGTTCCTGTTTTACACGTTCGATATTTGCTCCGACTTTATCAATCTTATTAACCGCTACGATAATTTCAACGCCGGCAGCTTTCGCATGGTTAATTGCCTCTACGGTCTGTGGCATAACACCGTCGTCTGCTGCAACTACAAGTACTGCAATATCGGTAGATTTGGCACCACGCATACGCATAGAAGTAAATGCCTCATGTCCCGGTGTATCTAAGAATGTAATCTTCTGATTATTAATCTTAACGGTATATGCACCGATATGCTGTGTAATACCACCAGCCTCACGATCTGTTACATGCGTTTCACGGATAGCATCGAGAAGAGAGGTTTTACCGTGGTCAACGTGACCCATAACGCAGATTACAGGTGGACGTGTCACAAGATCTTTTTCATCCTCTTCATCTTCTTTCAGTAACTCTTCGATTACGTCGACTTTTTCTTCTAATTCTGCAATGCAGTTAAATTCCAAAGCGATTTCTTCTGCTTCTTCAAAGGAAATATCCTGATTGATAGATACCATCTTACCTTGTAAGAACAGTTTCTTAACCAGTGCAGCAGCAGCTATTTTCATATGATCTGCAAGCTCACGGATGGTTAATACTTCCGGTATTACAATGGTCTTGATTCCGTCATCTGCCGGTTTTTCAACAGGTGCAGGCATCTGGAAAGCTCCCTTTCTGTTTGGATCTTTCTTTGGCTTCATTTCCTTTTCTTCGTATTTGCGGTTGTTCTTATTACGGTTATTACGGCTACCCTTATTACCGTAATCATTCTTTCTGGAAGTCTCTTTTCCTGCAAATGGGATACTTCCCTTGTCGAATCCAAATCCGCCGCCGCGACGGTCGTCGCTTCGATTGTTATTAAAGCCACCACGGCGGTCATCATTGCGGTTATTGTTAAAGCCGCCACGACGGTCATCATTGCGGTTATTGTTAAAGCCACCACGACGGTCATCACTGCGGTTATTGGTAAAGCCACCACGACGGTCGTCGTTACGGTTATTGTTAAAACCACCGCGACGGTCATCATTGCGGTTATTGGTACGACGGTCGTCATTACGATTATTGTTAAAGCCGCCACGACGATCATCATTACGATTTCTACCGTTATTTCTCTGATTATTGTTATTGTTATCCAGCTTGTTCTCTGATGCCTTCTTTATAATAATCGGACCTTCCATTCTTCTTGGTTCCGGTTTCTTTTCTACTTTAGCTTTGGCATCTTTTTCTTCTGCTACTTTTGCATGATCCGATTTTACTTCGGCTGTTTTGGTTTCGACTGTTTTTTCTTCCGCAGGTTTTGTATCTGCTTTCTTTACTTCAGTCTTTGTTTCTTCTTTTGCAGCACTCTCACCTTTATTTTTCAGGTATGCATATTTCTTTAAAACAAATGCAATTGCATCGTCTTCAATATTGCTGTTATGACTTTTAACCTCAAAGCCGTTTTCATTTAATTCCTTTACTAATTCACTACTCTTTACACCAATACTTTTGGCAATTTCAAAAATTCTCATTTTTGCCATACTTACTCGTCCTCCTGTCTCAGTCTTTTTTCTATTATATTCGCTAATCCCTCATCTATAATCGCTAAGGAAGCCCGATATCTTTTTCCCATTGTGTGCCCAAGCACTTCCTTGGTTGCAAACTCATAAAGCGCAATTTCACGATACGAGCACATATTTCGAAACATTTTCTTGGTATTATCCGATGCATCTGTCGCAACAATAACAAGTTTTGCGGCATTCTCCTTGATTGCTTTTTCTGTACTGAATTCGCCGCTAACTACATTTCCACCTTTTGTCGCCAAACCGATGTACGATAAAACACTTTTTATAATTTCATCCTTCAATGTGAGATAATTCCTCCTTAAGCTTTTCGTATACATCCTCAGGAACCGTTGTTTTTAAAGAACGCTCCAGCGCTTTTGTTTTGTATGCCTTTTGAAAGCACGCAAGGTCTTTGCAAAGATATGCGCCCCTGCCATTTTGCTTTCCGGATGCATCGATTACTATTTCATCTTCCGGTGTGTGTAGAATTCGAATCAAATCCTTTTTCTCTTTCACGTTGCCACAACCGGTACATTTTCTCATAGGGATTTTTCTTGTTTTCATTTATGATTCCTCTCAACTATAGATTCTACTCTTCGTTTGCCTGGGATTCACTCTTAATATCGATTTTATATCCTGTAAGTTTTGCTGCAAGTCTTGCATTCTGTCCTTCCTTACCGATAGCTAACGATAACTGTAAGTCAGGAACAACAACTCTTGCACTCTTTTCTTCCAGATCTACATCAACAGAAACGACCTTTGCAGGACTTAAGGCATTCTCAATAAGAACTGCCGGTTCTTCGCTCCAATTGATAATATCAATCTTCTCGCCTCGAAGTTCATCCACGATAGCGTTAACTCTTGCACCATTCATTCCAACACATGCTCCAACAGGATCTACATCCTTGTTTGCTGAATAAACTGCCATCTTTGTTCTTGAACCTGCTTCTCTTGCAATGCTCTTAATCTCTACGGTACCATCTTTTACTTCTGTTACTTCTGCTTCAAATAATCTCTTTACTAATTCCGGATGTGTTCTGGAAACCGTAATTCTTGGTCCCTTTGTTGTATCCTTCACTTCCACTACATATAATTTAATATGTTCGGTAGGTCGGAAACGCTCGGTGCGCACCTGCTCATTCTCGGTAAGAATTGCATCTACTTTACCAAGGTTGATACAAATATTGTTACCCTGATAACGCTGTACGATACCTGTTACGATATCTCTTTCTTTTTCGTAATACTCTTCGTAAAGAACTTTACGTTCTTCTTCTCTGATTTTCTGCACAACAACCTGTTTTGCCTTCTGCGCAGCAATTCTTCCAAAATCTTTTGGTGTAACTTCAATCATAACCGTTTCACCAAGTTCCGCTTTTGGATCTCTTAATTTTGCTTCTGCAAGACTGATTTCAAGTACATCATCTTCTACTTCTTCTACAATTACGCGCTCTGCATAAACAGAAACAGCACCTGTCTCTGCATCAATGTTTACGCGAATGTTGTCAGACTTGCCAAAATGGTTTTTACAGGCTGCAACAAGGGAGTTTTCCATTGCTTCAAGTAAAGTTGCTTTACTGATGTTTTTTTCTTTTTCAATCTGATCCAATGCTGCAATCAATTCTTTGTTTCCTTTTTGTTTCATTTTTATCTCCTCGCTTTTCTTAAAATATTTAAATTTTAATTATTTACTTTGGTCATTTATTTCGTTACGTAGTACGTATGAAATTTTGTCAAGACTCGCTCGCGAGTCTTGCGCGCCGGATTCGGGTCTGCTTCAGCAGACAAATTCCTGTCCGAATCCGTGCGCATCCTCGCGGAGCGTTTAACTCAGTCGGAGCTTGTACCCCGACTGAGTTAAAAATCAATGGCCAGTTTGATGATGGCGATATCTTTTTTATCAATAGAAATCTCATCTTCTTCATCAAATGCAATCACAAAAGTACCATTGTCATAGGACTTAAGCGTTCCGGTAAATTCTTTCACCTTCACCTCTTTGCCATTCTCATATAAGGTAATTGCCTGATACAGTTTTACGTCAACATCTTCACCGATACTTCTGATATAATCTTTTTCTTTCTTTAATTGCCTTCCAAGTCCCGGTGAACTCACCTCCAGTATATAACTGTCATCGATAAAATCATTCTGATCCAGCAAATCACTTAACAAACGACTTACCTTCTCGCAATCATCAATTGTGATTCCGCCCGGCTTATCAATGTAGGCTCTTAAGTACCAGTTTCCAGCCTCTTTCACATATTCTACGTCGACTAATTCGAAGTTATTCTCTTCGATAATCGGAAGAATTAAGGCTTCTGTTTTCTCTTCATAAATACTGCTTTTACTCATTTACTCTCCATTTCTTTATAAAGCTTTATGTTACGCTAAACATAAAAATATTAGGAGTGGACATAGTCCACTCCTAAGTAAGTTAACAAGTATCGAAACAGTCCGTAGGGGAATCGAACCCCTGTTTTCGCCGTGAGAGGGCGACGTCTTAACCGCTTGACCAACGGACCAAACAACGTTTATATTATAACGAACTGTCCGTTAAAAATCAACCCCCAAATTAATATTTTTTGCATTCTATTTTTTCGTGCCTAAACGAAAACGACTTACAAAATGAAAACGCGCATTCACAATCCGTGATAAATATGTTACCACTGCACTCCATCCAATCATGGAAATACATATAAATACAGGCGCATATGTAAACAAATATCTTGCTCTTGCTTCAAACAAGGTTTCAAATGCTGTTAACATCGCTAAAGAAAGTACCATTACAAATACAATCGAGTCGTAGTTCTCTTTTTTTCTCCATATATGTATAAAGAAGGCAACTATACCGGTCAGGCAAAAAATCCAACACATCTGTGCAAAGTCTCTCCAACGCTTAGTATATTTTCCATCTTCATAATATATGGATTTAAGCATAGGGGACAAAAATCGGTTTTTATCTTTAAATGTGATTTTATAGAAATTCCCTTCTTCTTCCCAAGCAAAAGTTCCATCATCAAAATTTAACAATGTCTTTTTCGCGGTATGCTTTAAGAAACCTACGGCACCATATGCTAAAAATCTTCTTTTTGCCTCTGCAAGATTCACCTTTGCTCTCTCTTCTTTTGTCGCAGGTGAAAGTGAAATATAACTGTCCGCAGGCAAACATGCCCCATCTGTCTCATCATTTAATCCCATCATTAAATAGTGTTGCCATCCAAAATTCTTATTTGTATCTAAACGATAACCCATCGAGTTTGAAGCATGGTTTACAAAGGTTATTGCAATCGCTATTCCTACAAATAATGGCAATGCACCCTTTAAGACGCTTTTAAACAATTCCTTGAAGGCTTGTTTTTTGCAATTCAAAAAAAATAATACGAATTCAATCACTAGGACAGAAAATAAAACAAAAACCGTTTGCGGTTTGATTTTGTATCCAAAATAACCAAATAAACCAATTGCACCCCAATATATGAAATTTCCTTTATCTTTTGCTTTTAAGTAAAGATATACGCATAACATCGGGAACAGCAATCCGGTCGCATCAGAATATGCAAATGTCAGCCATGGCGATACAGCCACCAGACAAAGATAAAGCAACCACGCAAACCACGCTGTTTTCACTGAATTCGTCACTTTTCTGGCTATTTTATATGTAAAAAAACCTACCAACGAAAAAATAACACTTTGAAAACTAAGCAGTCCCATATAGCCGGTCTTTACATCTAAAAAACCGAAACATAAATCAATCTTTCGAACAATCGAAAAAATATAGACCATAAACAAGTTATTGGGCCATATTGAGAAGTAATAATGGTGCAATAGTTCTGTTTCTCCCGTAGCAACATATAGCACATCCGGATAAATATCATTTCCCGGATCCCAACCACAAATAAAATAATAATTGTACACCATGTATATCAGAACAAACACTTCTATTACTGTTAAAATGACAATCAGTTGATCTGATATTTTGCAAAAAGATTCTTTGATTTTTTTTGGTATGACTGTGGCTACGATAATATTTAATAATACAAAAATCACAAACGCAACTATTAAAAAAAATATGTTGCCATGCGAAAAATTTTTCTTGAATGTCCAAGTAATGTATCCCGGTGCAATCATCACAAGTGCCCAAATCAAAGCATACCCAAGGCTTGTTATTATTAGTAGTAATCTATCTATCTTATTCGTTTTCATCGTTCTGTATTGTGTCTCTCTTTCCTATAATCATTT
>JAILQS010000087.1 GCA_024698865.1 Lachnospiraceae bacterium | reverse complement strand
GTTAAAGAAGGATATTTCTTCCTATAAGAAGCAACAGGAAGCGGCAGAAGTAAAACTTATTCATCTCGAGGAAGCGCAGGCGAAGATATCAAACTGGCAAATCGTTTATAAGAAGTTGGTAGAGGAAGAAAAAACGCTTACGACACAGCTTGCCACACTGGAGAGGGAATTGCCACAGAAACGGACGATCCTGGACGAACTCAAAGAAAAGGAACAAACACTCGAAACGCGATATCAGGAGAAGCGAAATAGTCTGGAGCAACAGCAAAAGGAACTGGAAAAAGAAGCAAAAGATATAAATGGACAGTTAAAGAATCTTTCGGACATTGAGAAACAACTGACGGATGTAAGCCTTTCCCTGCAAAAAGAGCATCATGTGTATCAGGACTGGGAGGAAGGAAAGAAAATTTACAATCGCATGGACGAACAGGCAAAGGTGCTAAAAGGCGCACAGGAGTCATACGCAAGGGAACAGGCATTAATGCAGGAAAAGAAGGACGTCTATGAACAATTGGAGGAGAAGTATCGGAATGCAGCAGTTGGCCTGGTTGCAGCTACACTAAAAGAAGGAGAACCGTGCCCGGTATGTGGCTCAAAGGAGCATCCAAAGGTGGCAGTGATGCCGGAAGGAGCACCGTCGGAGGATGACGTAAAAAAAGCCAAAAAAGCATATGAAAGCCAGAATAAAATCTACAATCAAACGTATCGTCAGGCGGCTTCCGAAAAGGCAAAGCTGGAACAGCTACAGGAGAATCTGGAGGATTGGAAGAAACGCAGTGAGAATGCAGAGATAGATGTTTCGATTTCCTTCATCGAACAGCAAATGAGCGAATCGGTGGAGAGGGGACGTGTGATACGTAAAGAAAAAGACGAACTGGAAAAGCAGGTACAATATAAAAAGTCTCTGCAGAAAAAAAGTGAACAGCTTGCCAAATCCGAAAAAGATTGTTTTTCAAGTATAGATCATCTGATGAATGAGAAGCAGGAGGAAGCCAAGCAACTTAAGGATCAGATTCAGAAAGCGGAAAATGATGTGACAGTTTTGCAGACACAGATGAAAGGGAAGGAAGAGGAACTGGTCGCTAAGCAGGCAGAACAAAAAGCAAGTATCGCCAAGAGAAACAAGATGTTTGCTGTAGAGTCGGAAGAAGCCTTTGAAACATTGCTTGGGAATATTTCCGGGGAGAAGTCTGTGTATGATGAAAAGAAGGAAATGTGTATCCGACGATTGGATCGTAATCAGAACGCAGAGCTTTCATTAAAGGAGCACCAGAAGAATTTTGCAAAGTTAGATGAAAAATACGGTGTTTTGAAAGGGCTGGATGATGTTACGAAAGGTAAGAATAAGGAGCGTATCGTATTTGAGCAGTACGTTCTTGGGGCATATTTTGAAGATATTCTGGATGCTGCCAATAAGAGACTTGCGCCTATGAGCGGCGGCAGATACCGTTTGCAAAAAGTGAAAAGGGTAACCGATGCAAGAACAAAGGACAGTCTGGAACTGGAAGTGTTGGATGAGCTGACCGGTAAAGTCAGGGCGATTACGTCGCTATCCGGAGGAGAGGCATTTAAGGCGGCACTAAGTCTGGCTCTTGGAATGTCGGATATTATACAGGAGTATTCCGGTGGCGTGCAGATTGATACGATGTTTATTGATGAAGGGTTTGGACATCTGGACGAAGATTCGCTCAATCAGGCGATGGATACTTTGGAAGCACTTGCGAAGGAGAATCAGCTAATCGGTATTATTTCACACGTTGGTGCCCTGAAAGAAAGAATCGACCGCCAGATTGTCGTAAATCGAGGCAAGAATGGTAGTGAGATAACAACTACCGGATTTTAAGGATGATAAAAAAACGTAACATTAAGTCACTTTTTAGGAAAGAAATGAGAAACAAATTTTGATATAATAGTGCAGTAATTTTGAGGTTACAAACAAAACGCAAAAAAAGGGGGATTTTTAAATTGTTTAATAAAAATCTTATGAAAAAATTTGCTCAAAAAAGCCTTTGCTTATTAACTGCAGCTGCAGTTATCGCAGGTGGCGTACATGTACCATCTGTAGCAAACGCTGAAGAGAGCCTTGGAACCAATGGTTTAGTTGCAGAATGGTTCGTTGAACCGGAAGCATCTTCACAGGATCGCGGTAATGCAGCGACTAGATGGACACAGTTGGATGAGAACAAAAAGGTTACTAACACATTTGATCGTGCATTTGACGGTCTTGATACCAAGCAGTTCTATCGCAATTATTTAGGAAAAGATGAGTATGTATCAGAACGTTACTCTGGTCGTCTCTATGTTGAAACAGAAGGTGACTACACATTCTATGGATGGGGCGATGACGGTTTTGTTATCACTGTTGATAATAACAAAGTAATTGATTACTGGGTAACAGACTGGGAAAAAGAACAGACAAGCCAAGCCATTCATTTGACAGCAGGAATGCATGACATCGTAATCAGCCACTTACAGGGATTTGGTGGAGCTTCTCTGCGTGTTTCCTGGGAGTCTTCTGATGCAGGTGTTGCTAAGAGCGTAATTCCGGCTTCAAACTATTATTTGCCGGACAATGCAGCTGCAAAAGTATTCCTTCAGACCTTCAAGGGTGCATATACGAATGCAAACGGTGTGTTAGAAGCATTCAAAGACAGCTATGCTACAGATTTGGTTCAGCTTGCAGCAGCTGTTACAGAAGCAAAGAGTATCATTGATAACTTTGATACATTGCCTGGAACGGCAGCAGAAATCAGAGCAACTATGGAAACTTCCATGAAGAAGATGGCAGCAGCTCAGAAAGATTTCTTTGTAGCTACCGGTGTACAGTCTTCTACGGTTGCAGATGGTTTCTATAATCCGTTATATCAGGGTCAGGATCCGTTTATTGCTCAGTACGATGGCTTCTACTATCTTGTAGCATCCAGCAATAGCGATGATGACAGCAAAGTATACATTTCCAAATCACGCACTTTGACAGACCAGGGCGAAAAAGTTACCATTATGGACTTTACCAAGACACCGGAAAGTCAGAGAAGAATCTTTGCGCCGGAGATTTTCCACTACGGCAATCACTGGTACATTTACTACTGTGCTGACGTTTGGGTAAATGGAGATAAATCCTTCAGATACTATACCAAACTTAATGAGCAGGGAATTACAACAAACAATAACCACATTGCATGTTGTCTTAAGTCTAAAACCGATGACCCAATGGGTGAATGGGAAGACATGGGACCTATGATGTGTGGTGCAGATAATGTAATCTATGGTGCAAATGATATCACTACCTTTGAATATGATGGACATATCTATGCATTATGGGGAACTTTAGATGATCCGGCTTCTGAAGCTGGTCAGAGAGGTCCGGCTATCGTAGAACTTGATCCGGAAGATCCAAGTAACGTAATCAAAGATAACGGTGTATATCGTAACCGTAGCCGTCTGAATGCCGGTGAGGGAGAAGGACCTAGAGCTTTATTTAACCCGGATGGAAGATTATATTTCACATCTTCTGTAGGTGATTATCAGTCTGACGGATATCGTCTTGGTTTATTTATCTTCAACGGAAATAAAGCAGAAGATTTATTTGACCCATCCAAATGGGAATTTAAAGACAATGTATTTAATTCTACAGCAAATGTATCCGGTCCTGCCAGAGCAAGCTTTGTAAAATCTGCAGATGGAACAGAAGACTGGATGGTATTCCATTCACGTGTATTTAAAGAGAACAATAGAAATACATGGAGACAGGTTAACATCAAGAAATTTACATGGAATGAAGACGGTTCACCAAACTTTGGAGCACCGGTTTCTGTGAACAAATATAACGAACTTCCTTCCGGAGACCCTGGAATTGGAGATCTGTATCAGGCAGAGAATGCGCTTATTGCAGGAAACTGTCGTGTTGATAACGATGCCTTCAATTTCCTTGGAGACGGATATGTACACGTAGATAACAAGCCGGGTGCATCTATTAACTTTGTAGTAAATGCTGATGAAGCAGGAGACTACCTGGTAGGACTCAGCTATGCATACGGTGAACGTAAGGATAAAGAAACTACAGAAAATATAAATAATGGAAATTCACAGCTTCCTAGCAGAGCATCTATGACCATCTATGTAAATGGTGAAAAAGTGGATAAAATTGCTATGGATAAAACAAGCGTTACATGGAATGAATGGTTCCAGGGAACCAAACGTCTCAACCTGGCAAAGGGTGCTAACGTTATTACCTATTCTATGGATGCTGACGACATCGGAAATGTAAATGTTGATTACTTAAGCATGCATAAGGCAGATGTTCCTTATACAGCAATTGAACAGAATGTAAAACCACAGAGCATCAAGATTACCGGAACATCTAAAGTAATCGCAACAGGGGAAGAATATCAGATTGAAGCAACAGCTCTTCCTGCATCTGCAGACCAGAGAATTGCTTATACATCTGAAGATGCTTCTGTAGCAACTGTAGATGGAACAGGAAAAGTGACTGGTGTGTCTGCCGGAGTTACAACAATTACTGCAACAAGTTCTGTAGATAATACGGTAAAAGCTACTTTCCGTATCGGAGTTAGCAGTAATAAAGCTGTACCGGCTAAAGTTACAATGAATAAAGACGATGTTACTTTGATTGTAGGAGAAAAAGCTACTTTAAGTGCCACTGTAGCACCGGAAGCAGCAGAGAACAAGGAAGTAACATATGCATCAACAAAAGCCGGAGTAGCTACCGTTGATAAAAATGGTGTAGTAACAGCAGTAAGTCCGGGAACAACAGTAATCACTGCTACTACAAGCAATGGAGTTGTTGGATTTGCAACAGTTACTGTTAATGCAAAAGCAACTGAAAAACCTATCGTTACTCCAGCAGTAAAAGCAACTAAGATTACTTTAAATAAAAAGAAAGTAACCATCAAGAAAGGTAAGAAAGTTACCTTGAAAGCAACCGTTACACCAAAGGGATCTTCCAAAGTGACCTGGAAGACAAGCAACAAGAAAGTTGCAACTGTAACTTCTAAAGGTGTTGTTAAAGGTGTTAAGAAAGGTAAAGCTACAATTACGGCTAAGACAAGCAATGGTAAGAAAGCAACCTGTAAGGTTACAGTAAAATAATTAAATAGAATGCTTTTGCCCTGTCTGCGTAATCGCAGACAGGGCATTTAAGTCCGAAAAATCATTCAAGAAACAGTGGAATAATTTGACTAAAAAGAAAATAGAATGTATAGTAATAAATATGCATGGTAACCCATACGTT
>JAILQS010000033.1 GCA_024698865.1 Lachnospiraceae bacterium | reverse complement strand
AAGAAGGTGCTCTTGCCGGTTCCGTTAACACCAATCACGCCAATTCTATCATTTTCATTCATTCCAAGCGACACATCCTTGAGTAATACCTTGTCGGTATATGCCATGGAAATATTTTGTAATGTCAATAAATTCATCTTTGAATTCCTTATAAAATCATCTTTTTCACTTCTAACCATTATACTATGAAATATTTTCTAAAACAATGGTGTGGGGGATAATAGTGAATATGGAAGCAACACATGACAGCTTCCATACGTTATTCATTCCATACCGGGTTTCTTATTAGTGGATGTAACACTCGATTAGTTTCAATCGGTGGACGCTTTCGCTAAGAACTTACGCAGTGGATACTAACGCAGCAAGTAACGCTGCGCAAGTACCAGCGTAAGTTAATTCCACCTTTTGAAACCAATCGGGCGTTACATCCTGCATATTCCAAACCCCACCGGAATGAATAACACAGGGAAGCGAATTTCAAGCAAACTTTCACACTTCCACCTCCACTAAGATCCCCTGGGAATTTCAAACAGGATACGTATAAGATATTAGCGCGATTGTACTATCAATAGATGTTGCTTATCACATTTGAGTGACAGCTTCCATCTCTTTATTAATCCAATTGCACTATGATTATTCAGAATGCAGTGTACACTGATTTCATATGGTGGAATTAACTTACGCTGGCACTTACGCAGCGTTTTGTGCTGCGTTAGTATCCACTGCGTAAGTTCTTAGCGGAAGCGCCCACCAATTGAAATTAGTGGTACATTGCATTCTGCTTTATATTTTACAGGGATTAATAAAGCGTGGAAGCGTCACTACTTATCTACGTTTATATTTCTACGTATCCTGTTTAAAATTCCTACTTGCAATGATATAGGAATTTCGATAGAATATGACGTGGTGTATACCAAATACACGTAGTTATCAATGTAGTTTTGAATGATGGAGGATTTTTATGATTCAGGCAAGTAATATTACTCTTCGTTTGGGCAAAAAGGCCTTATTTGAAGATGTAAACATTAAATTTACAGAAGGAAACTGCTACGGCTTAATCGGTGCTAACGGTGCGGGTAAATCTACCTTTTTGAAGATTCTCACCGGTGAGCTGGAGCCTACCAAGGGTGATGTTATTCTCACTCCCGGTCAGCGTCTCTCCTTCCTGAAGCAGGATCATTTTAAATATGATGAATATACCGTACTCGATACAGTAATTATGGGTAACCAGCGTCTTTATGAAATCATGAAAGAAAAAGATGCAATCTATGCTAAAGAAGATTTTACAGATGAAGACGGTATCCGTGCCAGCGAATTAGAAGCAGAATTTGCTAATATGGACGGATGGGAAGCAGAATCCGATGCCGCAACTCTTTTAAACGGACTCGGAATTGAAACGGAATATCATTATTCTATGATGCGGGATTTGACCGGTTCCTTAAAGGTTAAGGTTCTTCTTGCACAGGCATTATTTGGTAATCCGGACATTCTTCTTTTGGACGAGCCTACCAACCACTTAGACTTGGATGCAATTCGTTGGTTAGAAGAATTCCTCATTAACTTCAACAATACTGTCATCGTTGTTTCCCATGACCGTTATTTCTTAAATAAAGTTTGTACTCACATCGCTGACATCGACTATGCGAAAATTCAGTTATATGCCGGCAACTATGATTTCTGGTATGAATCCAGCCAGTTGATGATCAAACAGATGAAGGAAGCTAACAAAAAGAAAGAAGAAAAAATCAAGGAATTACAGGAATTCATTCAGAGATTCAGCGCCAATGCGTCTAAATCCAAACAGGCTACTTCCAGAAAACGTGCTCTGGAAAAAATCGAGCTGGATGACATCAAGCCTTCCAGTCGTAAATATCCTTATATTGATTTCCGTCCAAACCGCGAAATTGGAAATGAAGTACTGACCGTAACCAATCTTTCCAAAACAATTGACGGCGTAAAGGTATTAGATAACATTTCCTTTATTGTTGGTCACGACGATAAAATTGCATTTGTAGGAAGCAACACGCTTGCTGCTACTACTTTATTCAAGATTCTTTCCGGTGAAATGGAGCCGGATGAAGGCTCTTACAAATGGGGAGTTACCACTTCTCAGGCATATTTCCCTAAGGACAATACAAAAGACTTTGCCGGAGAAGAAACAATTGTAGAATGGCTGATGCCTTATTCTCCGGAAAAAGATGTTACTTACGTCCGCGGTTTCTTAGGAAGAATGCTTTTTGCAGGTGATGACGGTGTTAAAAAGGTAAATGTCCTCTCCGGTGGAGAAAAAGTCCGTGTTATGTTATCCAAAATGATGATTCTTGGATCTAACATTTTACTTATGGACGAGCCTACCAACCACCTGGATATGGAATCCATTACTGCGCTTAACAACGGATTAATAAAATTCCCTGGTGTTGTTCTCTTCACTTCACAGGACCACCAGTTCATCCAGACAATTGCAAACCGTATTATGGAAATCACGCCAAACGGATTGATCGACAAGGTTTCTACTTACGACGAGTATCTGGATAACGATGAAATGGCGAGAAAACGCCAGATTCTTTCTGTTAGTCCGGAAGAAGACGACTAAAGCAAAATCAAGTAACACACCCGGCAAAGCTTCTAATTGCTTTTGCCTGTAAAAAAACACCCCGACATCATATGTACCCTCCTGACCGGTTTGTTCAGACTTTCGGATACATATCATTTTCGGGGTGTTATTATATTATGCTGCATTTCTAATTACTAATTACACGGCAACGCTTTCAACTGACGTTCTCCGGCTTTTAACTCCAGCAATTGAAAAATTGCATCAACGACCGAAAAACACAACTCCACAATATAACGACAGTCACTGGATACTTTATGCTGTACTGTCTCCACATATTCTTTATGCTTTGCATGGACGAAATCTACAATCTCTTTTACACTTTCAAAAGTTCCGTTTTGTTCTCTTACATTCTCACTGGCTTCCTTGCAACGAACATATTTGCGTATTGCAAACTTAAGCTCTTTCTCGTAAGAACAATGTTGCTTGATATTTCCTTCGAATATATCATTGTGCGGAAATGTAAAATAGTCAGCAATATAGTGTGTAACAATTCCAAGATGTCTGCAATTATATCTGTTCATCCCTTTCTCAGGATTGTATCTCTCAGTAATCTTACCAATTTCACTTTCCAGAATATCCATCGTTTCATCAATCGTATGCCTTCTTGTCAAAAAAGAAGGGGTGCAATCCGGAAGAATACTTCCCAGATAAAACGATTTTCTGTAATTTGCAATGTCTCCTAATTCTCGATGTTCTGCCAAAAACTTTGCAACTGACAAATGCGATTTCTTACGCATATAATTCCTCCATTTCGAAGTAATTTTTGTGTGTACCTCATTCTTCCTCATACTATTACAGATCTAAATATAAAACAAGAAATAAATTATGGAATTCATATACTAATTTAATAAGAATCTTCACTCTTCTCTCAGTTGACAGTATTTACGTAGTATAATAAAATATTTCCAAACCAGATTCAGGAGGAATTACCTTTTATGACCGAATATATTCAATTAGGTTTTTTATTTATATTATTATTACTATCTGCATTTTTCTCTTCAGCAGAAACAGCTCTTACTGCTGTAAATAAACTTAAGATTCGTTCCTTAGCGGAAGATAATAATTCTCGTGCAAAAAAAGTATTAAAACTGGTGGAGAATCCGTCTAAAATGCTGAGTGCCATTTTGATTGGGAATAACATCGTTAACCTCTCCGCCTCTTCACTTGCAACTACATATACGATTTCTTTGTGTAACCGTCTGCAACTTGGCAACGACAGCAGCGTTGCCATCGGTATCGCAACCGGTATACTGACGTTGTTAATCTTGATTTTTGGTGAAATTACACCAAAATCACTTTCTACGATGTATGCAGAAAAAATTTCCCTCCGGTATGCATCTATCGTATATATGCTCACCATTGCATTAACACCTGTAATTTTTGTAATAAACAATATTTCATTTCTTTTATTAAAAATATTCCGTATTGATATTACAAGAACGCCCACAATCATCACGGAAAATGAACTGCGAACTTTTGTAAACGCAAGTCGTGATGAAGGTGTTATCGAATCTGAAGAACACCAGATGATTACAAACGTAGTAGATTTTGGTGATTCTTACGCCAAAGATGTTATGATTCCACATATTGATGTGGAGTTTGCAAATGTTACAAATACCTATGATGAGATATTTGCTTTATTTGAAGAAGAAAAATATTCCCGTCTGCCGGTATTTGATGAGCCCAAAGAAAATATAGTCGGAATTCTCAACCTGAAAGATGTGTTTTTTTATTCCGGCTCAAAAGAAGACTTCCGTGTAGAAGATGTCATGCGTGAACCTTACTTCACTTTCGAATATCAGAAGACCTCACAACTATTGATTGAGCTTCGCAAATCTTCTTCACCGGTTGCCATTGTACTCGATGAATACGGCTTTACCGCAGGTTTAGTTACCCTTGAAGATCTTTTGGAAGAAATCGTTGGAGAAATTCGCGACGAATATGATGAGGACGAAGAAGACGACGTTCAACAATTATCCGAAACAGAATTCCTGGCAGATGGAGCAACAAGACTCGAAGATATCAATGATATGACCGGTCTTAATCTGGAATCGGATGAATACGACTCCATTGCCGGTCACATCATTAGTTTGCTTGCGCATCTTCCAAGAGAAGGAGAATCCGTTACAAGCGATCATGTAACTTTTACTGTTAACACGATGGATAAAAACCGTGTTGATACCGTATTGATTCAGCTTCACAAACCGAATCACCGGAGCTAATTCAATCCCAGGTTCTGATAATCCGTTGCTACGGACTCTTCCAAAGAAAATACGGCGATATCGCCATCATCAAAAATCGGATGTCTTTCCCTGTATGGGCTCATTGAAGATTCAAGGTGCCAACGGTTAAGATATCCGTTTTCTTCGTTTTCACGATTGATGTAGGATAAGCGGATTTTTCCATTCATAACCGTATATATATCAAAATTCAGCACCAGATACCCTTCTTTTAACCAACAAGCTTCCTGATAGTTTACCGGATTATAACCAAACATTGTTCTTACATCATATCCCTTACGCATTACGTGAAACTTCGCCGGCAGATAATACTCGAAAAACCACTTCTGTGAATAAATATCTCCGACATACATCTGCATTTTAGATGGTAATATTATTTTTCCATAACTAAATGTCTGCACTCTTGTGTCACGCAGCGTCCCCTCATACATATGCTTCTGTTTTTCAGTAAACCGCATCATGTCAGGTGGAATACCCAGATACTGACTACCAAGTTGAAGCTCCTTTTTATTTCTTTCATCAAACGAATCACCAATTTTGACTAACTCGCAATAGTTTCCCCTAACGGTTTCAGAATAATATACATCTACTTCTTCTCTATGTGTAAGATCCCTGGATACCCAATAAAACCTTGGTTTTATATAAATGTAATCATAATCACCATTCAGGTTCCCTACAGTATCCAAGGACATGCGAAAGGCATAACCTGCTTTCAAACCAAAACCTGTCTTTTTGTCCGAAAGGGCACTGCCGGTGAGAGGAAGCTGGTTGGCTGCAAAGCCTTCTCCCTTAAAGGCAAGCGAGTTTTCTTTACGAAATACATTTCTCCATGCAGGATAATCCGAATAATCATATATTTTAAATCCCCCTATACGACCGGACACCTCAACGGAAATATTTCTTTCAGCCACATAGTTCTCGTAATTATAATTGGCATATTCCTGTACACTGGATTGCTGTTCTTCTGTTACAGCATTCTTTGCAATACACTGGAAAACAATTTCATATACGCCTTCCTTTACAAAGTTAGGAAGATAGAATTCCTTCGTCGCATTCAGTTCTATCCATTTGTTTTCCTCTATTATCATGTTGTCTTCGTACACCGGGAACGGGAACTTTACTCTTTTCTTTGCCGTATATGCTCTGTAGTTCTCCCAGCCATATCCCTTTATTCCTTTATGTAGTCCATCGGTATTAATACCCACTTGAAATGTCCTACCAATGATGAAGGAACAATCCGTATCTTCCGGTTCATAAACCTGTGATTGTCTAAACTGATCCACCACTGCAGGAACGCAAACAACCGGCGTATGCACCAGCACATCATTTGCATCTTCTACTGTATATTCATTTTCAAAAGCATCACCGGTTCCGTAATACTTTAAAGTCTTATACTCCACTTTCGCAAGTGTTTCCTTTGGACCATTTTCCAATTTGTCCGGTATGGATTGATGTCTAAGATACATACAATCTGCCTCACACATTTGCAAATGAAGTGTATCCTCTTTCGGCGCAGTTGTAACCTGCGTTTGCCAATTATCATCCATAATAACTGTAGTATCAATTTTAAAACAATCATTACGAACTCTCGGCTGTCCAATTCTTTTTTCCGCTTCCGCACTAAAGTCTTCATTTGGAACAGTCGGCTTTTTATCTTTACCGACAACCTTTCCGTCTTTTAGAGTGACTGTTTGCGTATACGTAGGATCTAATACATGATTTACATCCGAATGAATCTTTACATCGAACGCCGTAGACACATTTTTTGCGGTAAGTGTACATTCTCCGTTTTGCAATGCCGCATTCTTTACAACCATTCGATTCAGATACTTGATGTCTACATGACGGATAGACCAATAGGTAAATGTCCTTTTTACATTTACCGTTTTAGTTACCGTCTTGGAAGAACTTTTCGACTTCCCGTTTTCCGTCCAGGTAAGTACATATTTTTTTTGAAAAGTAATCGGATACTGTCTGGTTACTACACTTTTTTCCAGGCGATATGCCGCCAGATACTTAGGTGCAAATCCATTGACATACAGTTCTTTTCCTGTTGGAATTCCCTCTTCCACATCGAATTCCTCATCCCCCCGGTCTTCACTTTTTATAACCGCCTTACAGGCAATCTCCGATACTTTCTTTTGCAGTATTTCTGTGTGAAACTCATCTTTTGGTTTCTCGGTCTTTCCTTTTTTCATTACAGCAACAACTTTTGTTCCACCTACTGCCACCTTAGCAGTTTTGGATATGGATGCGAGTCCCTTTTCGTTTTTCTCGCTTACTATATCCCGCTTTTTTGTGGGAACTTTGATATCTACCAGATATGATTTGTACAGTTTGTACTCACTCCCCAGGTATGTTTTGGATGTCGCTATCGTAACCTTTTTCTCGGTACCACTTTTGTATTTGCCAATATTACTCTGTGCAATCACGACATTATCTGTCGTCCGGTACTCTATGGATAACGGATGATTCTCGCTGGAATGGTACTTTAATTCCACATCGAACAATTCATCAAAATCATTCTTATTCCGCCAGTCTGCAGCCCCTTTGATACCGCTTAACGTCCGGTAATATTCCGAATCCTGCTTACCCTGGCGAATCACGGCAAAAATACCATTTAAATAGATGTATTCTCCATCTTCAATCCTATGCATTCCTGCTGCCACAAGCGCATCATTTACAACGGTTTCCGGAATGGAGAATCGAACGGTATATGTTCCATTATTATTTAATTTCCGTTCTCTGTACTTTGGCTTTAACATAATGGTAGCCATCTTCCCACCAATGATGGGATTCCCTTTTGTTTTCTCCAGTCGGATGTTGAATCCGACCTCCGTCCATCTTGTTGAAGACTTTGCTATCGTATCGGTAGTGTAAAAAACAAGATTACCCTTTATAAGATCTGCTTCATTGTCTGCTCTTGCATCTGTATGAATCAGCATCAAACTTATACACAACAAACATACTGTCTTCCATAATTGAATTATTAGTTTAACATCAATCAACTCATTTCTATTTTATTTTCCAAGTACTGTTTTGTCATACCAGTCCCAGTCCACCAGTTCATCCGTGTGCACTGCATGATCCTGAAAGTCACACATAACCGGACTGCCTAACTCTACTTCATATATTCTGTCGTACCATACACCCTTTTTGATTGGTTTCATTACAATTCCAACTTTACCCATTTCCGAATAAAAAATCTTTTCCGGATTCATATCCTTAGCTGAAATCACCTTAAACTTTACATGAAACCGGATTACCATAGCGCCGATACTTTGATAGATAGAGGATTTGTCTGTATCCACTTTTCCGACGATACGCACTTTATTTTTGATTACCTGTTTGATATATGGTTTAATTGCCTTTTCCTGTCCGGCACTTCTGCCATCCTCAAACACATAATAGGAGTGATACAGCTTCCGGTACCATTTTTTATCTTTCTTGATTGTCCGATAATCCACGTTAAACCGCATCATCATATTGTCCGTTGCTTTTTTAATCCACATATCACTGCTGGCATCAAAAACCCGTTTCATATACCCTTCTCCCATAGAACCATCGTCAAACCTGTAATCCTTTGGATAGATGATATCAATGCCTTTCTTTTTGACGCCTTCCCAGACTTCAAAAGCCCAGCGCCGATCGTAGTATTTATTCGGAAAACTTTCCAGAATATACTCGTAATACTTTGCTTTCTTTGGAAGATTCTTAGTTCTTAGAACCTGTCCGTCTCTTGACATTGGCACTCTCTTTTTCTTATCCATCAACCTTGCAACATACAGCTTCATCTCATCCTTTGTAATCTTTTTCTTTGGTCTGAAATCTCTGCTATGCGTATATCTCCCCTTACTATAACCGGCCATGATTCCATAACCGAAGATATGCTTTATCGCCTCTCTGTATTTATACTTTGCCTTTTTAATATCGTGTACTCTTTTGTAATAATCAACAAAATGATACATACTATCATCATCTGTTTCGTCCGGATAGTAATAAAAATAAGCGCCATACAACAGATATCCGGCTATTTCGTTTGTTACCGTACCTTTTCCATCCGGAACACCCGCATAAAAGTAAGGATTATCCTCTGTAATATAATCCCGGTAGGTCTTATCCCCTTCTTTTTTTATTTTGAATTTTTTCCCCATATAATCAAAAAACTCGTCCACCTTGATATGTTGTTTTGCAGGTAGTTTCGCAGGTTTTACCTTTGCAGCCGATGTGTTTTTCGATGAAAAAACGATAAGGATTACTCCCATCAGTAATACTGCTGCAGTCAGTATGCTTTTTCGCTGATTTTTTATTATTTTTTTCATGTCCGCTCCTTTCTCAATTCACATCCAGCAATTCCAACTTTATTTATCACACCCATTCGTGGATGTACTACGGGATAACCTTGAAACAACACAATCATTCCTTGATTTTCAATTGTTCTACTCCAATCGTCCTCCGTTATTGTTGGAAATGCAAAATGATAATCTAACCCCAATTTCCCGGCTACCAGATTATATTCTTTCGTAAATCTTGAGAAGTTATCACTCAGAGTTTTTATTACACAGGCTCTTCTGTCCTTTATGAATTCTTCCTCCTCAAAAAAATACAGACCTTTCTCCAGATATAAATCATGATAATGCCCCTCATAGTCCTCACGATAGGATTCACAAATCAGACGAAGTTCATCCCCTAAAGTGTAATAGATTTTATAATTACCTCTTACACTCAGATATGGAACACTTTCCTTTCTAAAACTCTGTCCATCATTGCAATAGAAATCCACGCCTTCCTTCCTGACAAATGCAATCACGGGAATATAGTTTCTGATATGACCTTCATACGTATGATTCTCGGTTTGTATATTCAGATATTCCATAAATAAATCAATTGCCCGTTCTTCGTCCACAATAACCTGCGCTCCATCGTCTAGCTGAACTGCCTGATACAGTGCATTTTCAACTGCGCTGTCAATGTAGCGATTAATTTCATCCTGTACATAGTACGCTGCAGCAATTTCCAGATTATCAATATCTGCAAGCACCAGTATCACACCTAATATTACAGCAAATAGAATTCCAAAATTAGAAAGCTTCATTGCGAATTGTCCCTCCATATGTTACTTTGGCATTCTGCAAAAGTTCTCTTCCAAATAACAAGCGCTGTATTCTTTGCGAAAGACCTGTATTTTGCTTTATAGCTGTCAAACGAACATAGTCTCCTTTGTAAAAAGAATATCCCTTTTGTTGTTCTATACTTTCTTCTATCTGCTTTGTATTCACGTATTCCCAGTGATCCGATGTACTATTATAAGAATCCCCATAATAATCAACCTGTGTATTCAGATGATACACTTCCACCTCCAACCGATAATACGAACCATTTCGATTCAGATTATTCTGAAGCTGATGATACATCTGCGATGACATCACTCCCTTATTAGAAACCGTGTTTACAACAAACGACAATTGTTCCATTGTATGGATTTGCTCTGTCCATCCTGCCTGCTCTCCCATTAAATACACCGGGACAATAAATAGTAAAATCACCGTTACTATTATCTCAACTATTCTACTGAAACTATTCATTCTTTATTTCCCTCATCAAATTCAGTTCCATAAATATCTGCCTGCTCTGTTCCAAACAAAACTCCGTCCCAAAACAGATTTGCCTTCACTTCCCGTCTTGCATTTTGATAACTTTTTTCATAAGTCAAAAGCAAAAAAACCGCTGTACAAAACAGAATAATAGCAAAGCATTCATGCATTGCCTCTATGACATTTTCCATCGCACCTGTCCCTTACATTTTTGTAAAACGTATTGCCATAATGGTTCCCTTTGAGTTACTGCATACCTGCCCTCTAAATCTGCTGTTTGGTGGTATGTAAGTAGAAGAACTGGAGGCATCTGTCGCCTTACTGATATCCGTGACAATCGTAGGTGAATACGTTTCATAGGAAGAACTGCAACTTCCATTAAAACTTGCATTTAATGCACCCCCAACCACTTCAATCGCCACATTTTGTCCCTGTGTTTTACGAATGACATTTAGAATCTCGCTTCCGTTTATGATAATTCCATCATAAACGGACAGATTCCCCTCCGTAAATTCCCCTGTCAGCATACTAATCTGACCTGCACTTTCATTTGCAGTATTTCTGGCTTCCTTCGCAATAAAAAAACCAAGTGTAATTACCATACATGTTACAATTGTTGCTCCCGCAAGTATCAAACCCTTCAAACCGTTTTCCAAATTCTAAACTCCTCCTTTATATGAATGTTCAAATCGCACCTGCACTTCCCAGATATACCGACAGTTGTTCCATACTGGCAAGTACAAACGGTACAATCAGATATAAACAAATCGTCAGTAACAATGGTAGAAACGCCAAGGTCTTACCAATCGTACTTCTGTTTTTCAGATTAATTTCATTGTCTTGTTTCCTTTTTTCAAAAAGATATTCTCTTTCAAATTCCATTTCCCGAAAAGCGTTTTTAATTCCAATTCTGTCAGCCACTTTGAAACTCTCCGCTATTCTTAAAAATGGGGGATAGGGTTCCTGTTCTTTCAATCGTCGTATTGCTTCTTCATTATCCATGGAAAAACTGTCACTGCATTCTTCGAGCGACGCCTTAAATATTTCTGCATAATTACTGAGCCACTCCAGTATTACTTCCGTGCTCATCCTTGGAAAACTCATAAGCATCAGAATAATACTATGAAATCCCAATACCTCATCCTCCATTCCTTTTTCTAAATAATACGTCTTAATGCCAAGACTCCATGAAGGTATAAAATAGGCAATTCCTGCCACCAAAATGGCAAGTATCAAATAGTACCACGCAAAAGTGATACGTTTATAAGAATGAATCTGTATTTGTATCTGCTCTGCTATACTCTCTCTTTCTTCCTCCGTAAGTTCAAGAAGTCGTCGTGCAAGCATTTTATCAACATAAAGCTTTGCTTTTTCCTCCGGTAATCTGACCAGCAACCGGGTAACCTCAGCAGCCACATCTGTTGCTTCCTCGAGTGTTATTTTCCCCGAAATAACAACCTGCGTTTTTTGCAACTGCTGCCATTGCGTTACCTGCGCCCTCTTTTGTAAGTGTGTAATACCGCTCATCAAAAAAATACTGAATACAAATCCTCCTATAAGATAACAAATACGAAGAATGAGAAACTGATCAATCGTATATCCCTCTCCACATCTTTTCAATCTTTTGTCGAGTTGGTGCGCTTTTTGAATATGGTGATCCATCCATTTCTCCACTGCCCGTTTACACACCGAAAATCCGGCAATTCTTCCAAGCAGTCGATGCTTTTTACGTTTCAGCATGGAAATATTCTTAAGCCACACAATAACGCGCTGTATGACCAGTGTACTCAAACAGATTAGTATTGTTACAACAAATCCATATGCTCCCTGATAGTACTTAGATAGCTCAGGCACATTATACGTTCCCCACATCTCAATCAGTCTCAAAAAGAATACCGGAAACAATACCAGAAAAAGCAGTCCCGAGAATAAATGGTCTGCATTTTTTCGTTTTAACAGTTCCGTTTTAATCTCTTTTTTTAAAAGATTGAGATTGCGAAGAAGTACGGATTCCTCCTTTTGATTAAAATCACCATATTTCGTTGTTATTTCGCATAAAGCTAAGAACGTCCGAAAAAATTTATTTGGTGCCGTTTCTCTGTATCGAAAAGCCTTCTCTTCATCTTCCTCTGTAATAACCTCATAGATAATATTAACGTGGGCTGCCACTTCGCATGGAGCATCCTCCAATGCATCAAATATCGCCTCACTTAATAAACTGCCCTGATTGTAATAATATCTGATTTCACTGATAAAACTCTCCAGTTGCCCTAACAGTTTTGTTTCCAGGTCGACAACACCTTTTTCTACCGTAATCTCAAATATTAAATATAGAAATATAACTAATAGAAATGCAGAATACATCGTTGGTGAAAAAAACAATATACTGATCACCATAATTACTGCAAGAACAGAAATGCTCTTTAAAAAAATTGACATGCTGTTTATTACATTACGTTCAGAAGAAACAGGCACCAATAGTTCATTTCTACGCACCAGCTCCTTTAAAAAACCCTTTAAAACAGGTATCTTAATCAACCACCGATACAACTTTAAGGTTACGGAGACAATATACGCATTTAATTTCACATTATCCCTCCTTTACATTCTCTGTTTGAGCAATTCCAATCTGCCAACGCAACAGATAGTTCATAAACTGTTCTTTTTCCTCATCGCTCAGAAAATGTAGCATTTCCTCAACACTTGCATCCGATAATTGTTCTTTCCAGACGTACCGTCCTTGCTCAAAGGCAACCAGCGTTGATATTTTATACGGCTTCTCACCTGCTTTGGCATCTATCGGTACAATTTCGTTGATTCGCTCAATGTATCGGTGTCCACTTTTATCTTTCCTTAAATGAATATCAATATTAATCGCTTCCACTACCTGACTGATTGCCGCTCCTTCATCCCGAAACGCCCCTTCTTTTAATAATGCATTTCGAAATGCCAGAATCAAATTCTCTGTTGTCTTGCCATGATGTGTGAACATGGTAAAGGCGGATGCCACCTGAGACATCTGAATCATCCAGCAGCATACCGGCGCAGTCGCCACTTCTCCAAGAATATTCACTGCACCGTCAGTCTTCTTTTGAAAATCCAATCCCTCCTGTCCTGTAATTGTGTCTGTTTCCCGAAAAGTTACAATATTTCTGGTCGGATATATCTTTCGCAAATGAAGTTCAAAAGCCATCTCCTGTATGCGTAAATTGTATAACGGATCAATATAGCGTATCAGTGCCATTAACAGTGTAGTTTTACCGGCTCCCTGTTCACCTGTAACCCCGATTACTCTTTGTCCTTTCACGAGCCATTTCATTAGTTCTGTGGGAATCCAACCCTGCTCGTCCGTAATCAATCTGTCCAGCCCCTGCTGCAATAACGTATCAAATTTACGTATGAAGAACGACCAAGACTCACAAAACGGTGGTCTTGCAACCGTCACTCTGGATCCATCTTTCATTTCATTTACAATATATCCTTTTTGTTCCGAAAGCTGCGCCGGGCTGTTATAACGATATATCTCCCGACATACGCGGATTAATTCCTTTTCACTTCCAAAACTCAAAAAAGATAAACGTATGGATTTGCCTTTAAAAAACAACCAAATGCTATCCACTCCGGAAGCGCCACCACTTACTCCGTCGATATGCATATCCCGGATTTCATCAATTACACCATTTCCCTTATACTGCTGGTAAATCCGTTGCACCAGTATATTCAGCTTATCTGTAAAATTAAGTGTTATAATCCGACTGTTGTCATATATTTCATCAATATCCTCTGCAGATATCTCATAATATGCGCCTCCGTCTTCCAGCACTTTTTGCCGATCGAGTTGGTAATCGGAAATCAATACACTTAACGCATCCAACCCATAATCCTGCTGATATAGATACAGTAGAATTTCAAATTTGTCCTGGGCAGTCAGTTCAAGTACGTTGTGAAATGGAAGATACACATGGATATTCTCCTCTGTAATTCCAAATTCACGTATCAGTAAATCTTTAATATAATCTTTCAGATAAACTTTAGACGGAAGATCGCCAACAGAACATTCCTTTAATGCTCTACGCAACAATCGTTTTACTTTAATACGTTCTTCCACCTGTTCTCTTGACAGACCATACTCATATGGACTTTCTTTCAGAATATAGCTAAATGCCTCTGCAACTCGTTGTATCAGCTCTATAAGCTCTGTGCACGTTTTAATACACCATCCCTCCCTACATATAAGGTCTTTGTTTGGATAACATCTACATAATCCCATAGTTTATTCGCAGTCTCTTTTATATCTTTTGCAAACTGCATTTCTTCTGTTCTGCGATAGCCTTTTGGACATTCATTCAGATAACTTATAACATCCCCTTCCGCAATTGCATCTCTGTAAAATACGTTATACGGTATCTTTCCGATACGGTTCATCGGAATTCCATATTCCCTGGAAAGATATTCCAGAGATAACTTTGATGCCTCACTGTAATTGCTAACCAGAAAAAATGCTTTTTTAAAGAGTGGCTGGTAATATTGTTTCAATAAACTAAGATCCGAAACATCCTGACGTATATTAATTACAACGACATCCGCCTCCTGCAGGATGGTTTCCGTGCTTTTGTTGTTTGCCACAGCCGTATCGATACAAACCGTTCCAAATGTCTCTTCCAATGCAACCATCAGTTCTTTCACAACGGAAAAGAAGTCATAATCAAATAGCTCCTGATTAATGATCTTGCTTTGGGGAAGATAAAACAGATAGGATTCTACTATCTCTAACGCACTGGACATAACTGCCTGTTGATTCACAAGTTTGGAATGGATGCGCTTTAATAATTGATTCATACCGGATTGTGTGTAATAAAACAAATCTTCACGTACCTTAACATCCCGCATCTCCAACCCCATCAAATGAAATAAATTGTCAATAGCCTGGTGATTCTCCAGCAGGATCATCTGTCTGTTAGAAAACTTGTTTCTTACCTTTCCCTGCTGTAGAACCTGTCTCTTTGCCTCCATAAAACACATACATGCCATATTGGAGGTTACGCAATTCTTTCCTGGCTGACTGCTCCAAAAAGCAACCTTCAAAAAACCCCTCCTTTGTTTGTTTTAGCAGTATCATAACCAATGAAATTTGTTTTGTAAACATATTTTCTCAATTTTTTTCATATTCAGCCATTTAGCGAAAATAAGTGTCGCTTTTTGTTTATTATTTTTGAGGTTACTATGTCACATTATCATATCTTACAAATACAATAAAAAAAATCCCGAATTGTTAGTTCACAATCACCAACAATTCGAGATTTCACCACTCATTAATCTTCTCACCTTGTGAATTATGCTATTCATTAAAAGAGCAAATCTTTCTTTCGCTGAATCAATCTCACTCCACTAATTATCATTGTAATTCCCAAAACAGTACTCATTATGATCGTTAAGATTCCAAGTACAAGATTGGCTACTCCAACTCTGTTCATTGTATGAAATATCTTCTCACTCATAATAACGTCCCCCTTCGACTACTCATTCACGCCATACTGTTCATAGTATGCATCAATTGCAGCCTTTAACTGATCATCAATAATTACCTTTCCGTTATATTCTCTGTTATATAAATGTTCAATAACTTCTTTCATTGTTACGATAGCGGTAGTCTGAATTCCATATGTTTCTTCAATCTCAGCAAGCGCACTCTTGGTTCCCTTTCCTCTTTCCATACGGTCTACAGAAACTACAAGTCCGAGAATATCAACATTACCCTGCGCCTTGATAATTGGAAGTGTCTCCTGCATAGAAGTTCCTGCCGTTGTAACATCTTCAATTACAACAACTTTATCTCCGTCTTCAATCGGACTTCCAAGTAAAATTCCGGTATCTCCGTGATCTTTAATTTCTTTGCGGTTAGAACAATACTTGATGTCCTGATCATAATACTCACTGATAGCCATAGATGTAGCTACACTAAGTGGAATTCCTTTATATGCCGGTCCGAAAAGCACATCAAAGTCCATTCCGTATTTGTCATGAATTGCTCTTGCATAGTACTCGCCCAGTCTTCTAAGCTGTGTACCGGTACGATAGAATCCGGTGTTTACAAAGAATGGAGTCTTACGTCCGCTCTTAGTAACAAAATCTCCGAATTTTAATACCTGGCAATCTACCATAAATTCAATAAATTCCTGCTTATATGCTTCCATTTTTACTCTCCTTTATAAAGCCTTTATATCTGTTCTATCTTATCACGAAAAATCGCAATTCACAACGGTTAGTTATTTTACACACCCAATAATTTCATTGATATCCGTTATACCGTGACGTACCATAAATTTCTCTATCTCTTTGGCAATTCTTGCAGTCGCCATCGGATCTGCAAAGTTAGCCGTTCCAACTGCAATTGCAGTTGCTCCTGCCATCATAAATTCAATTGCATCTTCTCCGGTCATAATGCCACCCATACCGATAAGCGGAAGCTTTACAGCGTTTGCTACCTGGTATACCATACGAACTGCAACCGGTTTTATCGCAGGACCGGAAAGTCCGCCGGTTTTATTGGCAAGTGCAAATGCTCTTTTCTCAATGTCGATCTTCATACCGGTAAGCGTATTAATCAGGGAAAGCGCATCCGCCCCACCGGCCTCAGCTGCTTTCGCTGTTTCGGTAATATCGGTAACATTCGGGCTTAATTTCATAATAATCGGTTGCTTGGCAACACTCTTTACCGCTTTTGTAATATCTTCTACAGCTTTTGGATTCTGTCCAAAGGCTATCCCGCCTTCTTTTACATTTGGACAGGAAATATTGATTTCAAGCAAATCTACTTTTTCGTCTCCCAGTCTTTCCACAACTTCGCAGTATTCTTCCGTTGTATGTCCACATACATTCACAATAATCTTCGTATCGTATTTTTGTAAAAACGGAATATCCCTCTTTACGAACAAATCAATTCCGGGATTCTGCAAACCAACGGCATTTAACATACCTCCGTAGGTTTCTGCAATACGCGGTGTCGGATTGCCTGCCCAAGGAACATTGGCAACTCCTTTTGTTACCACGCCCCCAAGAAGACTCAAATCCACAAACTCGCTGTACTCACTACCGGAGCCAAAAGTTCCGGAAGCTGTAACTACCGGGTTCTTCAGTTCTACACCGGCAATATTTACTGCTGTATTTAATCTGGTTTCATCTGTTGCAGTTGTACTAAGATTCTTTGTATTATCACTCATAGCTACCCTCTATTCTGATTATAAATTATTCTAATCCAAATCAATTTCTGACATATGGAACACCGGTCCGTCTTTACAAACCCTCTTGTTTTGAACGTTCGTATGACTATCCTTTTCTTTGGACTTGCAAACACAGGCAAGACATGCACCGATACCGCACGCCATTCTCTCCTCCATGGAAAGCCATGCATCGATTCCATTTTCCGTTGCATACTGTTTGATGCCGCGTAACATAGGAACCGGTCCACATGCCATAATGGTATCCGCATTCAGTGAATTCGCCTTAATTGCATCAATTACATTTCCTTTGGTACCTACGCTTCCATCCTCGGTCGCTACGTATACGTCTGCATATGGTTCAAATTCAGACTTTAAGAAGTTTTCTGCATCTCTGTAACCTAACACAACAGAAACTTTCCCCTTCATCTGTTTGGCAACTTCTAACATAGGTGGGATTCCAATTCCCCCGCCCATCAGAATTACATTTTCACTTTCCAGCGGAAAGCCGTTACCTAACGGTCCCATAAGCTCGATTTTGTCTCCCGCTGTGAGTTTGGAAAATTCATCTGTTCCTTTTCCAACCACTCTGTAAACAAAGCGAAGGATGCCCGCCTCTTTGTCAATTTCACATATACTAATTGGGCGTGGCAGCAGACGGCTGCCTTCCTTGCAATAAATTGCAGCAAACTGGCCGGGTTTTGCATTCTGGGCAATTTGGGCAGTTTTCACCCACATCCCGTAAATATCACTTGTAATTTGCTCTGTTGCAGTTATAATACCCTGCTCTTTGATTTTCTTGTCCATCTATACTCAGACTCCATTCTATTAGGTCTAGTGTTTATGCATGTTCACACTTTCCATATCGATATGTTTCAGGTTCTCAATTACTTTACGGTCATCTGCCTGACCAATCAAAGCATCTCTGTCTTTCTTGGCTTTCATCACCGGTTTGTTCTTACCAGGGCCGTTTACACATCCGCCTTCACAAGCCATACCTTCGATGAAATCAGCCGGAAGTTTACCAAGTTTCAAAAGTGTCAACGCCTTCTTACACTCAGCACCACCGCTGCATTTCATTACGTTGATACCGGTGTCTTCACCACTTTCTACAAGGCATTCCACTACAGCTTCTGTTACACCGCCGGCATTACCAAAACGCTTACCGTATACACTTGCTTCCTGGTCTTCTTCTTCCTGTGGCTCAAGTTTTACTTTCTTCGCTTTCATAATTGCCTTAATCTCGTCTAGTGTAAGAACGTAATCTGCGTTGTTCTCAAGATCATCCCTTTGCGCCTCTGCTTTCTTAGCCACGCATGGTCCAATAAATACAGTAACCGCTTCCGGATCTTTTGCTTTGATCAGGCGTGACAGGGCACACATTGGAGAAACTGAGGTGGAAATGTTCTCTTTTAATTCAGGGAAATGTTTCTCAATCATTCTTACAAATGCAGGACAACAAGAGGTTGTCATCTTCTTTCCTTCTTTGTAAGCTTCTGCCCATTCTGCAGCTTCTGCTGCCGCTGTCATATCTCCACCAAGTCCGACTTCCACAAAATCACTAAAGCCGACTTTCTTCATAGCTGTTTTCCAGCTGGACATAGTGATGCCTTCCCCGTGCTGTCCTTCTACCGCCGGTGCCAGCATCGCTACCACATTCTTTCCTGATTTAATTGCTTCAATAACCGGAACGATGGCACTCTTTGTATCAATCGCACCAAACGGACAACTGATAACACACTGTCCACACTGAATACATTTTTCTTCATCTATTTTAACAATACCGGTGTCTTCCATCGTAATGGCATCTACCGGACAGCTTCTTCTGCAAGGACGTACCAAATCTGCGATTGCATTATATGGACATGCTTTCGCGCACTGTCCACACTCTTTACATTTTGCCGGATCTATGTAAGAACGGTCTCTTCCCATACTGATTGCACCGAAATTGCATGCCTGCTGGCAAGCTTTTCCCATACATTTCTGGCAGTTATCCGTTACTGTGTAACGGGAAATCGGACACTCTTCACAAGCCGAACTGATTACCTGTACAATATTATCACTTTCCTCCGCTCCCGGACATTTTCCTTCCGCAAGCAAAATACGCTGCCTTATAACTTCTCTCTCCTTATATATACAGCATCGAAACTGTGCTTTTGGTCCCGGTATCATTTTAAAAGGAAGGGCATCTTTCTTTTTCTCAAGTTCACCTTTGAATGCAAGGCGTGCCACCTGATACAGAACCTCCTGTTTTATTTTTAAAAGCGTTGCGTCATTATTAAACATACTCTAATCCTTTCTACATCTAAATTCATTCTATGATACCGTGAAACTCACGGAATTTCAAGAACTAACCAAACAGTTGCATTTCTTATGTTAATTATTTAAATTATCTGTCAACATTTCCACAAATTCTTCCTGCGGTAATGGTCTGGAATTATAGTATCCCTGTACGTATTCCACTCCCAAATCCGTCAACAACCTATATTGTTCCTCATACTCCACATCCTCCGCAATGAGGGTCATCCCCATATACCTGAGCATTTTCACTGTTAACTCCAGCAAAAGGTCGGATTTTATGAAGGAACGGTTCAGTTTTACCATTTTGACCGGTGAATCCATCAGCAGAGCATTGCTAATAAATCCAACTCCGTAATCATCCAGTACAATCGAAATCCCTGCCTTTTGCAGCCGTCGGATATTGTCCATGACAACACCTTTGGTACTGACAAGCGCCGTTTCTGTGATTTCCAGACAAATATACTTCGGATCCACATTGTAGTCATAGATGATGTCCAGTATTTCTTCGGAAAGTTTGGGTTGCAGGCACTGTACAACCGACAGATTCACATGAACCCTTTCCAGCCCCAGCGTTTCAAACACATCGCTACTGATGAACTGACAAACTTTTTCAAGAACAATTCTTCCGACACGAAGAATTGTTCCATTTTGCTCTGCCACCCGGATAAACAAATCCGTCGGAAGCAAATTACTATTCTCATTGAATACCCGTATCAACGCCTCCGCTGAAGTA
Organism: Lachnospiraceae bacterium; assembly: GCA_024698865.1. Classification (GTDB taxonomy): domain Bacteria; phylum Bacillota; class Clostridia; order Lachnospirales; family Lachnospiraceae; genus JAILQS01. Next base: position 1,042 of record JAILQS010000033.1, on the reverse strand, counting down.
TACCCCGCCTTTTCCACGTCGTATATCGGCTGATAATAGACTTCTATATTACCCTGTTCCACCGTGTTCCGTGCGGTTCTTTCCAACATCATCGCCCTTGTGTATCCATCGACTACGGTTTCATCAATGCAGAATATATTATCCGGACCTGTATTCTTTTCATTCATCAGAAAATGATATAACATTTCGGATGGATTATTCAGACTTGCAGCAACATTTGCATCTTCCACGTAACAAATCCCGGCACCCAGGTAAAAGGAGACTTCATCCAGATACCACGGTTTTTTGAAGCGATTTCCGATTCTCCTGAGTGCCTCTTGCATCAGTTCCCTGTCTAAAAATACTGCAAAGAAAACCTGACCATTAATACTGAATATTCTCGCCCCTTCAATATCGTTAAAATATTCAACCAGCTTTCCCCTAATGATGTTGCTGTTTTTGACATCAAATACCTCATTATAGTAATCGAAATCTTCCAATTTGACGCCGATTACGTAAAAAGGCTTTTCGATATCCTGTAAATGGTTCAGATAATTACGAAACGCATAACTGTTAAATGTTCCGGTCATCAAATCATAGTTAACTTCCGGATTCTCAAGCTTCAGATATACGTATGTCACGCCAAATCCCATGGCAAAGCCAACAATCAAAAACGCATTAAACATAAACTGTATGATTGCAGCTATAAGCCAGGATGCCAGGAAAAATCCTATACTTCTGACTTTTTGCTTTCCTAGAACCTTGCGGTAACGAATAATATTGTAAAAACTGGCTACCAGAAAGAACACGGATACAACGTACGTCAGTACAACGCTCGCTCCATAGGTATAATAGGCCTCAGCTTTGTAAATATGTATTGGCAACGCGATAACGCCTGTTGCGCCGGCAATAATAATACCGATGGAAATGTAAATCTTGTTTAGCACCCGGTCGAAGCGTTTATAAATCCCCATCAGAATAAAGATATACACGCTCACCGCTACCGTGATAATGCTTAAAAGATAGCCTCTGCAAATCAGATATCTGATTTCCAGTGAAAACC
>JAILQS010000172.1 GCA_024698865.1 Lachnospiraceae bacterium | reverse complement strand
TACCGTCACACCATTTACCGTAAATCATCACATAAGTCAGATTGTTCTTGGTAAGAAAAACCTTTCCACACGGAAGCTCATATACTTTCTTTACTTTTTTCATTTCCTGTTTGGTAAGGGCGTATAAGTGCTTCTTGAGATAGTTCTTTTCTTTCTTGGTAAGAATGGTCTTTGCCTCTTCGCAGGATACCTTCTTGGAAGAAACCTTTTGGCAAATCTTTTTACACTTCTTAACGGCAGAAGTTTTCTTCCCGGCGACATAGGATTTAATCGGATAGTTTAACTGTTTTGGTGTATTCCCTTCATCATAAAAGCCCACATACTGAATAGGAAGAATAATCATACCGCCGTCTGCCAGATAGATTTTGGTTGGGTAGATCTTACTTCTTGGCATTATTCAAAAAAATGCAGAAGCCGCTTTCATCATAATAATAAACAGTTTGCGGATTCTATCTATTTCAATAAGGTGGCACTTTTACACGTCGGCACTTAAGCAGTGTCTTTTACTGCTTTAGTACCGCAACGTGTAAAACTGAACGAAAGTGTCCACCGCTTGAAATAGATAGGATCCGCAAACGTCACTTATAAGATGCACAATTGCTCAGCTCATAGCTAAGGAATTTGCAATCCCATCCGCTATTGCCGTTGCCACTGCATCAAAACTCCAATCAAAAATCTGATTATCCCGGTCTGAATTTAAAAATCCCGTTTCCACTAATAACGCCGGCATCTGTGTACGTTTTAACACGACAAGATTAGGCCGGATATCAATTCCGAGATTCGCAAATCCTACGTTTTCCAATGCCTGATTGATATTGTTGGCGTAGGTTTCTTTGATATCTCCTCCGTTAAATATTAATGTTTGCACCCCATTGAATACATTCGGTGTTTCGCTGGAGTTTCTGTGTATCGAAACAAACAGATCCCCGCCCAGACTGTTTGCAAGATTTGCTTTATCTATCGGACGTTGATATACATCTGTTGTACGTGTATAGTTTACATTAATACCGCGATCGATAAGCTTTTGTCCAACCGCTAACGTTAGTTTTAACGCATCATCTTTTTCTCTCCTACCCATATATGTGGCACCATTATCAAACCCACCATGTCCTGCATCCAAAATCACTGTGCTCATTGTAATCATTTCCGTATTTATTTTTTATAGTATATGTCAATTTAACAAAATCGTTCAAAAATATTTGATTTATGCTTTGTAAAGATATCTTATAATGCTATAATTATCATAATAAAGAGAAAAAGGAGAAACTTAGATATGACGCAAAAAATCGTTAAAAAATCCACGAAAGAAGGAATCCGCCCTTATCTGTATGTTGGCATTTCCGCTTTCTTTGTAATCGCAGCTGCTATTGGGTTGTATTTTATACTATTGCGCTTTGATCAGATATGGGGCAGTATTCTAAAACTGATTAACATCTTACAGCCGATTCTGATGGGACTTGTAGTTGCCTACCTGCTGAATCCTGTCATGATGTTTTTTGAAAGAAATATCATAAAGTTAAATGAATCCAGGCTAAATGAGAAGTTTTCCAAAGGATTTATTCGTAACATATCTATTTTTCTTGCATTGTTATGTGCCGTTCTGATATTTTTTGTATTTGGACTGATTGTGGTTCCGGAATTGATTCAGACAACCATCTCTTTGATTAAAGTTATGCCGGGACGATTGGAAGCTCTTTCTAATAATGTTTTGAATCAGATTAATGATAATAAACTTATTGCTCCTTACGCTTCCACTTACATCAGCGAAGCAACGGACTGGCTGGAAAACTGGATGCGAACAGACCTGTTAACAACCGTACGTACCTGGGGAACATATTTTGCTGTTGGTTTACTTGGATTTTTTAGTGCGATAATGAATCTTATCATTGGTTTAATCATCAGCATTTACGTACTTAAGAGTAAAGAACATTTTGCCGGTCAGGCGAAAATGGTTATCTATGCAATTTTTAGCAAGGACAGTGCGGAAGTTGTTATTGATACCTGCCGCCAGAGTCATTTGATTTTTAGTGGTTTTATCGTTGGCAAGCTTATCGATTCATTAATTATCGGAATCCTTACTTTTATCGGCTTGTCAATTCTGCATATTCCTTATGTTTTGATTGTATCGGTAATTGTAGGTGTTACCAATATCATTCCGTTCTTCGGACCTTACATCGGAGCAATTCCAAGTGCATTATTGATTTTGTGTGTCAGTCCGATTCACAGTTTGTACTTCCTGATATTTATTTTGATTTTGCAACAGATTGACGGCAATATTATCGGGCCAAACATCCTTGGAGAATCTACCGGATTGTCCGCGTTCTGGGTAATCTTCTCTATTCTCGTTGGTAATGGAATTTTCGGTTTCCTTGGCATGATTATCGGTGTACCTTTATTTGCAGTCATTGCACTGATTCTTCGTACTATCGTATCCAATGTTCTTGAAAGAAAGAAAATGCCAAATACGATTAAGGATTATTTAACCGATAAGCCGGTCAAAATTGAGCGTAAACACAAGCTGTATATGCCAAAAAAACCGCAAAATGAAGATGAGGAACCGTCTAAAGATAGCATTCCTGATGTACTTCCAACCGGTAATGAATCTGACGATAAAACCTCTTTTGAAGAATCAAAGAAATAAATCGAATCAAAGAAAGCCGTACTCTTGTGTTGCCAAGAGTACGGCTTTCTTTATCCAAATAAATGATATTGGGTTGCAATTTATTTCTGTGACTTGTAATAGTTAATCAGGCAACCATCCTGAATAATCGTTCTTTCATCATCGGTCAGATCCCCAAGTTTCAAATCAAACTCTTCTAAAGAATCTTTTACAACATAGGCTTTGATTACAGCGTCTTTATTGGCTACTGCACTCTTAATTCCTTTGATGAAGATAAAGTCACCGTTTTCAAATGGCTCTTTTCCGTCTAATACGAACGGAAGCATACCCCAGTTGATAAGGTTGGAACGATATCTCTTTGTTGCATATTCCGATGCAATATTGGCAAGTCCACCAAGTACTCTCTGGCAGCTTGCTGCCTGTTCTCTTGCAGAACCGTCACCAGGTTTTACAGCATATACAACACTTCCGATTTCGGTATCCTGCATTTTAACTTCCGGATATGTAGCATTGATGGTTTCAAATGCTTTCTTGTATTCAGCATCCTTAGAAAGTTTGGTGCATCCTTCTCTTCTGTCTTCTTCGAAGCTGCGAACTTCTTTCGCTTTTCCAACATATGCAGGGTCTTTTCTGGAAAGTGTAAACTCTGCAAGTCCTAATGGATTAGAACGATAAGATGAAGTTTCTCCGGAAGGAATCAACTCATCTGTTGTTGTAACAGGATCGTGAATTACAGATACGACTCTTAATAAAATATCTTCTGTCAGGTTAACCATAGATGGCCAGTCTACGATACCAGGTCCAAATTTGATTTCTGCAGACGGATCTGCTTTGCCAACTCCATTGTAAACGCGGTTATCATAAATAGAGCTATCGAAGAAATATTTTGGTTTGGTGAAGTTTACATCTACATCTGTTGCTGCTGTAAGGTAACCTTTATTGGCAGCAGTTGCAGCAATACTTCTTGCGTCCATAAGTGCAACGGAAGCAATCTGTCCATTGTTAATCTTAGAACCTTCTCTGTTCGGGAAGTTTCTTGTAGAATGACGGATACTAAGACCTTTGTTGGAAGGAACGTCTCCTGCACCAAAGCAAGGTCCACAAAATGCCGTACGAACAGTTGCGCCTGTTTTCATAAGGTCGGCAATACGACCATTCTTTACAAGTTCTAAGTAAACAGGCTGACTTGCAGGGTAAATACTTAAGGAGAATTCGTCATCTCCGATGTATTTGTCTCTAAGAATATCCGCTGCATCACAGATATTTTCAAATCCGCCACCGGCACATCCGGCAATAACACCCTGTTCTACGTATAATCTTCCATTACGTACTTTATCTTTCAAAGTGTAATTTACATCATTGTTATCTAAGCTGACAAGCGCACGTTTCTCAACGTCATCCAGGATGTCCATAAGATTTGCATTCAAATCTTCGATTGTGTAAACGTTGCTTGGATGGAATGGCATAGCAATCATCGGTTTGATTGTAGAAAGATCAACATAAATCATACCGTCATAATATGCCACACTCTTAGGTGCAAGTTCTTTATAATCTTCGCTACGGAAATGCAAATCATAGAAATCTTTTACCTGGCTGTCGGTTGTCCAGATAGAGGACAGACAAGTGGTCTCTGTTGTCATTACATCGACACCGATTCTGTAATCTACGCTAAGATTAGCAACACCGTCACCGATAAATTCCATTACTTTATTGTTAACATAACCATTGGCAAATACTTCACCGATAATAGCAAGTGCGATATCCTGAGGACCTACACCCTTTTGTGGTTTGCCGGTAAGATAAACACCTACTACTTCCGGACATTTGATATCATAAGTTCTGGAAAGTAACTGTTTCACCAATTCAGGTCCACCTTCACCGATTGCCATCGTTCCAAGTGCTCCGTATCTGGTATGGCTGTCAGAACCAAGAATCATATTACCGCCGGCAGCAAGCATTTCGCGGGCAAACTGATGAATAACTGCCTGATGCGGTGGAACATAAATTCCGCCGTATTTCTTAGCTGCGGTCAGTCCAAACATATGGTCATCTTCGTTGATTGTTCCACCTACTGCACAAAGACTGTTGTGGCAGTTTGTAAGAACGTAAGGAACCGGGAATTTCTCCAGTCCTGAAGCTCTTGCTGTCTGGATAATACCAACGAACGTGATATCATGAGAAGTTAATTTATCAAATTTGATTTTTAACTGTTCCATATTGTCTAAGGTATTATGGTTTTTTAAAATCTCATATGCCATATTACCTTTTCTCGCTTCTTCTTTGGATACAACCTGTCCACCGAAACGAGCTTCCAGATTCGCGTTTAACTGATCGTCTTCTGCAACCAGTTCGGTACCGTTAATTAAATAAGCACCTTTTTCGTATAACTTAATCATATATATCCTCCTAATTTCTTATTTCCCATCTGATATATTAAACGATAAAACGGAATAATGCAACGCGTTACAAGAATAAAACTTCGTATTATTCTAAATAAAACTTCACATAATTCTAAATAAAACTTCGCATAATGTTAGAAGAGTCCTTCAATTACACCATCATCCGTCACATCAATGCCTTCTGCGGCAGGAACTTTTGGAAGTCCCGGCATTGTCATAATTGTACCGGTAATAGCTACGACAAAGCCTGCACCTGCTGAGGCATAAACTTCGCGAATATTGATGGTAAAGTCCGTCGGTCTTCCGAGTTTGGCAGGGTCATCAGATAAAGAATACTGATTCTTCGCCATACATACCGGTGTATTATTCATGCCAAGTTCTTCGATGCGGGCAATCTGCTTGCTTGCTGCAGGATCATAGGTAACTCCGCTTGCACCGTAGATTTCTTTGGCAATAATCTCGATTTTCTCTTTGATGGAAAGCTTCTCATCGTATAATACTTTGAAATCACTCTTCTTGGTCTCGAGCGTATTCAAAACTTTATTTGCAAGCTCGATACCGCCTTCTCCACCTTTTTCCCAAACTTCTGAAAGTGCAAAGTCACAATCTCTTGCTTCGCAGAATTCTTTTACAAAGTTCAGTTCTGCATCTGTATCCGTAACAAAACGGTTCAGGGTTACTACGCATGGAACACCGAATTTCTGTACGTTTTCAATATGTTTTTCAAGGTTTACGATACCTTTCTTTAAGGCTTCGAGGTTTTCTTTGGATAAATCTTCTTTGGCAACGCCGCCGTTATATTTGAGCGCGCGCACCGTCGCAACAAGTACTACTGCGTCCGGTTTTAAACCTGCCATTCTACACTTAATATCAAAGAACTTCTCTGCACCAAGATCTGCACCAAAACCTGCCTCTGTAATAGTGTAATCTGCAATTTTGAGCGCCATTTTGGTAGCTCTTACACTGTTACATCCATGCGCAATATTGGCAAATGGACCACCGTGAACGATAGCCGGTGTATTTTCCAGTGTCTGAATGAGATTTGGTTTGATGGCATCTTTTAACAATGCAGCCATAGCACCTACCGCTTTCAACTGTCCGGCGGTTACCGGCTCACCTTTTCTGTTATAAGCAACGATGATTTTGGAGAGACGTTTCTTTAAGTCTTCCATATCAGCTGCAAGACAGAGAATTGCCATGATTTCAGACGCAACGGTAATAATAAAATGATCCTCACGAACAACACCGTCCAATTTGCGACCCATTCCGATAACGATATTTCTTAACGCTCTGTCATTCATATCCAGACAACGTTTCCAAACCACCTGATTCGTGTCGATATCAAGTGCATTTCCCTGGTGAATATGGTTATCAAGCATTGCTGCAAGTAAGTTGTTGGCAGAAGTAATTGCATGAAAATCTCCTGTAAAATGCAGGTTAAGATCTTCCATTGGAACTACCTGTGCATATCCGCCGCCGGCTGCTCCACCTTTGATACCAAAACAAGGTCCAAGGGAAGGCTCTCTAAGCGCAATCAGTGTTTTCTTGCCAAGCTTGGAAAATGCCTGTCCGAGTCCGACACTTGTTGTGGTTTTACCTTCTCCTGCCGGTGTTGGGTTAATTGCAGTAACCAAAATCAGTTTCCCATCTTTGTTATCTTTGATGCGCTCCATCAACGCATCTGAAAATTTGGCTTTGTATTTACCGTACAGTTCCAAATCATCTTCGGTAATACCGATGGTCGCAGCAACTTCCTTGATTGGTTTCAACTTTGCTTCCTGTGCAATTTGAATGTCTGTTTTCATAATTAACAATCCTCCGTTTTGTTCCGTTTTTAACAGGATACATCATCCTGATTTTTTGCGATATATACATTATAACGCAAATACGCATAAATGAAAGAAGATTTTTCAATATAAAAGAAAGCTGACGCTTAGCGATCAGCTTTCTTTTGTTCTTTAGGATTCTTTCTTTATTTCACGCAAACGCATTTTTTATTGAATGTATATTTCTTTTTGCCGATTTTCTTTGTCTTATTGCATACAAGAACACCGGTTTTTTCGGCATAGTATTTTTTACCTTTGAGTTTCATCCATTTGCCCTGTGCAACAACGCCGTTTTTATCTACGATATAGTTTTTCTTGGCAAATTTCACAAGTTTATTGCCCTTTAAAACTTTACCGGCCTTGTCACAGATATATTTCTTTTTGTTGATGGTAACCAGCTTGTTTTTCACAATCTGACCGTTTTTATCAAGCGCCATAAGTGTCTTGTTAAATGTAATCACTTTGTTTTTGATTATCTTTCCGGCTGCATCTGTAATATAAACTTTTCCGCCAATTGTAACCTTCTGGTTTTTAAGCAGCGTATCTCCAAGATAAACAGCACCATTACTTACACGAATGGTTTTGTCGTAGGTGCCAATCAGTGCTTTTGCGGCAGCAGTTATCTTATCATAGTCAACTACCAGCTTTTTCTGCTCTTTTGTAAGGGAAGCATATAATTTTTCTGTTTCTGCAACTAACGCCTTTGCAACGGTTTTGCTGTCGTTTTTAGACTTCAGTGCAGCAACATTTTCTTTTGTTTTTTTCAGATTAAGAACTTTATCATAATCTACGATAAACTGTGCCTTTGTAACCCAGTGTCCGTCATCAAAGTTTCTTCCTTTGACAAGAATTCTGTCTCCGTATACTTCAACATATAATCCGGTGCTTCCTTCTTTATGTTTGTCTTCATCTGTCCAAAGGTATCCGACACTACCGTCATTAAATGCAGAGAAGGATACTCCGTTACCGTTGAAGAACTGACGAATAGCTTCCAATTCCCAGTGAGTATGTCCGGTAAACATTGTTACGGTAGGATATTTATCAAGAATTGCTCTAACCTCATCATTTTCACGAATACCATCCCAATTCTGACCTTCCAGTGAGCCGGAAGTTGTATCATAAAGCGGCTGATGATTGAATAAGAATACCGGCTTATCTTTGGCACAAGCCTCTTCTAATGTCTTATCCAGCCACGCAATCTGTTCCTCACTAAAATGACAGGAATGATTCCATTTCTCTTCTCCCTTTTGTGTTGTCTCTGTACCACATACAACAAAGGTACAGCCGGCAAATTCTGTTGAATAATAGATATTGTCATATCCGGTAAAATCAAGGAAACGTTTTACCTGTGCATCATATCCGGTATCATCTCTGAATTCGTGGTTGCCGGCAGTAAATACCACTTCCGGTAATCCTTTTACACTTTTAAAAATGCTCTTTAACTGCGCATACTGCTCCGACTGTCCAAAGTCAGTAATGTCTCCGACGCAAACAATTGCATCACTGTCAGGAGCATTTGTAACAATATCATTTAACGCTTTTTTCAAATGTACATTGTGTAAAAATCCAGGGTCTGCCTGTACGTGTAAATCTGACATTACCGTGAATTTTAAATATGGCTTTTCACTGCCGTTATATACGGCGTTTTTATCTACCGCTACACTTGCGCCCGTTAAAGATACTGCGTTACCTTTTTTGGAAAACGCATACAGTTTCGTTGTATTATCCGGAATTGCCATATTTGCAAGGAATTCATACTCTGTTGTTCCGGTCTTGTTTGCACTTACAAGAATCGGATCATATCCTTCAAACGGACCTTCGTTATTTCCCCAGTACAATGCGTAAGTATCAATATCATTACTTTCCGCATTGGTAATCGTTACTTTACCGTCTGCAACCCCTTTTCTTACTGAACTTCTTTCGTATGTGACACTAAGTGGTGCTGCCGGTGCATTTCCTGCAACAATAGTAAAATAACATTCTGCTTTGACCGTATACTCACCATTATTGTTCTTGGATTCATCCCCAAAAAGACAAAGCTTGTATTCGCCAATCGGTAAGTTACTCCAGGTACATTCGCTCGAACTGTCTGCATCACTGAAACGGATGGTGCCATTTTCCCCATTCATATAGGCCCACATCTTAGATGTCACTCCGGCTATTCCCGGAATATCCGTACGTTTGTAAACTGCCCACCATCTAGCGGAACCGGATAAATGGTCGTAGGAAATTACATGTTCCTCCCCTGCAACGTAGCTGGATTTGTCCATTGTTACATTAGCAGATACTGTGGCAGCATCTGCCACTCTGGCTGTAGTTATGCAAAGCACAACTACAAGCATCAATGAAAGTACTTTGTGCATTGATGCTTTGATTTGTTCATAAATTACGTTTTTCATTTCAACTCTCCTCATCATTTTTGTTACTGTGCGAATTTTAACATAAATTCATCATACTTTCTTTATGTTTTTTTCGCATAGTGCGTATAAAATTTTCTCAAGTTTTCTACATGTCACCAATTAATACACACCACTATTCCGTAACGGGAAATATATGTTTTTCTGATTTGATTTGAATATAATGAACTGCTGTGCTATATTGTTTGAGAAGATTAGAACATACGAATTAAGGAGGCTTCGATTACCTTAATCGAAGGATGAAAAATATGAGTAACTATGCTACCAACTATGTGAAATTATTAAAAGAAATATGGGAAGAAGAAGGAATTGCCTATACTGCTCTTTCGGACGGATGGGTATTTCAATTGGAAAAGAATGATAAGACTGCCTACATATTTGGCTACCAGTTTGGTCTAAATAAAGCGTCTGCTGCACAGCTTTGTAATGACAAATGTACTACAAGCGAAGTGTTGGCACTTGCAGGGATTCCTCACATCCCACATTATTGTTTTTTGACGTGTCTGGATATGCGCTATGCTGACCCGAAAGGCAACTGGGAGAAACTGATTTCATTATTCGAACAACATAAAACACTTGTATGTAAAGATAATAACGGAACCGGGGGTGACAGTGTTTATCTGGCACATAACCGGCTGGAATTTGAAAATATCATTCAACGATTGATGGCAACGACTCCCGCTGTTGCTGTCAGTCCTTATGTCTCGATTCGTGAAGAATACCGGCTGATTGTACTGGATGGAACCATTCGACTGGTTTATTCAAAGGAGCGTCAATTTGTTCTCGGAGACGGCAAACAAACCTTGCGTCATCTGATAGCAGCTGCCTACAGCAACGGCGCAATCCATGCATTTCCTAAGATATCCGACTCCAAACTTTCAAAAGTTTTAGAACCCGGCGAAAAATTCTACCTGAACTGGAAACATAATCTTGGGCAGGGTGCTACGCCAATGATTGTAAAAGATGCAGATATGATTGAAAAATTGTCTGCGCTTGCGTTATCTGCAGTTTCCAAAGTGGGAATCCGCTTTGCTTCCGTCGATATTGTCGATACCGAAGAAGGACTGAAAGTAATGGAAATTAATTGCGGTGTTATGATGGAATACCTTTCCGGTGAAAATGCGTCTTACAGAAAAATAGCCAAGGGAATCTATAAGGATGCCCTTGGCAAAATGTTTGAATCGTAACTTATACCTGTTCTAAAGGTATCTGATATGTATATCCAATCTGTTTATTCTGACTCGAGGGTTTGCATAAACTCTTCCAATGTCATAAGTATCTTACGTGGTTTGGTGCCCTCTTCCGGACCAACCACTCCGGCGTCGGCGAGCTGATCCATTATACGGGCAGCTCTGTTGAAGCCAATTCGAAATGATCTTTGTAACATACCAATACTTGCTTTATCTTTTTCTATAATAAATTTGGCAGCATCGACGTAGTATTCATCCCTGCCATTATCCTCTCCACCAGGGCCTGCAACTTCCACTGCAGATTGTGCTGACTCAATTTGTTCAGATACAGTTTTGCTGTATTCGCTTTCAACGGTCTGCGTATTCAGGAAATCAACAACATCCATTACTTCCTTGTCTGATACAAATGCGCCCTGTACACGAACCGGTTTTGGATAGCCGGATGGGAAGAACAGCATATCTCCTTTTCCAAGCAATTTTTCTGCTCCACCACTGTCCAAAATAGTACGCGAATCGACTGCAGAAGATACGGCAAATGCAATTCGGGAAGGAATATTTGCCTTAATAACACCGGTGATAACGTTAACCGAAGGTCTCTGGGTTGCAATTACCAGATGAATACCTGCTGCTCTTGCTAACTGCGCCAGACGGCAGATTGCATTTTCCACTTCTCCCGGTGCTACCATCATCAGATCCGCAAGCTCATCTACAATAATAACAATCTGCGGAAGTTTCTTGAATTCTTCTTTGTGATCGATATCCTGTACCGTCTCTACTTTTTTGTTGTAACCTTTGATTTCACGTACTCCAAGTTCTGCAAACTTCTTATAACGATCTGTCATCTCGGCAACTGCCCAATTAAGCGCTGCAGATGCTTTCTTTGGATCGGTAACAACCGGAATCAACAAGTGTGGAATTCCGTTATAAACACTAAGTTCTACGACTTTGGGGTCAATCATAATCAATTTTACATCTTCCGGATGCGCTTTGTATAAAATACTCATAATCAATGTATTAATACATACGGATTTACCGGAACCGGTTGCCCCCGCAATTAAAAGGTGTGGCATCTTTGCAATATCCGTTACTACTGTCTTGCCACCGATGTCTTTACCAACCGCAAATGCGATATTTTTATCACTGTCCGAAAAGTCCTTGCTTTGGAGTAAAGTTCTTAAATAAACCTGGGAATTCGTTGCGTTTGGCACTTCAATACCTACGGCAGATTTGCCCGGAATCGGAGCCTCAATTCGAATGTCCGCAGCTGCAAGACTTAGTTTGATATCGTCGGATAAGCTGGTAATTCGACTGACTTTAACCCCCTGTGCCGGCTGTAACTCGTATCTGGTAACCGTCGGTCCACAGCTTACATTTTTCACTTCCACGCTGACACCGAAACTGTCGAGTGTGGATTTCAATAACTGCGCCGTATGATTTAATTCATTGTTACTGATGGCAGTATCTTTGCCTTTTGGTTTGCTGAGTAACTCCAGCGAAGGAAACTTGTAACGTGTTTTCTTGTCTTCTTTTGGCTTGTCCGCCTTTTTGGAAAGGGCCAAATCCTCTTGCATTTTTTCATTGCTACGGCTATTTACAATTTCGATATTCTCAACATCTTTTGTAGTCTGTTCCGGCATCGCTTCTTGAACTTCAATTTCTTTTTGTGGCACGTTCACAATATCCGCTTCTGTCTGTAAATCCGAGCCAAAATCGGTATCCGGTTTGAAGTTTGGATTGTCAACCGTCACCTCGCAATCATCCAAAGCTACGGAAGGCATATCATCTCCGGCATGGAATTTCTTGTTAAGTTCGTCCTCGTACACTTCAAATTGAGGTACAACACCATACATAGGATTCTTAAATTCCATAGCAGTACCGGAATCTTTGGATACTTCAGTATCGGCAGTGGAATCTGCCTTTTTCTTTTTGGAAAATTTGAGGTCTTCCTTAGCAGTTGCTACGTCATCTGCCTCGTCTGATTCACTCGTGAAATTATAAAACGGAAGTTTCAGGCGTGGTCGATCCAGAACCTGCGGTCTCGTCGCAGAAACATAGTCCTCATCATCTACAATATCGTAATCTTCCAACAGTTCATCTTCATCAAAGACGGTACGTTCACGTCTGTTCTTTTTGTACTGCACATATCGTTTGTGAAGTCCCGCAAATAATAAACGCTCACTGATAAACATAATCGCAATCAGACTGATGCCGCTAAGCAGCACATATGCGCCTGCTTCGCCAATTCCGATGGACAACAGGTTTGATAATACCCCGCCAATCAAACCACCACTTTTGTGACTTTGCGCTGCATAGGTATAATAATCCAGTATTTTAAATTCCGGTTTTACCGGCTTAGCCAAAAGTCCAAGCAACATGGATATTGCAAGCAGTAAAACGCCTGCGCAAATATTTTTGATACGAATTTCGCGATTCTTTTTATTCATAACAGAGAACGCAATCATCACAAAAACCGCAAGTGGAATAATATATGCCATCATACCTGTGAGTCCAAACAAAAATGAAGAGACAAATTTGCCGATCACTCCACCCAGATTCAACTCACTTAAGTACACAAGTATTGTTATAACAAACGCGATTATTACGATAACTTCATCCAAAACAGGACTTCTCTTGGAAGTTCTTCTGGCGTTAGTGCCTGACCGGCTACTCTTCTTGCGATTAGCACCGGAAGCTTTCGTACGCGATGATGTATTTGACTTGGAATTCTTTCCGGTATTGGAAGAATTCGTCCGTTTATTCTTTGTATTCTGAGCCATAAAAGACCTACACCAACTTTCTGATTATTTGAGCCCTTCGATTAAAGAAGAAAATATGCAACAATTGCAATGATACCAACGATAAAACAGTAAATGGAAAAGAAGGTAAATTTCTTTCCTCTTACAATCACAAGCATGGTTTTAATACAGATGTAACCAACAATAGCAGCAACTACTGTTCCGGCTAAATAATTAAACCATACATGTGCAGGTAACGACGCTGCCTGGATATCTTTCAAATCCAACACTGCTGCGCCCATAATCGCCGGAATTGACATAATGAAGGAATATTTCACTGCAAAATTCTTATCAAATCCAAGCAGTAAGCTTATGGCGATTGTTGTTCCGGAACGTGATAATCCCGGTAAAGTAGCTATTCCTTGAGAGCAACCGACAATTGCCGCATCCGAATAGGAAATCCGGTCCGGCTTATTGGTTCCCTGATTAAATCGATCTGCGATAACCAACAAAACCGCTGTAGCCAAAAGACAAAGTCCCGGTATCAACAAGGTCTGTCCTGCACGTTCAATGATATCCTTTCCAAGGTATCCGATAACTCCGGTTGGAATGGTGGATACAATAACGAGCATAACAAATTTGCGATACTCAGAATCTACGATGCGAATATACTCTTTTTTATCTTTGGATAAAAGATTTTGAAAAAATCGCCCTACATTTTTGAAAAAATCGATTACAATGCCGATTCCTTCCATAATCAATTCCCAAATATCTTTATAAAATACTACAAAAACCGCAAGCAGCGTTCCTACATGCAAAAGAATATCAAACATCATTCCGCCGGACTCTAAGTCCAGATGCAAAATATGTTTGAAAATTGCAAGATGTCCGGAACTACTGATCGGTAAAAACTCAGCAATCCCCTGAATCACTCCCATAACTAATGCTTTCCAAAGTTCCATAATTGTCCTCCCATTTCATTTCACTCTTGTATTTGCACTCGTTTTTATCAAATATTTTTATGCAAATAACTAATTAATTATACCTTTTAAAAGGCGAAAACGCAAGGAATGTAACGTGCAAAAAATATCCCGCAGTACACATTTATACTGCGGGATATCGTAGCCTTATATTCTGTTATTTGATTTTTACTTTTTTGGTTTTTCCCCATGAGCCATAGGCAATAAAGGAATTGGAATATTTCTTTGTAACACGACATTTCAGTTTGAGTGTTTTCTTGCATGAAGCAGCTGTATCGCCACCTTTATAAAGTCTCATAACGTTGGAATTCTTAGAGGTTGTGTTCGGGCATCCGGTATAACCAAAGTTATATTCGTAAAGGGATGCACCCTTAACTTTTCCAACTGTAATCTTACCGGAAGCGGCATAGTAGGTATATTTTTTTCTATACTCATTCCACTTGCCCGGATTATAGGTAAGGGTTCCGGTATTTTTGGTAATTTTGATACTTTTTACACTCTTGATCGTTGGTTTGGCAGATGGAGCTGTACCGGCAACAAAAGCCTTACTTAATGCACTTTCTACTTTGTTCTTACTGTCATAGTTTGCAAGTTTGATGCTATATTTTGTATTTGCTTTCAGTTTCTTAACAGTTGCAGTTGAACCTTTACAGGTAGCTGCAAGTTCATATTTGCTGCCTTTTTTGATATAAACTCTAACAGAGTCAGCTACAGACTCTGAGTTACCGCTTGCGCCCTTTACCGTAATAGAATTAGATGAACCGGTACCGGTGTAGTCCACAAATGGCCTTGGAACATTATTGATTACGTAGCTTCCAACAACCTGACCTCTTTCGTCTTTAATACCAATGGTGTATTTTCCAAAACTATCGCTCTTGAAATCTACACCTGACATTTTGTCAGTTCCGCCACCCAGTGTTGTTGACGTAATCTGGAATACATTTGTATTGTAACTGGCTGCACATGGGAAGCCGTCTGCATCTTCCGGAATAATCGCTTTGATATAATTTGTTACATTTTGTCCTTTTTTATTTTCTACTACA
The DNA here is from genome assembly GCA_024698865.1 of Lachnospiraceae bacterium. Taxonomy (GTDB): domain Bacteria; phylum Bacillota; class Clostridia; order Lachnospirales; family Lachnospiraceae; genus JAILQS01. Next base: position 25,115 of record JAILQS010000172.1, on the reverse strand, counting down.
TTTATTGTATTACCCTGAGAGAACTTAAGTCCTGTAATCGGTCTGTATGGTCTGATTAAGAAACTCTTAAAACCACGGTCGTAGTTTTTACCTATTGTACCGCCTCGCATATTAATGTAATAAGTGCCTGCTTCGTAGAAAGAAACTTTTGCCTTACCATCTTCCCATTTATCTCTGTTTTCATTTGCGTAGGAAATATCATAGGTGTTGGTTGGGAAGAAAATATTGTGATCGAGGTCCGTAAAATAGCTGTAACCGCCGGATGGTCCATCATAACCTAATTTGGAGTAAAAATTTCTTTGTGTAAGTGCCGGTGTTGTTCCGTCTGCTTTTAAGAAGCCATAAATCGCACTTGTATTATACGGCTCGAACTCAATGGTAGACGGTTGTGTAATCGTGAATTTGTACCACGCTTCTCCATACTTCTCTGCTCCCTGTGGAATAGATACCGCCTGTGCGCTTCTGCATGTTGTCAGATCCAAAGCATCTTCTTTGGTCTTATACTTTGTAGAAGGACTGTAAATGATTCTGGTTTTGGCGGTTGCTACATTTTTAATGGTAACAGTTGAATTTGCAGTTACCGCAACCTGTGAATAGTTCGCATACAGATTATTACCATTAAGATAAAATGTTCCTGTATACTCGCCTGCTTTCAATTCAAACACGCCTTCTTTTGCAAAGGTTACGCTATAATAGTGGGTAGAACCGGACGAATGTGTATACTCAAAATCACCGTAATCTGATAAAGATACGATATAAGGATTCGCCTGTGTTCCGTTCCCGCTTATCGGTGAAGCCGGTGTTGCTGCATTGGCAGATGGCACTAAATACACCCCGCCAACCAAAGTTAACAATAACATTAAAACTACTCTTATAAACTTCTTCATATTGTAAACCCTCCTTTAAAACTTCAAAATAGTTTTGCGTTATGTTTAATCCATTTTATAATTATAAACAAATCCTTATAATTTAGCAAGTTAACTAAATTCCTATACTTTATTTTACCAAATTTTCGTCATTTTTGGCATACATTCCATATACATCTAATTCTTCCTCTATACGCAATAACCGATTGTATTTTGCTACACGTTCAAATCGGCTTGGTGCCCCTGCTTTTATCAGACCGGTATTTAACGCTACCGAAAGATCCGCAATTGTTGTATCGTCCGTTTCTCCCGAACGATGCGAAACAATTGCCGTATAACCGGCTTTGTGCGCCATTTTAATAGCTTCCAGTGTTTCGGAAACAGAACCAATCTGATTGAGTTTGATCAAAATACTGTTCGCACAACCAAGTGTAATTCCTTTTGACAATCGTGTTGTATTGGTTACAAAAAGGTCATCACCCACTAACAAAACTTTATTACCAAGTCTTTCCGTCAACCTCTGCCAGCCTTCCCAATCTTCCTCGTCCAATGCATCTTCGATAGAGGCAATCGGATATTTTTCTACAAGCATTGTCCAGTGCATGATCAGTTCGTCCGAAGTATATTCTGTACCTGCCTTTGGCAACTTATAATAACCTTTTCCCTTCTCACTTTTCCATTCTGAAGCAGCCGCATCCATCGCAATCATAAAATCTTTTCCTGCCTCATATCCCGCCTTTTTCACAGCTTCTAAAATAGTCTCTATCGTTTCCTCATCACTGCTTAAATCCGGAGCAAAGCCACCCTCATCACCTACCGAAGTTGCAAGTCCTCTTTCCTTTAAAACGGATGCCAATGCATGGAATACTTCGGAACACCATCGTAACGCTTCTTTAAAGTTTTGCGCTCCTACCGGCATAATCATAAATTCTTGTATATCTACTGTATTAGAGGCATGTGCACCTCCATTTAAAATATTCATCATCGGAATCGGAAGTCGATTACCGGATAGTCCGCCAAGGAAACGATACAACGGAATCCCTTGTGCTTTGGCAGCTGCTCTTGCGCAGGCAATCGAAACCGCCAGGATTGCGTTGGCTCCAAGTCTGGATTTATCCTTCGTTCCATCTGCATTGATCATCGCACGATCAATCGCATAGATGTCCGATGCATCCATACCTGCAATTGTCTCAAAAATCTCATGATTAATGTGAGAAACCGCCTTTTGTACGCCTTTCCCCATATATCTTTTTTTATCGCCATCACGTAGTTCCAATGCCTCGAACTCTCCCGTTGATGCACCGCTTGGTACGACTCCTCTTTCTGTTGTTCCATCTGCTAAGATAATTTCTGCTTCTACCGTGGGATGCCCTCTGGAATCCAGAATTTCTCTACCCATTACTTTTTCTATTTTCCCGACATTCATTTTCCCATCTCCTATTTTTTATGCGAGTGTTGTAAATTGCACTCTATAGAATAAAAATTAAGACCTGCAAAATACAATAATTATGAAACATATCATTGTAAAAATACAAGTCTTATAATTTTTTTCACTTAGCGCAGGCTTTCCGCAATTAACGTGAAAAAACTGTATTCTCTTTTGTAAATCTAAAACTCCGTTTCAAACGCTTCTTTTATGCTGTCATAATGCAGAAAAATTCCCTGCGCCGCAAATTCCTTAATCTGCGCCAGATCCGCAATCATGTATCCGGTTACTTCCTCTTCCTGTACTTTAACGTCATCCTCTGTAAAATCAAGTTCATAGCCGTAAATATCAACAAAATAGTTATCTCCCTTTCCGGGATTTTCTCTGTGGTAAGAAAACAAAAATCCACCTTTGGCATTTGTTACATCAAGCCCGGTTTCCTCAAGTATCTCACGTTTGGCGGCTTCCTCAGAGGTCTCGCCTGCCTTTGCTGCACCCCCCGGAACTTCCCACCAGCCCGGTGCCCAATGCTTATTCATATGACGCTTTGTAATGAGAAATTTACCGTCCGGTCGTTTCAAAACTCCGAGCACAGACAAATGATACTCATTATCTTTCAAACACCAGTCGTTGCGCTTCATGGTTCGACCGGTTAATTGTTTATTTTCATCGTAGATGTCCCATAATTCCATGTTATTACCTGCCATTTCTTATTTAGTGTTGTAAAGCACTAAACAGTATAGCATAGCTATTTTCTCTTGTAAACTGTTGTAGGCTTGTCTATTATTGTTTTACGATTCCTTTGTCGATGAGTTCGTGCAGTTTTCTTAAGGTTTCTTTCAAGCCCCCGACCTCATCTATCAAGCCTTCTTCCACTGCTTCTTTTCCAACGAGTATTGTTCCCAGATCTTTATTTAATATTCCGCTTCTTAGCATCATTTCTTCGAGTCTTGGTTTTTGCGCTTTGGAATGCTGCTCAATGAAACTCAAAATACGTTCCTGTATCAATTTGAAATAATCAAATGTCTGAGGCGCTCCAAGTACTGACCCGCCCATTCTAACCGGATGTATTATCATCGTTCCGGTTGGTACTATAAAGGAATAATCAGATGCTACCGCAAGTGGAACGCCTATGGAATGGCTGTCTCCTATAACAAGTGACACCGTTGGTTTACTGACGGATGCAATCATTTCTGCCAAAGCCAGTCCCGAGGACACATCTCCTCCAACTGTGTTTACCAGTAGCAATATGCCCTGTATCGACTTATCATCTTCTATTTTTGTCAGTATTGGCAAAACATGCTCGTATTTTGTGGTTTTATTCTGCGGCGGAAGGCACTCGTGCCCTTCGATTTCGCCCACAATCGATAAAACCTGTATCTTATGGTTTTGGTTATTATGCTCCAACACCAACTGTCCGTATTCGGATATGTTAGAATAAGTTTCGTCTAAATTTCCCTGTTCATTATTTGCGTTATTAGATTTGCTGTCGTTATACAATACGTGATTCATTTTCTTTTCCTTTCTCAACCAATTCTTTGAGTAGGATATGTAAATGCTACGTAATTTATACACTGAAAAACCACTAATAACGTATAAACGAAATAAATACCACTAGAAAATAACGCGCACAACGAATAACACCAAAGGATAACGTACCCTTTGGTGTTATACAAATTAAATGTTATTCTATATTACCATCTTCCCGGATTTTGTCCAGGTCCACCGTTTCCACCACTGTTAACCGAGGTAGATGCGGTTGCTGTGGTAAGTTGTGTTGCACCGTTTGAACTATAGGTGAGATATCTGTTATCATACTCTGTCGTTTCATTAACAGGATCTGTACCGGTTCCACCTGTAGAAAGGGTGTAGCTTCCCTGCAATCCCGGTGCGGTATACATCAGATACGTGTAGTTTTTCGCAGCTTTTGCGGTTAAAACGGTTGCCAAACTGCTATCTGAAATGGCAAATGTTTTTCCTGAGGTCAAGGACATACCGGAAAATACAACTGCATTCTGACCAAGTGACGTTGGATTATTCTTCATACTGCCACTACTTGCCGCTGCTAATACGGTCGCTCCATTCGCAATTACGTATTGTGCGTTACTGTCTCCGGTGTCGATTGGCGAATTGTCATTTGACGTAGCGCCCCACACGATTATATCACCACCATATGCATAGAAGGAGCCATTGCAATCTATACCATCGCCATTAGAGCTATATGTACCGGTCACGGTGCTGTTATCATTTACAACATTTTGACCGTCTTTCACTGTGAGCGAGAAATCATGTGTCGTATCATCAGCAATCATTACTACAACCGTGCCGCTATAAACGGTCATATCATTACCGGACATCGTGGAAACGGTTGTTTTCTGATAAGTTTCCTCAGATTCATCTGCATAGACGTAGGAAACTGATGATTTGGAGGCTGTGTTGATGCCGTCATCATTCGAGTAAACGCTTACATACGGTGCTTTGCTTTCGCTTCCACTTGTTCCAATTACCAGATCAGCCGCCTCAATTCCTTCGTATGCCTGATTTATATTAACAACTGCGTTGTCTTTTATCGTTAACTTATTATCTGTTGAAATACCGTCATCCGACGCTTTGATAGTAACCGTTCCACCTGTGATTTCAAAATCATTGTTTGATTTGATGCCATCCTCCGGTGAACCGATAATATACTGACCATCATTATTTGCGGCCGAAAGGTTGCCGGTACTGCTTCCGCCTCTGCCCATTCCACCGGAGCCGTTATATTTGATGCCGGTATGGGTAGTATCGATATTGATTGTTCCACCGGAAATCTTAATGCCACCGCTTGCCGTATTCGTGTAAGTAGTTCCCGCCGTATTGCTGCTTCCTTCTGCAACGGTTGTATATTTGTAAGATTCGGATTTGCTGCCGCCTTTGATTCCTTTATGGCTTCCGGTATCAATATTTACGGTTTCTGTTTTCGTTTTACTGCTTCCGCTTTCACTTACCGTCATTGAATTATGTACTGCTAATGCGGTGTTATAATAATTGAGTCCCGCATTTTCAAAATACGTAGTTATACGAATATCGCCACCGGAAATATCCACCCATTCTCCCTGGATTCCGTCTCCATAGCACTCATCTACCTTGACAAGACCTCCGCTAACGGTAACCGTATAATTCTTTGCATTAATCGCATCTTCCTTCGTATAATCTGCGTAAATACTACCGCCCGAAATGTTGATTTCTCCATTTTTGGATTTTATCGCGTTGGACAAATACGACTCCAGATGGAAGATTCCACCGGAAATATTTACACCACCTTCGCCATCAGCACCGGTACCTTTTAACGCATCTCCATTTGTTTTAATCTGATAGGTTCCGCCGTTAACCGATAAAGTTCCTTTGGTTGCAATGCCGTCAGACGGATCTACATCATCAAAAGAAGTATCCGGATCCATCGCATCTGTTATACTTAGAACTCCCTCACCGGCATTGAAAATATTAAGTGTAGGTGCAGTACCTTTCTGAGAAATAACCGCCTGTGGTTCAGAAACAAATGTGCCACTTCCGGTCAGCGAATTATTTCCTTTCAAGTACAAATTCACATTCGTATCCTTTCCAATGGAAATGACGGATGCATCTTTGCCGGAAACAGCAGAAATAGTTGTGTTATCAATCGTTACGCCATCCAGAATCAAATCCACATCTTCAGAAAGTGATTTTGCAACTTCCACTACAACATTAGACGCACTTCCGGATAACCGGTAGGAACCGGCTTTAGAAATCGCGACTGTTGTAACACCTGTAGACTCACTCTTTGAAACAGATATATTTGCATCAGAATCCGAATCAGCATCCACATACACAGACTCACCTAACGAAATCGTTGCATTGACTTTCTTATTAGAAATGTCCGTAAATACGTTGTTAGAGGCAGACGCATCAACTGCCGGCGTATCGTTATTTGTGTCGCCCGGTTGGTTGTTATCCTCTGCATCACCATCGTTATTATCGGAATTGTTGTCGTCTGTGGTACCATCATTGTTATCGTCTGTAGTACCATCATTGTTGTCGTCTGTGGTGCCATCATTATCTTTAACATCATTGTTACTATCGAGATTGTTGCTATTAGAATTATTGTTGCTGTCGTCATTGGAATTCGTATTATTATTGGATGCATTTGACTGCTTTGTAGTCACCTTAACTTTCTTAACTTTGCTCCAGGCGCCAAATTTTTTCTTGCTGTTAACAACTTTATAAGCTCTAACTTTAACATAGTAAGTACCTGCATTCAGTTTCTTAGTCGTAAGAGAAGTTTTTTTCGTGTATTTTTTATAAACCACACTTTTCCCACTTTTTAATTTAGAAACAAGCACATAATAGCCGGAAATCTTCTTTAGTTTCTTCCACTTGATTACAATCTTCTGATTGGTATTAGCCTTTACTGAAGAAATGGTAACCTTGCTGACTTTGGTCGCCGCCTGGACGCTATTTGCCGGCAGATAAGCGAAAACTAACGCCAAAATCAGAACTATACCAATACATTTACTTAGAACACGTTTTTTACCCATATAAATCCTCCTTAATGATTTAATGGTTTTAGTATAGCTAAGAAACCTAAAATGAAACTAAAATGTAATGTTGGTTTCTTCATTTGTCGTCTTTATCTATCAAGCATTCGCCTGTCTAATAAAATAACCGGATGCATCTTACTTCGTCTTCTTAAATATAATATTGTCTCCAGCAGAAAACTCCGACAAATCAAACTTTCCGGATAGTTTCTCCTCTACCACCTGTGGAAGCACCTTGGAAAGTGCCGCTATGGCTTCATCGTAGAAATCCTTCTTGCCAAGTATAATCTTAATCTTGTCCTTTTTCATGCTGACTTCACCGGCATCCGAAAAATGCACGCTGTCGATATCTATCTCATAACGTTTGATAAGCTGCTGCAAAGCTGCAATGTCAGAAAATACGGAACTGTCCTCTACTTTCAATGGTTCATATAATTCGAACCCCTCAAACTTAATTCCGGTAAAATAGATGATATCTTCGCGTCGGATATCCGAACTTTCCAGTACATTTCCATCCTTGTCTATGTAAAGATACTCGTTCATATACTTCACACAGCCGACCATTGACTTTTCATAGACATGAATATTGATGGTGTGATTATCTACTGCCTCAAAATCGTATTTCTCGATAAATGGAATTACTTTTTCCTGTGTAAACTTATTTTTTACGCGAAGTAATACCGAGTTGTCACTTCCGAATCCGTTTACCACCTCAGATATAATCTGCTCTTTGGAATAAAAATCACAGCCTTCCACCGTTATTTTCTTTATTTTGAATGCGGTTAAAAAAATGTATATCCCCAACAAGACAACTACGATAGGGATAAGAATACATAATAAATACTTTACCCATTTTTTTTCGTTCATAAACTAATTTTCCTTCCGGTATTTATTCGAACAATGGATGCCTCGATGAATGAAAAAACACGGCATCTTTGACTAATCTACTTGTGGTGTTTTTGACCCTATTAGAATCTATGGTTTGCAGAATTCGTCTTACACCACTCTTTGCAAAACTCATAACTGTATGCGCTGTCGTGGTGTGCATCCCACAGTTTAGCAAAGTCTTCTTCGCTCTTACACTGCTTGATTTTGCTTATGTAGTCTTCTTCAATTTTGGCAAACTCGTCTATCGGAACTATCAATTCCCCTTGTGCGTTATAGTATTTTGCATTATACGTGCCGTCTGAATTATATAAAAGACGGCTGTTTGCTACCATAGAGCAGTCTCCAAAAGAGAAGAAACGGTATCTCCTTGCAATCGCCTCCTGGTACCCTTTCAAAATCTTATCTTTTCCGGTAAGTGCTGACACAAGCATAATCAATGTGGATTCCGGTAAATGAAAATTCGTAATCAGTGCATCTGCCACACGTACACGGTAACCGGGATAGATAAAAATCTCAGTATTGTCCTCACCTGCCTGCACATTTCCAAACATATCTGCTGCAGATTCCACCGTTCTAAGACTTGTTGTCCCAACGCAGATTACGCGGTCTCCACGTTTACGTGTCTCGTTAATCTTTTCGGCTTCCGAAGGAAGGATCTGATAGAACTCCGAATGCATATGATGATTCGTTACGTCATCCACTTTTACCGGACGGAACGTACCAAGGCCAACGTGAAGCGTCACATTTGCAATCGTAACACCCATTTCTTCGATTTCTTTCAATAAAGTATTGGTAAAATGAAGTCCTGCCGTAGGGGCTGCAGCGGAGCCTTCGTATTTGGCATAAACCGTCTGATAACGGTTTTTATCTTTTAACTGGTGTGTAATGTATGGCGGCAGGGGCATCTGTCCAAGTCGGTCCAGCACTTCCTCGAAAATTCCATCATAAGAAAACTGCACCAGTCGATTGCCTTCTTCCACAACATCCAAAACCGTTGCACATAAAATACCGTCACCAAATACAATTTGTGCGCCCGGTCTGGCTTTTTTGCCCGGTTTCACGAGTGTTTCCCATATATCATTTTCTCTTCTTTTCAGTAGTAAAAGTTCTACTTTCCCACCGGTATCCTTTTTCTCGCCAATCAGACGCGCAGGAATAACCTTTGTATTATTTAATACAAGGCAATCTCCCTTTCTTAAATAGTTTTTGATATTGTAAAAATGATCGTGTGTAAAATCCATCTGATATCGATCTGCGACCATAAGTCGTGAGGCAGAACGATCCTCCAGAGGATCCTGCGCAATCAATTCTTCCGGTAATTCAAAATTAAAATCACTTGTTTTCATTCTTATATCCTTCCTACTTTACAACGACATCCGTAAAGTAATGTCTGATGATATCTTCGTAATCATACCCTTTCATCGCAAGACCGTTGGCACCCGACTGACTCATTCCAACACCATGTCCAAAGCCCATACCCGCAAGATAAACGGTATTTTTGCTTGCTGGTGCTTTACGCGGAAAGTTGGTCATCGTCTTATCGCTGATGGCAATGTATTGTTCCAGTTTGGAACTGGATTTCTTCACGGTTCCACTTCCACTGATGGTATAACAGGAAGAAATTTTCTTCGTGGTTGTACCTCCGGCTGATTCCACTGAAACCTGATCCGGCTTATCCCCGTAATTGATGACTTTAAATTTGTTAGACGGAAGACCAAACGTCGTTCTTCCCTGTTGTTTGACTAATGTTTTGGAGCCACTTGCTCCGGTCACCTTTACTTTATAAGCTCTTCCGGATTTGGTGTATGTGGAAACCTTCACCGACTTAATGTTTCCGATACCGCCGACTCTGCTTTTGATATTACTTTTTGTAAAAGAATAGATCCAGGGTTCTTTTTCAGGAAAACGTTCCTCCGGATCCAGCACGCTTTTTAAATAGCCGGCCGATCCACCCCACACATACTTCATCTCTTCTGTCGCACCACCACTTGTCGAAAAGAAATAGGCCGGTACAACTTTTCCTTTGTAATACACGCGTTTGCCTTTGGTTGCCTTTACTGCCTGACTTGTTCGTTTCGTCTCTCTGGCAACTCCACCATATACCTGACAGCTTGTTGTATCATCCATTTTGTATGCTTTGTCGGAATTAGAAACTGCGGTATAGCCTGCCATGTCGTAGGCCAGTGATCTGGAGCATACCGCCTGTGCCTTAAGCGCCTCCATTTCCCACGTATCGACCATTTCACAGGCAATCACGCCCTTCAGGTAATCTTCAACGTTTGCTACGTTTACTACGGTCAGGGAATCCTTATTATAGCGACCGATTTCCATCCGTCCTCTGTATTTTTTCTTATTTACGGTTATTGTTGTCGTGCCGCCCGAAGAATTAAGTCCGGCAAACTGCGGGTAGCCTTTACTTTTATACACATCAATAAAAAGGGTGTTTTCCGACCCTTTTACACTCGTAAGATATTTTTTGTTATTCTTTGTATAGCTAATACCAAACAACCCTTGTACTTTTGCATAGGTACTTTGATTCACATATACTTTGTATTTGTTATGGTACAAAATTCCGACATATGCTTTGGCACCCTGTTTTTTTAATTTTTTTACCAGACTGTTTGCCGTTGCATAGGTTTTGTATTCCGTATTGGATACCATATACGATTTCAAAACAGGCTGAAAGGTAAATCCGGATGTACTTTCGAGTCTGAGTTCCTCCTTGAAACCGGTTTTCGTTCCATAGCCAAGCGCCACTTTTTTATTTTTAAGGCTCACCTTACTACTGTAGTTATAATTTGAAATGCCGACACGGACATACTGTGCTGCCTTCGTATTGGCAGCTTTGGTATAAACGCCGATTCCGGACATGACAATCATCATAAACAGCGCAAAAAGCCATCTACTTTTCTTATTTTCTTTCAATCTATCACCTGATTTTATTTATAGTTTTTTATAACCCAATCTTCGCTAATGTTTAAAAATGAGATGCCTCAGATTACGTTAAAATGAATTTTGCGATGGCTTTTGCAACGCCATCTTCCCCGTTAGAAACCGTAATATAATCTGCAACTTCTTTTACTGCCGCTTCGGCATTTGCCATAGCGACCCCAAGTCCGACTGTTTCTAACATCTCTTTATCATTCCCGCTGTCACCGCATGCCATGATTTCTTCGCGTTTGATGCCAAGCAACTTGCCAAGTTCTATGAGTGCAGTTCCTTTTTTAGCGGTAGCGTTGGTAATCTCTAAGTTGGTAGGCACTCCGGAAACAACGGATATGTCCGCATAACTTGAAAGCGCTTCTATCATTTCCTGCCGTCCAAGAAGAATCGAGCAATCATTTGGATTTCGTCGAAAATTCAACGTGATTTTTTCGACTCCGTATGGCGAAGTCTGAATATGTTCAATCAAATCTTTCACCATCACACGGCTTTTATAAAAATAGCTGATAATCTCCGGATTTTCAATGTGTGGGATTCCGGCCTCGAAAATCTCCTTTTCCACATATCCTTTTCCGTTCATAAAAACGTCGTACATAAGCGGCAGCGTCTGTGCTTTTTGTAGTATGCGCACTACCGTATCCTTATTCATATAATCCGAGTAAATCACCTTTTGGCTATCTTTCTTATATACGGCAGCACCGTTGGATGTAAGGACATAATCGATTCCTTCAAACTCCATCAATTCCTCCGGAACACCGTTTAACGGGCGTCCGGTTGCAGGAAGCACTACAACACCTTTCTCTAACGCCTTTCTGATTGCCTTACGATTGGTCTTTGTTATCTTTTTATCATCTGTAAAAAGTGTGCCATCCAAATCCAGGCCCAACATTTTAATTCTGCTCATTTATTTTCCTCATTACATCTCTTTGCCGGCAAGGTAATTAATAAACTGCTGTGCCGTTCTTCCGGAAATTCCGCCATGGCTTAATTCCCACCTGTTCGCTTCCTGACATAATTCCGTTTCCTCCATCTTGATACCCTGACGTTTGGCAAGCTCGGTCACAATATGGAAGAATTCTTTTTGATCCGGACGCATAAAGCTGATGGTAACACCAAAACGGTTTACAAGGGACAATTTCTCCTGTACCGTATCGGAACGGTGCAATTCGTCTTTACTCATATCGGAGCGGTCATTCCAGGTTTCACGAATCAGGTGACGACGGTTTGATGTTGCATAGATTAACACGTTGTCCGGCTTTGTCTCCAAGCCACCTTCGATTACTGCCTTTAAATATTTGTATTCGATTTCAAATTCCTCAAAAGACAAATCATCCATATAGATAATAAAGCGATAGTTTCGATTTTTCACCTGTGCAATAATTGCAGACAAATCTCTGAACTGGTGCTTGTAAATTTCAATTATTCGAAGCCCCTGTGGATAGTATTCATTTAAAATTGCCTTAATACAGGTTGATTTGCCGGTTCCGCTGTCACCAAACATCAAGACATTATTCGCCTTGCGTCCGTTAATAAACGCTTCCGTGTTATCAATCAGTTTTTGTTTTTGAATTTCATAACCAATCAGGTCATCCAAAACCACTTCTTCCGTGTTGGTTATCGGTATCAGCTCCGGCTCGGTTACATTTTCTTGATGGCGCACACGAAATGCTTTATTGAGACCGAATTTTCCGACACCATAGGTTTTGTAAAAATCCGTCACCAATGCAAAAAACTCTTCCTCATCGCTTGCTTTTGCAAGTTTACGACTAAGCACCTTTACTTTATCACTGACATTTTTATTGTATCTACGTTCTGTTTTCTCGATTGCTTTATAATTGGAAATTGTGGAGAAGCAGTCAATACCAAGTTTCTTTTCGATTTCATCAAAATCATAATGAAACAAACGAAGGAAATGTTTATAGTCATTCTTTGCAAACTGATTTACACTGCCTTCTACCGCTCCTACTTTTTCTACCGTCATACTAAACGGTGTCTCTGTATCCACCAAAAGAAACGTCAGATAATTGTGCCACAGGTTTTCGTCAAACCCGTACATCGTGGCAATATCAAGAAGTCTATGAATCTGAATATAAATCTGATTAATCAGTTCCTCCTTCGCATATTCTTTCTCATAAAACGTTTCAAAAATCTGTCCCAACTGAAACAGAATACTCTCTTTCGGTAAATTTCCGTAAACAATCAATTTTGAAATTTCGCGAAACATAAGATTCCTCTTTTCTATTCTTCTAAACTTCTTACATATCTTCCAAAGAAGTCAGCACCATGTTGTTAATATATTTTGCTTTCGCTTCCAAACCATTTCCAAAACCACTCTTGGAGTACAGATAATAATAGTCCGGCTCGATTTCTGCCTGCATAATCAGATACAGTGCATCTTCAAAATCACTTTCTGACATCGGCTCTCTGTCCCATTTGCAAATACCGACAAAAACACTGCCATTCTCGCCCTGTCCGACCAGATCGATATTACCGTTTTTACCATACCAGCTTCCCACCTGCTTAATTGCAAACGGAAGTTTGCCATGGTTGCTTAAAAGTCCCATATACTCCGCTACAATGTCTTTAAAGTAAATGGACATATAAGCATCCAGTGCCGGCTCTATTTTATTGTTATACACTTCTTCCATCTTGCGTTCTTCCAAAGAAGACAAGTTCGGATATACAAAACGGAACCAGAAATGTACAAAATGATCTTTGATGCAATAAAGTCCCTTTTTGGTGTTTTCTTTTCCATCCGTATCTACAGAAAATACTTTTTCTACAATATCAAGTGCAATCAGATTCTTTATGTACACACTGATTTTAGCTCTGCTAAAACCGGTACGCTCATAAATATCATTGAGCTTTGTTCTTCCGGACGCAAGGGAAGCAAGTATTGTGTTATAAAGCGCAAGTTCACGAAGCTCGGTTCGCATAAAATTTTCCATTTCACGATACAGACGACCGTCTTTATGCAAAAAGAGTCCCATAATATTCTCTTTCACACTTCTTTTATCTGACCAGTAGTTAAGATATGCCGGCATTCCTCCCGCAATCGCATATACCTTCGCGCAATCTTCGAGGGAATAATTCGGAAAACGACGCATTATATCCGTAAAAGTAAATTCCTTCACTTTATAAAATGCGGAAATGGAGGTCGCAAGTTCACCAACTGCATTTACCATATCATTTTCCACCCAGTTCACGGAAGAACTGCTTACAATCACCATTACTTTTTTACCGAACTCCGGTTTTAAAATAAACTGTAAGGCTTCCTGAAATTCCGGATTGTTCTTCACCATATTGTTGAATTCATCCAAAATAATAACATCGGATTTAATTGCTGCTTTGGAAAGAATCGTTTTCAAATTATACTCTTCAAACGATACCCCATATTTTTCTTTCCATTCATCGCCCAGACTAAAGAGCTGTTCTCTTGCCGAACATTCTCTTGCACAATAATAGGCAACCTTCTTTTCTCTTGAGAACACGCGCAGTAATTCTGTTTTTCCTACGCCACGCTTACCGTACAATACGATAAAACGACTCTCTTTCTGATTAAAATTATCCTCCAAAAATTTTAATTCTTTACTACGACCAGCAAACACTCTTTTCTCCTCCTACATTCTGTCCGGTGCTTCGATTCCCAACAACCAGATTCCCTGATTTAACACTTCTAATGTATATTTAATAAGTGCAATCCAGGAAGCCTGTTTTTCCTCATCGGTTTCTGAAATAATTTTATTTTCGTGATAGAAACGGTTAAATGCATTCGCCAGATCGTAAATGTACTGGCACACTTTATGTGGTGCATTTTCTTTGAATGCATTGTCAATCATTTCGTTGAATTTGCATAACTGTAATAATAACTCGGTTTCTCCATCGTTTCTTGCCGACGCAATTTTTACATCTGCAGCCTGTGGTTTCAACTCTTTATATTTATTCAAAATAGACTTGATACGAACGATGGTATATAAAATGTATGGTCCGGTATTTCCCTCAAAGGAAGTGAAACGTTCCATATCAAATACGTAATCTTTGGATGCCTGGTTAGAAAGGTCACCGTATTTGATTGCAGCGATGCCGACTTTCTGTGCAATTTCCTTTGCTTCCTCCGGTGATACTTCACGGTTTTCCATGATTTTTTTGTAAACGGCTTCGTTTACTTCTTCCAGTAAGTATTCCAGACGCATTACACCGCCGGTTCTGGTTTTGAATGGCTTTCCATCTGCACCGTTCATTGTACCAAATCCAAGGAATGTAAGCTCTACGTCATCTCTTACCATCTTGGATTTTCTTGCACAGCGGAACACCTGCTCAAAATACAAATCCTGACGTTTGTCAACAACATACTTGATTGCATCCGGATTGTACTGTCTTACACGCTCCATAATGGTTCCAAGGTCTGTTGTATTGTAAATGGCAGATCCGTCTGATTTAAGAATCATACATGGCGGAATTTCTTTAGTGTCTGTCTCTTCCTTAACATCCACTACCAGTGCGCCTTCACTGATGTGCGCATAACCACCGTCTTTCAGATATGCAACCAGTTCCGGAATTACGGATTCAACATCACTCTCGCCGTTCCAAAGTTCAAAGTTAACGTTTAATTTCTCATAGTTTTTCTTCAAATCCGTAATGGAAACGTTACAGATATGCTTCCATAATGCCGTAAATCCGCGGTCTCCTTTCTGGAGTTTAAAGGTATTGCTTCTGGCTTCTGCCAAATAATCCTCATGTTCCTTGGAATAGGCACTTGCGTATGGATATATTTCCTCCAACTCACTCATGGTAAATGGAGGCTCTGTCGGGTATTCCCCTGTATAATCCGGATCAAAATAACACAAATCCGGCTGACGTTTTTTCATCTCTGTAATAATCAATCCCATCTGAAGTCCCCAGTCTCCAAGATGTACGTCACCAATCATATTGTGTCCGGCAAATTTACCGATTCGTTTTACACTTTCTCCGATACAGGCAGAACGAAGATGTCCTACATGAAGCGGTTTTGCGATATTTGGTCCGCCGTAATCCACGATAATGGTCATCGGTTTCTCCGGCTTGTTACAACCAAAGTTCCGGCTCTCTTTCATCTCATTAACATAGTCTGAAACAAAAGCATCTGAAAGTGTAATATTAATAAATCCGGGAGCTACTGCGTTAATCTCCTTAAACGCTGCATTTCCTTCTAATTTGGCAACTACGTCATTAGCAATCATAATCGGTGCTTTGTGATACTCTTTTGCTGCCATCATAGCACCGTTACACTGGTACTGGCATAAGTCCGGACGATTTGACAGGGAAACTACACCGTACTTCTCATCATAGCCGGACGCTGCAAAGCCCTGCCCCAGTTCATCCTTTAAAATTTCAAGAATTTTCTTCATTTTATTTACCTCCATATGTGAAATATGTTAAATCATATTTTAATGTCGAAACAAATTTATTATAAGTTTTGTAGGGGGGGATTTCAAGGGGGGAAGGGGAATTTTTGAAATAAATTATAGAGCCACGCGCTTCTATCATTTTACCTTAAACAAATATGCCACGCGCTACTACCATTTTACTCCGAGAGACGCTCTCGCTCGGATTCACCAATAACGGATACTAAACTCAAACTTCGTTTTCGTTAAGTACCGATTGGTGAATAACACTCTCTACGTAAAACGGTAGTAGCGTCGTGGCATATATAGTTTCCAACTGGTGAATGATGCTCTCTACGTATAACGGTCGTAGCGTCGTGGCATATATAGTTTCCTGATTGGTGAATGACTCTCTCTACGTAAAATGGTAGAAGCGTTGTGGCTTGTATAGTTTCCGAAAGGTGAATGATGCTCTCTACGATATTCAGTCAGAACTCTGGCTTTCTACTGTTAACCGTTGAAAATCCAAAGTTTATATTATAAGAGAAGATGTGGTCGCTGTGCCTAAGCGGAGCATTCTTGCTAAATAAGGCACAAAAATCTTGTTAGGAATCGGCCGGTCAGCAGAGGAAAATTGCCTAAAAGAAGCAAACCAACTGAAAAAGGCACAAAAATCTTGTTGGGGAAGCGACCGGTCGGCAGAGGAAAGTTGCCTAAAAGAAGCAAACTAACTGAAAAAGGCACATATTGCAAATCGGGGTGTCGCCGGGTAGCCGAAGGAATGTACCTAAATCGAGCATTCTTGCTTAATAAGGCACAAATTGCTTTTTTCTGAATGCATGATTCCGACGAGAATCATTTATGCGATTCAATCGGGTAGGCTGACTTCTGCTCGATTTCGCATCTGAACATTCCGCACTTCGTGCTCCATGTTCTTACGACCGGCAAATGGATTTGCATGCAATGGATTTGCATGCAATGGATTTGCATGCAAGCATGCATCCGCTCACCGGTCTTGTGCTACAAAAAACAGCCGATTGTACCAACCTCCCTGTCGTTTGATTTTAGGTCTGACGACTAAGAAGTGTGGTTCAATCGGCTATAGTTATTTATGATTATATACTTATTACGATATTACTTAACGGTAACACTTACCGCTTTTGCAAGTCCGTTTCTTGAATATACATAAACCTTTGTTTTGCCTTTCGCAATTCCCGTAACCTTACCTTTCTTATCTACCTTTGCGATTGTTTTATCTGCACTTGCATATCTGAATTCTGTTGCATGGGCATTGGAAAGTTGTTTCTTTTTCTTATCTACAAGCACGGTCTTGGCTTTAATCTTTGATGTTTTTCCAACGGTTATGCTTAATGTCTTGGTGATAAGGGTAATGGACTTGGCATTGGTATAATTCGTATTCTTTCTTCCAACAATATGTCCTGCAATTGTTTTGGCAAGTTGTGTTTTCTTAGTTCCTTTCTTGTTAACTGCCACTACATATACCTTAAAGTTTTTCTTAAGGTTGATTTTCTTGCCATTAAGCCTGGTTACGTCAACGCTTTTTTGGGTTGTGGTAGTTTTGGTCGGTTTTTTACTGAAGTTCTTACCGCAATATGCGACATATACTTCATAGCCTGTTGCCCCTGCAACCTTACCCCATTTAATTGTAATCTTGGAGCCTTTCTGGATTACTTTAAATCCGGCATTGATGGATAACTCATCTTTATCCTGCTGTGCAACCGGTGTTGGAGCAAGTATCTTTGATACAATGGATTTTGCTTCTGTATCATTATGATTTTCATCTCCTTTGACCATATACCATACATAATAGGTTCCGGTATTGGTTGCCGTAGGAATTGATGTACTCCAGCCGCTTGTAGGTGGTGTAGTTGCATCTTTACCAAGGGCGTACTGCATTGTACCGCCTTCGGCCTTGCCCTCGGTTACAAGTGCCTGTGCGGAGCCAGTGTATGTCAGGGACCGGGCTGTCGGCGCAGTGATAACCTTAGAATCCGTCTTGTTGAACTTCCACTGCGCATAGAGGGTCATGTTCGTACTCGGCGTTATGCCCGCCTTATCCGCGTAACCCACACCGGCACCATCTGCCGCCGTATTCCAGCCTGTGAAGGTGTAGTCCTCGCGGGTAAAGGTGTTGGCATTCAGCGTCACTTGTTTACCACTGAGAACTGCCTGCGTTGTGGTCGATCCATCGCCACCGTTGGCGTCAAAGGTTATGGTACGCATATCGTTCTTCAGACCCGCAAGTTCATCGCCCAAATCGGCAATCATCGAAACGCCGCTCTCCAAACCGGACAGCTTCACATCCTTTATGTCGCCGTAGGTTGTGGTTCCACTGTCGGTCACATAGGTACGTGCGTGATAGACCGTATCCGCATTGTCAGGGGTAATCTGCAGTATCCAGCAGTTGTTACCATCCAGAATGCTTTCCGGCATGGTGGTGATTGAATCGGCCATTTTCTCAGCCACCACTTGTGTAACATCCGTACCGCCGATTTTTAAGTCGTCACTGGTGGTAGTGGTGCTGTAAACAATTCCTGCTGTCTCGCCGCTGGCAATCGCTTGGAAGGAAATGCTCGTACCATCGTCCGTCCGCGTGATGGATGTGAAGCCGGTAACAGCTTTTTTCTCCGGCGCTTCGTTGGCATAGATAGCATAAAGCGTGGTGTTGGCGTTTATGGTCAACTCCAGCGGGTTATTATAGCTGATGATGGAGCCATCAGCCTCCCAATGCGAGAAGATCTTTCCGCTTACCTCCGGGGCGCTTAGAAGCACATAATCTCCAAAAGCATAGGTGTCGGATCTTGTGCTGTCCCACGTTCCGTCCACATAGACTGTAAGCTGGGTTTCCGGCGTAAAGACAAGGCTCATATCATCCTTCGAATCCAAACTGACCGCATAGGTTATAACAGTCAGCATAGCAAACATGGTAACTAATGCGGTCAACCATGTGAAATGTTTTATTCTTCTTTTCATGGGCTACCTCCCTTGTTCAAGTTCATGCGTTATAATCCACTTTTCGTAACTGTCTTACTATTTGCAATGTCAGTCAAGGTCGTGGCGAGGGCCGGCGTGTAGATTGTCTGAACCTTACCCGCTTTGTCCTTGTAGCGCAGCCAGGCGATACCGTAAATATAGTGGTTCCAGTTGTTCTTTTGAACGAAATTGAGAGGAACCTGTGCATTCAGCGAACCACTCTGACTCTTCGTATCAGGTCTGTAGTCCCAATAGAGCGGGTCGAATTTTTCTATATTAACCGGCTTACCCTTATACATAAAGTCGCTCAGGGTCTCTGCCGTCATGATACCAAGCACGCTGTCTTCACGTTTTTCGTAATAGTATTCGGGACCATTCATGGCATCCATCGTCTGGCCCACCAGGAAATCGCCGATACCGGCGCCAGGTAGGAAGCTTAGTCCTAGTTGTATTCCTGCCAAAGCAGCCTTTTGTCCCGCTGTCTTTTTTATCTCTTTCAACTCATAATAAGAAATCCCTATATTGTCACTCGCTTTCACGCCGGAATCCACATAGTAATAACCGTCCGGCAGTTGATAAGCCATCTGTAACAGAATGGTATTAAGCTCATATCCTTCGACCATGACAGGGTATGTGGTTGCGCTTAAGCTGATTTGCGGCTTCGTAACCGGGTTGGTGTAAAGCGCCCGCAGTTGCATATTGGCGGGAACAACAAATCCCATCATTGCATATGAAGCGAGGTCTTTCCATGTTGTACCATCAGCGCTGTACTGCCATTTCGAGAACTTCATATCAGAACCGAGAGAGCTCGGTGCATACACGGAAGTTTCCTGTCCCTTCACAACTTTCCTGTCTGCCTCTGCCATTTTCGGCGTATAAGTCGTTCCGTCCCACTTGCCATAAGTAATTTTTAATGTGACAGTCTCCGTCAGCTTCTGATAGCCGCAGGAGCATTTACCACTGCTGTCGAAGCTATGCGCTTCAAACGCCAAATCGTCATCGCCGCAAATCTTGATATGAAGCTTGGATTCGTAGCTCAGATAATCATGCAGCACATCGCCAAAATCACTAATTTTACAGTATGTATAGGAATGTATATGCTTCCACTGTGCGGTCAACTCTATATTGTCCGTGATTGGCGTATCGACATCAAAGGCGGAACCTCTGCCATAATATACGTCATTCTCTGTAACAGCTTTATCGACTGTCCAGCCACCGAACTCATATCCGTCCTTCGTCGGATCTTTTGTAAACGGCAGGGTTTGACCGTATGTTACAGAGGTGACGTCGCTTCCACCTGCTCCACCGTTCAAATTAAGTTTAACAGTCAGGGTCTTTGGCTGCCAAACGGCATGGAAGGTGGTGTTTTCACATACATTGATTGTCTCCCCGGCATTGTATACTTTATCAATCACTTTAGAGTTCAGGTCTTCAAAATAAAATCCTCTCCAACCAGCAAACTCTTTGCCTTTTGGAACAACATCCCCTGTCGGTTCAGCCAAAGCTGTGAGGGTTCCGGCTGAAGTCACTTTCCCTTCATTATCCGTACCGCACACTGTGATCACATGATTAACACCTGCGCTGCTTTCCGGCACATCAAATGTTACCGTTTCACTGTCATAAAACACCATGCTGCTCGGGTCCGTTACAAAAGCCGCCACAATGACTTTCACGTTCCCACTGATTACAACGAATTTTCCACCATTGACCCCGATATTTGTCCAATCTGATTCATTTTGAATCGACTGCTTTACTGTAACATCTGTCATGGAAGCATTCTTAAGCAAGTCAGTCGTTGTAGCAAAGGCAATCTCCTTCGGAGCAAACGCTGCCGTCACCTTCGCTGCCCAGACAACCTGATCACCCATGACCGCATCCTGCTTCATATCTACAGCAAATGGAATCTCGGTTCCGCCGGCTTGTTTTGTGAACTTGCACCACACCGCTTCAGCACTGCTTGCGGACCGATACAGAATCGTGAAGGATTTTACCTTTGCAAACGTGACATTTATATTCAGCTCACCTTCAGCCACACCGGGCATCGTGATCCAAAACAAATCCGTACTCAGTAGGTTGGAAATGTTGTTCGCTCTTGCATACGCAACATATTTCCCATAGTCATCTTCACTAAATTCTTCCACATAGCTGCTCACTTCGCTGTATGGATCGAACCCAATCGAATAATCATATTCGTCATCCATGCTGATACTCAAAACGAATCTCTCGCCCGCCTTTTTGTTTACCGACGAGCCGGTGACCGCAGTGAAGTTGTCGTCCAGCAGTTTCGCCGCGCAGGTCGTACCACTGCCGCCTACCACGTTAAGAGTGGCGTTGACTGGCATTCCCTCGAATTCAACGTCCACGGTCACATCGTAGTCAGGCATGGTAAAGCCCTCATTATCCACACCTACAGTGTCAGACACATCTTTTCCGTCTTCGTCTTTGACAGTAATCTTCTTCACTTTATAGCCCGTAGCAAGAGCAAGCGTAGGCTTGATTTTTGTTCCGACAATAGCGACCTTTGGAACGTCAAAACTGCAGCCGTTTCCATCCCCGGTTCCTTTTTTAATCATGCTGACGCCGTAAATGACCTCCGCAGTAGCCGATTGATTGTCGGATCCTGTCAGGGTAACGCTCGCTTTGTAAAAGCCAGTGTCGTTTTCACCTGGGACATCAGAATTCTGCCAGCCATTGCTGTTTTTTTTCTGATATTTTATAACATCATCGGTCACCCCAAACTCACCGGTATCGCCCGTCAGTTTTGCCGTGTTGCCGCCAGATTCGGACGGAACGATGGTCAGCTTCGCGGTATGTTTGCCACTGCCGTCATCCAACGCGCAGCCATCCGCCAAGCAGGTCGCTGTGATGGTCGCACCGGCAGCGGTGTAGGTGAAATCATGGTTGTGTGCCGTTGGAAACTGCATCTTCTTATAACCCATAATATCTTGAGAACCGTGGGTACCGACTTCGAGAACCTCTGTGCCTGTATCCGTCCAGCCGGTTCCAGCGATGGCGTTTTCCAAGGAACCCATAATTGCCATTTGACCGCCGAAAACAGTCACTTTATCGCCTATAATCTCTATATTTCCATTTACGCTGGTAATTCCTGTTGACCAATTTCCGGTAGCATCCACGTTACATTCACTGCTTTCGATTGTTACACCATTGCCGCTGTAAATGCCACCACTTTCGCTAGTAACATTCACAGTGCTGTTTTCAATCGTTACACTATCCATAGACCATATAGCACTGTTACCAAAAGCATTAGTGGTCACGATGGCGTCTTGAATTGTTACTTTATTACCAGCATTACCACCACTGGCAATACAATAAGCGTTTGTACTATCTGCGGACACTGTGGCACCAGAAATAGTAACATCTCCATACTGGCATCCGATAGCAGTTAACACAACTGAAATATTCAGTGATCCATCTCCGGAAATCGTCAAATTATTGTTACCTCCGGAAACATAAATGCCAAAAATACGCCCATCAGAGCCTGTAAGTGTATTTTCGCCTTTCAAGATTATGTTCAAGGAAACATTGCTATAAATACAATAATAATTACCTTGATAGCCTACTTTCTGAACAGCGCCATTATTGTTATAGCCATTCAGCGTCAGGGTCTTGGTATCAGCATTATAATCCCAAGTGCCATCACCTGAGCTTTGCGTTCCTGTGACCGGTTGATTTCCCACATATAAATCAACATCATCCGCCATCGCCGTCAGGCTCATCCCCGGCATCAACCCGACGACCATCGCCAGTGCGAGCAAGAAACTCAAAAATTTTCTTCCTGTTTTCTGTCTTTTTTGTTTCATGCAAAATACCTCCTTTTCCGCATGGCTAATAACCCCATACTGTAAATATATGTTGGATTTATTTTACCATCTATCAGGTTTGAATACCTGCTATCTTAATTTTTTCATAATATATAATAATTATGTCACGAACTTCTACCATTTTACTTCGAGAGACGCTTTCGCTCGAATTCACCAATAGTTGCTGGCTATACAAGCCACGAGCTACTACCATTTCACTTCGAGAGACGCTCTCGCTCGGATTCACATATCGTTGCATACCATATAAATGCCACGCGCTACTACCATTTCACTCCGAGAGACGCTCTCGCTCGGATTCACCAATAGCGGATACTAAACTCAAACTCCGTTTTCGTTAAGTACCGATTGGTGAATAACACTCTCTACGTAAAACGGTAGTAGCGTCGTGGCTTGTATAGTTTCCAACTGGTGAATGATGCTCTCTTCGTATAACGGTCGTAGCGTCGTGGCATATATAGTTTCCAACTGGTGAATGACTCTTTCTTCGTATAACGGTAGAAGGCTCGTGGCTTGTTTTGTTCAGTGGATATCTGTGCTATCCCAAGAAAAACCACAGCCTAATTAAGTGCTGTGGTTTCCCTGTTAATAATCTTTATTACAAATTTTACTTAACCGTCACCTTAACTGCCTTTGCAAGCCCGTTTCTTGAATATACATAAATCTTTGTACTTCCTTTTGCTACTCCAGTAACATTGCCCTTCTTATCTACCTTTGCGATTGCATTGTCTGCACTTGCATATCTAAATTCTGTTGCATGGGCATTGGAAAGCTGTTTCTTTTTGACAAGTGTTTCATGGCTTCTGCTCCATATAAAAGTTCTGTTCTTAAAAATTGATTTGACATATATAACTCCTCTTTCGGGTTTCTTTTCACTGCCTTAAATCATATCAATTAAATTGCCTGTTGACAATTAGTTTTTCAATGTGTACTATCTTAGGCAGTACACTTTGAAAAGGAGGAAATATGAGATGAAAAAAAGATTATTAGCCGTACTATTATTAACATTCATGCTTGCAACAGTTGGTTGTGGTGCAAAAGAAGAAGCTACTACACCAGCAAATGAAACCAATACTACATCTGAAGATGAGCAGGCAGCTAATAAAGAAAACAACACTGCTACCGATGCTTCTGCTATTTCAGGAACATGGCAGAGCTCATCCATCACCGGTGAAGGCGATTATCCATGTGAATACTACGTTCAGTTTGGTGCTTCCGAAATCCAATATGGTCATATAACAAGCACCGGTAAATTCGAAGCCGAATACTCTGACAGAATTAATTCATTCGAAGAAATCGGCACTAATTCTTTTATGGTAAAAGCAACCGCATCAAATGGAACTCTGTATACTTACAGAACCAGCATTGAGGATACTTCTAAGTTGGAGTATTTCGGAACTTGGAACGAAGCTGAATTCGATAATAACTACAGCGCAAGTGATTCTTTAAGCATGATGCAGTACTAAATCTAGTAATAAAGCCAAAAAGCAAAAACAAACGACCTTGATTTTACGAATCGTAACAATCAAGGTCGCTTTTATAATAATGCTTTTATAATAATGCTTTTATAATAATGCTTTTATTATAATGCTTTTATTATAATGCTTTTCCCATTTAATTGTAATCTTTGCGCCCTTCTGGATTTTCTTAAATCCGGCATTGATGGATAATTCATCTTTATACTGCTGTGAAACCGGGGTCGGAGCAAATATATTTACTTCAATGCATTTTGCTTCTGTATTGTAATGATTTTCATCCCCTTTGACCTTATACCATATATAATACTTTCCGGCTTTGGTCGCCTGATTACAGTTACCTGTTTCTCAGGCTGTAATAATAACAGTCGCTTTGCCCGTCTTTTTGATTGTCAGTGCACCGATAGAAGAATTCACGTCGATGTATGCCCTACTATTCTCCTTGACTGCGTAGTTGATTGTTCCGTCACCGTCGGTTGTTGCATGGATTTTCTTGTTCGTATCACCGTAGGTTACAATCAATAGTTTTCATCAATTTGGTTTTTTTTATTTTTTTGCACAAAAATAAGCCACGAGCTTCTACCTAAAACGGTAGAAGCCTCGCGGCTTATATAGTTTCAAAATTGTGTTTTTGTATACTACTGCATCGCGTATTTCAAACGCGTTTCATTTCCCATATGGTACAACTTCGCATATACTCCGTTTTTCTGCAAAAGTTCCTTATGGGTACCGGATTCAGATATACCCTCTTTCGTAAGCACAAGTATT
>JAILQS010000154.1 GCA_024698865.1 Lachnospiraceae bacterium | reverse complement strand
AAGTGTATTTATACAGGCAGATATACCGGAAAGATACGGATATAAGTTGTTGTCCGGAGAAAAACGTACCAAGCGTAGAGATGTGATTTTGCGGATTTGTTATGCCGCTGGGTTGTCTTTGGAGGAAACGCAGAGAGCACTGAGAAAGTATGGTATGCCGGAATTGTATGCAAAAGTTCCACGGGATGCTCTTCTGATGATTATTTTTAGAGAAAGACCGGGAAGTGTAATTGATGTAAATGAAATTTTGAAACTGAAAGGAATGGAGTCGCTGCGAACCAGTGGTCTACAGGAGTGATGAACATAGCGGTTAAAGATAGAATTTTCATAAAACTGTTTTATTTATTAAACATAATTGTTCCTATAGTTATAGGCGGAGCTTTTTATTACGTAAGTTTGCCAAATGTAAGATTTGTAAGAATAATAGATCATTTCCTGCCTAGAGTGGTTCTTTGGAAATATCATGAGGAATTATGGATAATAAAATTGTTTCGCAATTATGCATTGGATATGCTTTGGGCATATGCATTAGTATTTGCCGTTTATTTAGTTTTAGGTAGCAATACAGCATTGTGGAAGGTTCTAACAGGAGTCTTTTTTTTCTCAGTAATGATGGAGTCCCTTCAGGTTTCTCCCGCTATTAGAGGAACCTTTGATGTGTGGGATTTAGTAGCTGAAATTTTTGCTGAAATAATTGCTGTTATTATTATAAAAAAAAGGATAATTTTAAGAGGAGGTACAAGAGAGTATGAAAAAAATGTTTAAAATCATTGTATTGGCAGTTTGCCTCACATTGTTTGCGGCAATGGCTTTAGGGAGTAGTTCTGAAACTGAAGAAAGTAAGCCACAAAAAGTAGGTGAGGTAAAAGAGGAAGTATCAAAGGAAGAAGAGAAAACGGAGGAAACCGAGGAACCTGCAGCTGAGAGTGAAGAAGTAAAATCCGAGTATCATGTAGGAGATACGTTAAAGGATGGAGATCTTAGCATTGTTTACGCAGCCAGCGGTGAATACAAAGAAGAAAATGAGTATATGCAGCCGGCGGAAGGTAACAAATTGGTTTTTATAAAACTGTCTTTTGAAAACCAAGGAGATTCGGATGTATCTGTTTCATCTTACAGTTTTCATGGATACGCAGATGGCTATGAGGTAGAGACGCATTATACAGACGATGACTTCTCTGCAACGCTATCTAAGGGCAGAACAACAGAGGGAGTTGTGGTATTTGAAGTTCCGAAAGATGCAAAAGCTATTGAGATTGAATATGATACAAATGTCTTCACAGATGAGAAGCTGAAACTTATTTATGACGGCGATAAAGATTCTGGTTTCGAAGCAAAAGCTAACACAGAAACAGCGACTAATGCCTTTTCTGCCGGAGATATTGTTGAATCTGACAATATGAATATTACATATATATCCTGCGAAAAGGATAAAAGTGATAATCAGTTTATTCAGCCAAAAGAGGGCTTCCATTATGTAACATTGAAATTTGAATTCGAGAACAAAGGCGATAGCGACGAGTATATTAGTTGTTATGATTTCGATTGTTATGCAGACGGTAAGGATTGCGAACAGGCTTATTTCAGAGATGATAATATCAATGCTACACTTTCATCAGGAAGAAAAGCACAGGGAACGGTTACTTTTGAAGTTCCTGATGATGCAACGACGGTGGAGGCAGAGTTTGTATCCAATGTTTGGACATCAGACAGAGTAGTTTTTAAGGTGACCGAATAACAAATCAGGGTAGAAGAGGAGAAGAGGAGAAAATGAAAATTTGGAGATTAATTGCTGGTATTTTTTCAATGGTATTGTTTGTTATTGTAACCTTTCAGTCATGTGCGGTTGGGGTTGCAAACACATTAAGTGAAAATGGAGAGATTTCTGGATCGGCGGGATTCGTTTTGGCAATTTTGATGCTTGCCGGAGGAATCGTATCTGTAGTAGTCAGAAAATCTGATAAAAAGGGTGGAAGTATTGCTCTTATAGTTTTATTTGGACTGGCAGCACTTATCGGACTTACTAACTATGGTACATATTCAGATTTGGTAGTTTGGTCGGTATGGTGTTTGATAAACGCGTGTCTTGCAGTAATTGCGTTATTCACGGGCAAGAAAAAAACATCAGAAGAAGTGACTACACTAGAATAAGTATTTTGAAAAAGTCTTCCTTTGTGTTATAATGTACGAAGAGGCGGAAATACAATTTAAA
>JAILQS010000134.1 GCA_024698865.1 Lachnospiraceae bacterium | reverse complement strand
AATTAAAAGAAAAAGGAATCGAGAAAGAATTCCTTTATAACTATATTTATTCAATGGATTCTAAAGAATATGCGCAAGCCTATGCGTCTGTAAAAATCAGCAAAAAAATTCGCAACTACGAACTGTAGCTTACAGCAAGCAAATCGTCCGTACTCGCGCACTGTATTTCAAAGCGAGCAAATCGTCCACACTTGCGCACTGTATTTCAAAGCAAGCAAATCGTCCGTACTCGCGCACTGTATTTCAAAGCGAGCAAATCGTCCGTACTCGCGCACTGTTTTTACGTGTAGGAATTCGCGCCGTAATGTCGTTCGCTTATAGTACGACACCCAGAATCATCAGAACGATATATGCTACCACCATAACACCGTTCATAATACATCCCATAATCGGGAACAGAAAATGTGCATCTCTATTTTTGGTAGCTGCCCATGCAAGGAAAAATCCGACGATAGAAGCCACAAATGCCAGCATTCCGGCAACTCCAACGCCACTTCCCGCGTTTCCACCGTGGAAACCTGCGTAAATACTACTGATTATCAACGATAACAAACTGTAGATTCCAAGAAGAAAAGAGATGATCCCACTGATCGGATGTACTCTTCTGCCAAAACGATTATTATTTCTGTATCTTCTTCCGTCACGTTTTCGTCTCATATTTTCCTCCTAATCTGACTTATCCAACCTATATCTGAAGCCGTATTTACCCTGTATCTGATTGGTATTTCTTTCTGTTCTGCATTCTGCTTGTATCCATGTGGTTTTTGAACCTGATTTGTATCGCATCTGCATTGCGTCTACAACGCCTCGTATTGTATTTGTATCGCAACCGCAACGCACCACTCATCTGCATTTCTCGCTAAAATTCATACCACACATCTACAGCACAGCATTATTTCCTGCGGCGTTTTCTTTTTCTATGAAACAGTTTATAAATTCCGAAGCAGATCCGCTCCAGAATAAATCCAAGCAGCGCACCGGATACATTCATCAATATGTCGTCGACATCAAAACTTCCCACTTTAAAATAGAGCTGTAACGTCTCAATTCCAAGGGACAACAACACACTGATAATAAATACTCTGATAAAATTCTTATGTTTCTCGCTAACAATTGGGAGACAAAATCCCAGTGGCATAAATGCTACTACATTCATTGCAATGTTCAGCCAGAAATACCATTCGCGATTGGTTCCGATAAATTTGAGTCCCCTCTTAATCTCTTTAAAGAATTCGAGATTGTATCGATAGGTTTCTCCCGGACCGCGATGGAGCATCTCGCTGAAGAAAAGAAAATATGCCATTACAAATATATATATAATAAATAAAAGCCATGTGGCTCTTTTAATATTCTTACGTTGTTTTGTTGTTAAATTCAATGTTCACACTCCTCAATATGCCTATATATTATATACCGCATAATAAGAAGTGTAAAGTATAGAATTTCGACAGTTTTGTAGGAAAGAAGGGCGACTCCACTGAAAAAGGCAACCTGGAAAGACTTGCTCTTTATATACGCTGCCTTTTCAAGTTGCCTTTTTTATGTTGTTCTATTTTCTAAGTTCTGCTCCGAGACCGGAAAGACCTTTTAGAATCTTATCCATAACCGGATTAATATCATTTTCACCAAGTGTTCTGTCTGCTGCTCTAAAGCTCAATGAATAAGCAAGTGACTTGTAACCTTTCTCAATCTGCTCGCCTTCATAAATATCAAAGAGCTCGCATTTTTCCATGAGTTTTCCGCCACATTTTTCAAATACTGCTTCGATATCCCCTGCGAGTACATCTTTCTTAACGAGCATACTAAGGTCACGTGTTACTGCCGGGTATTTGGCAATTCCCTTGTATTTCACGCTGTAGTTTGCCTTAGCTACCACAACCGGGAGATCAATGACTGCCACGTATGCTTTGGTTCCGATGTCGTAAGTTTCGAGAACGTCCGGATGAACTTCTCCGAGGTAACCGATAACATCTCCCTCATAAGAAATCAGCGCCTGACGACCAGGGTGAAGGAAATTCTTCTTTGCGTCCGGATTATACTCTTTCTTATTTTTGAGTCCAACTTTTGCAAGGAACTGTTCCACAACTGCCTTCATATCAAAGAAATCACCTGCGCCGTACATTCCGAGTGTAAACTGTGTTCTTTCGTCCGGAAGCTCGGTAAGCGGAAGGCTCTTTGGAATGTAAATGTTACCGATTTCGTAAAGGCGGACATCTTTATTTCTTCTATTATAATTCGTTGCAAGAGAGGTAAGCATTCCGTTCAGGGAAATGGTTCTCATAATGCTATAGTCCTCTCCTAACGGATTAGAGATTACAATCGCATTTCTCTGTGTGTCATCTGCATCCAGAAGGAGTTTATCAAATACTTTCGGACTTTCGAAAGAATAGTTCATTCCCTCTGAGAAGCCAAACTGTTCTGCTACCATACGGGCTGTACGTTCAACCTTAAGTTTCAAAGGAAGGCGACCGTTGGTTGCTTCACCGGTAGGAAGAGTCATCGGAATCTTGTCATATCCGAAGAAACGTGCAACCTCCTCCGCTACATCTGCAAGACAATGGATATCCTGTCTCCAGGTCGGAGCAATTACCTGTTTCTTTTCTCTATCTACTTTCAAATCAATTTTCTCAAGGTACGCAACCATCTCATCTTCTGTAAGAGAAGTTCCAAGCATTTTGTTGATGCGCTCTACGTCATAATCCACTACGCTTTCTTTGCGAACATTTGGATAAACATCTACGCATCCGCCCACAACTTCACCGGCACCCAGTTCTTCTACTAACTGGCAGGCACGATTGATTGCTTCCATCGCATTGTTTGGATCCAGACCTTTTTCAAATTTGGCCTGTGCATCGGTACGCATACCGAGTTTTTTACCGGAAAGACGGATGTTGGTTCCGTCAAAGCATGCTGCTTCAAACAACATCGTTGTTACGTTATCTGTAATCTTGGAGTTTTCACCACCCATAATTCCTGCGATTCCAACCGGCTTATCTGCATCGCAAATCATCAGCATAGAAGAATCAAGTTCTCTTTCCTGCTCATCCAGTGTAACAAATTTCTCACCGTCTTTTGCACGACGAACAATGATTTTGTTGCCGGCAATTGTATCTAAGTCATATGCATGCATTGGCTGTGCATATTCCTCCATTACATAGTTGGTAATGTCTACGATATTGTTGATTGGGCGAATTCCACAAGCTGCAAGTCTTCTCTGCATCCACTCCGGAGAAGGTCCAATCTTGATATTTTTTACGACTCTTGCAATGTAGCGTGGGCAAAGTTCTGTATCTTCCACTTCTACGGAAATGTAGTCACTTGTTTTCTCATTGTTACCGGTTTCTTTTACTACCGGTGGGACGAATTCTTTGTTAAATGTAGCAGCTGCTTCTCTCGCAATACCGATTACCGCAAAGCAGTCTACACGGTTGGATGTAATTTCATACTCAAATACAACATCACTCAGACCCAATAATTCAGGTACGGAAGTTCCAATCGGCGCATCCTTGTAGGCTTCATTGTCACTCAAAATATAGATTCCGTCCGGCGCAGCATCCGGGTACATATCTGTGCTTGAACCAAGTTCATCAATGGAGCACATCATACCAAAGGATTCCACACCACGAAGTTTGCCTTTCTTGATTTTGATTCCATCCGGATGAGGTTTGTCATCATGTGCGCTACCTGCTACACGACCACCGTCCAGTACAACCGGAACTTTATCGCCTTCTGATACATTTGGCGCACCGGTTACAATCTGAACTGTCTCTCCTTCTTCATTAATCTGAACCTGGCAAACGATTAATTTGTCAGCGTCCGGATGCTTTTCGATTTTTAAAATCTTACCTACTACGATTTTTTCAAGATTTTTGTCTAAACATTCATATCCTTCTACTTTTGTTCCGGTAAGCGTCATAGCATCAGTGTATTCCTGTGCAGTACAATCCAGATCCGGAACATATGCTTTTATCCATGATAAAGGTGTATTCATAATACCATTCCATTCCTTTCAAAATTAAAATATTGTGTATATAAAGATTCCATTAAAAGCTGCTCAAGAGCGGTTAAAAGTTGTTCAAGAAAAATCAGAAGCTGATCAAGAACAGTTAAAAGTTGTTCAAGAAAAATTTGAAGCTGCTCAAGAACAATTCTAAGTTGCCTAGCCAATTAGAATTGTTCTAGGAATCTATCGTCGTTTTCATATAAAAGTCTCATATCGTCGATTTCATATTTCAACAATGCAATACGCTCCAGACCTACACCAAATGCAAATCCAACGTATTCATCCGGATTAATACCACTCATCTCAAGTACGTGTGGGTGTACCATTCCACATCCGAGAATCTCAATCCAGCCGGAACCTTTACAAAAACGACATCCTTTGCCCCCGCATTTGAAGCAGGAAACGTCCATCTCAGCACTTGGCTCTGTAAATGGGAAATGATGCGGACGGAATTTAACTTTGGTGTCCTCACCAAAAATTTCTTTTGCAAATTCCTGCAATGTACCCTTCAAATCCGCAAAAGTCACATTCTTATCAATGACAAGTCCTTCTACCTGATGGAAAGATGGAGAATGTGTTGCATCTACTTCGTCCGAACGGAATACTCTACCCGGTGCAATCATACGAATTGGAAGTTTACCTTTTTCCATCTCGTGCACCTGTGTAGAGGATGTCTGTGTACGAAGCACAATTTCAGGGTTGATGTAAAATGTGTCCTGCTCGTCCTTTGCAGGATGGTTGGCAGGAATGTTCAACGCTTCAAAGTTATAGTAGTCATATTCTACTTCCGGTCCTTCCACAACTTCGTATCCCATACCAACAAAGAAATCTTCGATTTCTTCAAGTGCGATTGTGTTCGGATGTCTGTGTCCGGTTGCCACCTTCTTTGCAGGAAGCGTAACATCGATGGTTTCTCTCTTAATCTGCTCTTCTTTTAATTTCTTTGTGAAAGCAGCTTTTTTCTCTTCTAATTTCTGTTCAATCTCTACGCGGGCTTCGTTCACCATCTGACCAACCTTTGGGCGTTCCTCCGGAGCAACGTCCTTCATAGATTTCAAAATACTTGTTAATTCACCTTTTTTGCCAAGAAATGCAACTTTAATCTCATTTAAACGTTCCATTTCCTCAGAACCATTGATTTGTGAAAGTGCTTCACTAACAATGTTTTGTAATTTGTCTTTCATAAGAATCCTCCTTAAATATAAAAATCCCTTGACCAACAATCGTTAGTCAAGGGACGAAAATTATTCCATAGTATATGAGAAATACTCCGCGGTACCACCCTGATTCCCGGCATAAATACTGTCCTGTTTCATAAACGTAAACCCAGTAATAATCCTGCCGGACTCTCAAATATGTTTAACGCACATCCAACGACTCCCCCTACTTGGATTCAGGGTCGTAGCTCCCGTGTGAAATTCGTCTAAGGTCTGCCTAAGGAAGCTTCCAGCTAATAACTTCCTCTCTCTGAAAGGTGTATATCTTAGATTTTTGCACGATCATCGCTGTTTCAACAAGATTTATTTTAGCGATTGATTCTTTCGATGTCAAGTAGTTTAAATTTAACGTGGGCGATTTTGCTAAAATAGCAAAAACGCCCACGTATAAATTTTGTTATTTCACTGTTACTTTAACAGTTTTAGCATATCCGTTTCTTGCATAAACATATATCGTACAGGTTCCTGCGCTTACGCCTGTCACCTTTCCTTTGCTGTTTACCTTGGCAATCTTCTTATTAGAAGATGCAAAACGGAATTCCTTAGCATGTGCATCCGTCAGCTGTTTCTTATTCTTGTCCACAAGATTGGTCTTAGCTTTAATGGTAATGGATTTGCCCACTTTAACGGTGTATTTACTCTTGGAAAGCGTAATACTCTTGGCATTGGTATAAACAGAATTCAATCGGCCTACCACATGTCCGGTAATAGTCTTGGCAAGTCTTACCTTCTTACCCTTATCCTTCTTGTATGCTGTAATATAAACCTTGAAATTCTTAGTAAGATCAAGCTTCTTACCTTTCAGTTTATTGATGTCAACATTGGTTTTCTTATTGGTGCTAATTACCTTAACAGCTTTTCCAAATGCCTTACCACAGTAACCTACATATACCTCGTAGCCATCTGCTTCTTTTACCTGACCCCATTTAATATTAATCTTGGATCCCTTCTGGGAAATCTTAAGACCGGCGTTCAAAGCATTCTGTATACGCTCTTCTTTTTCTTTGGCTGTCTCAGGTATATTTACTGTTACCCTGATAGTTGCTGTCTTTGCTCCATCCTCGGTTACAACAGTTATCGTTGCACTACCGTTTCCGATAGCAGTTACCTTTCCATTTGCATCTACGGTTGCAACTTTTGTATTGTCACTACTGTAGAATACGTTAAGGTTTGCAGCATCTTGTGGTGTAATGGTTGCAATAATCTGTGAAGTTTCTCCTGCCTTGGTAAGCGTTATCTGGTTGGATGCTACACTGATGCCGCCAACTGACTTGTTCCATTTTGCATAAAGAACAATGTCCTCGTTTACAGTATCTGTAGCTATGTTCCAGAGATTCTGGTATTCCTCATCCCTGAACCATCCAGAAAATGCATAACCTTCATTCACAATGCCTTCCGGCAAAACAACCGTTTTGCCTGCTGCTACAACACGGGTAATTCTATCACCAACTTTGGTCTCAAATCCCACATTGTAGGTAGGTTCGGTAGCGTAAATAATAGCGAAATCAGAGAAGTACTGTGAATAGAGATAAATTTTGTCGCCGTCTACAAAGTAGGTTCCATCACGATAGTCTTCCTGTGCGGCAGGTCTTTCTATCAATTTATCAAATACTCTGACACTGCCATCGTGGTTTCTTACCGCTACCGGGTTACCTGCTTTTGTTGGATCTACCGTAAATTCAATCTCTATCGGTGCTTCCGTATTGGTAATATTACCACTTAATACATTGTTTACGTATTTTGCAATATCAATTTCCAGATACTCGGTTATGATATTTTCGCTGTTAATTCCACCAAATACTTCACCGGTTGCTACTGTCATATTCGTTACGGAATCCGGATTCATGTTCTCTTCTGTCTTTGGTGTAACTTCCAGTAACACTTTCACTTCTTTGCCCGGATCCACCTGGGTCTTAGCAAATTCATTGATGTTGGCAGACTGTACACCTTCTACCATTGTTTCGATAGGAACGCTTCCTTCATCCTGTTTGAATTCGACAATTCCTTCCGTATCTTTGGCTATAGATACCCGGATATAATCCGGTTCCACAAAGTCATTATGGTTGCCGTCACCGACCACCTTGTACCATACATAGTAGGTTCCGGCATCTGTTGCACCAGGAATTTCTTCCTTGTACAGGTTCGCATCCTGTGGTGCTGCATCTGTCTGTGTAACGGCATATTGCATAGTACCGCCGCTTCCTTCTCCTGCAGTTACAAGATTCTGTTTCGCGCCACTGTACACAAGTCCTGTAATTGACTCCGGTGCCTTCTTAACAGAAGAATCTACTTTGGCAACCGTTACGGATACATCTATGTTGTTCAGAATATTGTAATTATCCGTATCCTCTGGTGTGAAAGTTGCTTTGATAGCATTGGTTCCGGCATTTCCTACTGTTTCATTCGCATTATTCCATGTCCAGCCTTCCGGCAATGGAATTTCACTAAGTTTCTGTCCGTAGGATGCGCTTAAGCCTGTCGGTAATGTGTATTCCGGATTGACCTTTGCAATGCTCACAAGGATATCCTCACCGTCAAAGCTTTCATGATTATTATCACCTACATACTTAACTTTTACGGTATAATCGCCTACATTCTTTCGTTTTGGAATATCACCGCTCCAGTTTTCTCCTGCATCAATGCTATAATGGACCGTATATCCATTCGGGACATTTTCAGGAGCCGATACCAGTGCCTGTTCTTTTCCGTTATATAAAACAGGATCTATGGCTGTTGGCTTCTGCTCATTTACAAGAACAGGTGGCAATGCCTTACCGATACTAACTTCAAAATGCTCCGGCTGCGTATCTTTGTATTTGTCGTTTCCTTTTACCAGATACCATACATGATATTTATCAGTATTAGTACCACGTGGAATATCTGTACTCCATACCTTATCTTCTGCCTCACTTGTTCCGTCAAATGCAGGTGCTGTATCAGCATCTCCTAATGCATAGTAAGCAGTACTTCCTTCCACTACCTGTCCTTCTGTTAACAGTGCCTGTGAACTTCCCGTGTATCTTAGACCACTTACAGTCTCAGGAGAAGCAAGAACAGGATTGGCCTTTCCTACCGTTACCGTAATGTCTTTGGTAGTCTCAGCATAGTCTTCTGTTTCTGCTGCAGTAATGGTAATCGTTGCAGTACCCGCCTTCTTAGGAGTAAGCACGCCGCTTTCATCAATATCAACAACGTCCGTATTCTTACTGCTGTAACTGATGTCACCTTCTGCTTCGGCAGTAATGCTACGTCCTGTCTCACCATAGGTAAGACTGAGTGCATCATTTTCAGCATTACTTTCAATGGTCTGATATGGTTTGAAGCCCGGTGTAACAGTTACGGTTATGTTGTAATCCAGATAGTTTAGTGCACCGGTTACCGGTACGGTAAAGGTTAATGAACCGGTTTCCGTTGTGCGGTCAAAATTCTTAGCCGCCGTTACGGTTACCTTGCCTTCCGTAATTTCACCTACACTAAAGAATCCTGTATTGTTATTAACCGCCGCACTGTAAGATGCTCCTTCCGGAAGCTCCGGTAATGTAACTTCAGCGGTCTTGCCGGTAACACCTATGAGACTTACTGAAGACGCCTTTTCTCCGGCATACGCTCCTTTGCTGATGGTAACCGTAGCGCCTTCGTATTCCGTCTCTTCCAGTCCACAATCTGCCAGCATCGTTACAGTTACTGTTGCAGTCTTATCTTCACCAGCTGCATCATCTTCCATAACTGCTGTTGCAGTGTAATCCGTTCCATAATTGAGCGGAACAACAGTTCCACTTTCCTTATCTTTGAATGTAACTTCGCTGACCTCAACATTTACATTGTCCTTTATGTATTGACGATCTGTCAGTGTTGCACCTGAAATAACAAGATCCGGTGCGTTAACGCTGTACGCTTTGGCAACAGATACGGTTTTTTGTTCTCTTACCTCAATAACATCCTTTCCAACCGGGTCATAGTCATCACAATGGTAGATATACGTTTTACTTCCTATTACCTTTGTGAGCGTGCGATTCCAATCGTCGAGAACAAGTCCTGCTTCGTTAGCCTGATTTCTATACCAGTATTCCTCATTATCTTCATCATACCAATCATAGAAGTACATCACACCATCTTCCCAGCCGTACTCCGGACTCAACAAACTGAAGCTACAATCATTGTATGCATTTTGCCATCCATTTTGTCCTTGACTGATATACTTCACATCTTCATAGGTAATTGCAAATTTTCCATAGTAATTACCTATCTCATTAGGAGGATTACTTCCCAGAGATGTTCCTCCTGTAGTTGCTCCAGGATTCGCAGTCTTATAATAAGTAATTTCCGGTGTGATACATCCCGCATCTGACCATGTTTTCTTATCGTAGGTTACCGGGAAGTTTTCTGCCATACCGAAGATACCATTTTTTGCAGACGGTGTTAACGTTATCTTTTTATGCGGCAGCCAGCAATAACTATCACCACTACACGTTGCCGTAATCGTACCTCCGGAAGCTGCATAAGAATATATATGGCTATGCTCCTGTTTTATTGGTGTGTAAACAGCTTCATTTGACTCGTTCTTATAAAGATAATAATATGCATCGTCTGAGACAAAATTTTCTCTTTCGCCTTTTCCGTTAAGACCTGATGTCAAAGTATATAAGCTGCTTGTTTTTTTGTAAACACTTCCTATAAAACCGATTGTTGTATTCGGGTTTAAGGTGCCATCGACAGTTATTGCAGATCCTGACTGACCATAATACGGCAGACACACGTTCTGAACAACTTCTCCATCTGCTCCTTTGTAATTATCCTGAATATACAACTCGCCTGAGACATGGAAGCTTCCACCTTTTTCTACAAAAACTCCACCTCCGACTACGGCTCTGTTGCCACTAATGGAACCACCGTTCATAATAAGGGTTGCACCTTTTTCCACGTAAACAGCGCCTCCCAGATTAGATCCGGCGTTCCTTAACTCCATGTTACCAAAGGAGGAACTCGGATCCCGTGGGGCAACCTGTGATCCGCTAACGGCATATCCACCGGTTATCTTACCACCACCCACAGAGTCGTTGATGGTAAGTGTTGCGCCTTCCTTTACAAGAAATATCCTGTTCTCGACACCTTCCCGCATCGAAAGGGTGTGTCCACTAAGATCGTAAGTTGTGTTCTCGCTGATTACCTGCATCTCCTCAAGAATCACGTCTTCCGTAAGGGTCACTACATTTTCCTCAGCAAGAGCATTCATTCCCGGCAAAACAAGGGTTGCCAAAAGGGACAAGAGGCACAGAAGAGATAGGTAAAATTTCATATTCTTTTTCTTCATACTTCATTCACCTCTTTTCTCATTCAGACAGCTGGAAAGGTTCACTGACATTTGCATTCAGTCTCCGGTCCATGGTCAAATCGCTATATTTAACCGCTATAATATCGCTATAAAGATAGCTGTCATCTACCTTAACATAAGCTATGGCATATAGATAATCATCCTCACTTTGAGGGGTAAAGCTTAATGTCCAGTCTCCCACACTGCCGGACACTTCTCCGGAAGAGACTGCAACGCGGCGGTTATCATAGTAAGTCGGATCATCATCTCCTAACAATTTAGAAATCTCATATCTCGAATCCGTATCTAACAGATTTCCGTCTTCCGGATGGAAACCATACATCCGGTTATCTATATAACGAATCCCTGCTTCTGTAGCTGATTTTTCCGGATCAAGACTATAGGTAGCCGTAAGCCTGATAGCCTTATCATCTCCATATTTTGCCGTTACCTTTGAGGTAAAGTTAATGGCATCTCTGTTATATCTGTACTCGTTTTTAAAATATAAAGAAGTATCGCTATTTACAGCTAAAGTGTATCTACTCTGGTAACTTGCAACCGTATTGTATTCGGGATCCAAGTACCAGACTCCCTCTGCCGGTGCTGTCAGGGTTACTGTCTCTCCACAAACAATATCTCTCATGGACAGATTCGTAGACAGCTCTCCGTTAACATATACGTTCAGGTCTGCAGTTTCTGTATATATAATAGGCAAAGGTGTCACCTCTTCCTGAGGTTCATTTTGTCCCGCTAAAACCATTACTATACTGGATAATACGATCCCGGCAGTAGCCATTACAAGCACCGGGGTACGTCTCCACTTAAAATTTTTCTTCATATGGATTCTCCTTCCTGTCGGTGTTCGTTATTCATACAAATTATACTCCACTTTATGCTTCATATCTGCTGCAGATACCGCTACCGGTCTGGTATAAATTGTCCTTACTGTTCCGTAAGCATTCATATACTTCGCGTATCCCATTACATATACCCACGGTCCATAGGTACTTACCTTATTACCGGTAGGTACTTCGTGAGGTACATTGTATACTCCTGCACGGGATAAACCTTTTACCGGGAACGTGTGGATAACTGCCTTCTTGTTTGGATCATAGGAAGATGCAGAAATCATACGGGATTGCATTTCGTCTCTTAATCCATTGTCATAACCGGCAGAATCCTGCTTTTTCTTTAACAGATTACTGGTATCCAGTTTTACCTGCCTGTTAAAGAAGGTGCTATAGGTTTTATTCAAATCCTTATTCGTAGTTGTCATTATTCCTGCAGACATAATAATTGCACCCGTAGGCATCTCCCAATTCAGCTGTAATGTTGCATAATCGTCGCTATATTTGGAGGTGTTTATCACTACAGAAGCTTTAGACCAGACATATCTCTCCGTATACAGTGCTGTGAAATCCACATCTGAATTAACGGTAGTTGTAAACCACGGTTGATAGCTGACTGTCGTCATATTATCTACATCTTTGTTGTCTCTTGGTTGCATAACCCAGCGTGCTAAAGTGTAATAATAGAAATTTTTAGGTGGCAAATAACTATCAATGGCCTGTCCTGCTTTTCGAGTAGTCTCAGCAAACAATTCCTCATTTGCAAAATATCTTACTCTGTATGTGGTGTCCTCCTGTCTGAAACCACATTCTGTACAGATTCCTTCCTCATCAAAGGTGTGCGGAGACATCCACATGGAGTCACAGCCCTCTTTCACGCAGGTAGTCACATGCATACTGTTGTTAAACTGCGCAAATTGCGTTTCATCATATTTTTCACCCATATGGGCACTGTATGTCTTTGTATTATATACATGAGTATGAAGCCACACAGCTTTCAGCTTGACATTTTCTGTAATGTTAGTATTAAAATCGAATTCTGTGCCTTCATCATACGCCACCGGATTACCGTCTTCGTCAAATGTTCGCATTGCTTCTGCCAGAACCCACTTCTGGAAATGATCTGTTACTGTTCCAGGAGGATTCTCCGGTTTTTCTGCCTTTTCCAACCACTTAATGGTCTGGGGTTCTACAGTCTGGCCTTCCATACCGGTATCAAAGCTTACGGTAAATTCCAGTTTTTCATATACAGCATAAAGAGTTATGGACTTATAAACCATAGAAGAGAAATTATATGCTACGCCCAAATATTTTTCACCTTTGAATCCATTCAGTTCCCAACGAACAAATTCATAACCCATTTCCGGTTCCGGATCCGGCCTTGGTCTATTCACCGGTTCTCCGTCCGAAACAGGAATGAACTCTATATGGGAATCGTTATACACAAAAGTAACCATACGACAACCACCTTCTATTACGAAGAAGCTGCCATAACCATCAATCTCTGTTCCCTCAGGTTCATCTCCATCAAAAGCGGTAGTCGCAATATCTGTCTGTTGTGGAGCACTTTCTGCAATTTCCGTAGTTTCTGCAGTTTCACCTTCCTTATCTCCTGTTTGTAATTCGGCCTCAAAGAAGGTAAGTGTCTGAGGTTTATATTTTACTGTATATCTCCAGTATTCCCCGTCCTGTTCCATAGCTTCACCGATTCCGTTATTCTTATCATTTGCCGCAGTAAATGCGCAGTATGGAATCTGCCATTCTCTGTCGGATTTAAAGAATACGGTGTATATCTGCTCTGTAACCGTCATATACGGTGTTCTTGTTGTGTACGGATCTTCTATTTTTGCAACATTTTCGCTGTCATTTCCGCCTTTTACCACTAGTCCTGTCCCAAGGGAAATTGTTCCATGACCGGTTCCGGTGTTGGCACCAATTCCCGGTGCACCATCTTTACCGGTAGCCTTTATACTACCATCTTCTACTGTGAGTGCGACTCCTTGTGCACCACCGATTCCAGCTCCGTTACTTCCACCATTTGCAGTAACCTTGCCAGCGGTTATCGTGAAACTCATATACTCTGCACCACCGATTCCAGCTCCTAAAGAACCGCCTGTGGCATTAATGGTTCCACCGGATACCGACAGATTTCCTCCGGAGCCTTCTGCGCCACCACCGATTCCGGCCGCACCGGTTCCTCCACGAGATGTAATAATCCCACCGCGAACTTTTACCATACCGGTGAAACTTCCATTTCCACCGCCTATGCCGGCTCCACCGGTACCTCCGGTAGCATTGATAGTTCCACCGTACAGAGTCACAACTCCACTACCACTTCCTGCGGCACCGATTCCAGCTGCATTTTCTGCTCCGGTTGCGGTGATTTTTCCTCCCTGTATAATAATATTTCCAAAAGATCCACCGTTTGCCGCGCCAATTCCGGCTCCATTATTACCCACTGCCTTTAATATTCCGGTACCTTTTCTCTGTGGGTAAATACTCAGTGTAGCTCCCTGGGCTACGGTAATTCCTTCAAGTAAACTGATATCTGCATTATCCCTGAGAACAAGATGTGCATCTCCTGTTACATTGACACGCTGATTAAATTCTGCGGCTCCATATGCCACATACCATCCGTCTCCCCAGGTTGTTTTGTCAATATCCTGGAAGGAAACAAGCGTATACTCACCCAGCTTGGCTACACTCTCCAAAAAGCCATCTATGTCAGCATCATAATACTGATATTTGGTATCCCCCATAGGAGTAGCCGGTACGATAGTGGTATTCTGTAAGTTTCTTATTTCAGCCGTCGTTATAGGTGTAAATACATCCGTCTGTTTTGCAAAGGAAATACCATCGGAAACTCCTTCTCTTGTA
The DNA here is from genome assembly GCA_024698865.1 of Lachnospiraceae bacterium. Taxonomy (GTDB): domain Bacteria; phylum Bacillota; class Clostridia; order Lachnospirales; family Lachnospiraceae; genus JAILQS01. Next base: position 1,367 of record JAILQS010000134.1, on the reverse strand, counting down.
CCGTAAACAATACTACACCATTGATCCAGACCATTATTATACCAATAAGATTTTGAAGTTACTTTCAAAGAATCTTTCGTCTCTTCCGTATAATTCAAGTACAACGTTGTATACATAAAACCGGATAATCCATCAGCATTTACCACACCACCGTTAATCTGAACATATCCTTGTGTCTCCCAACTAAGGCCACCAATTCCCGTTCCGGCATCCCTTTTTGAGCCAATTGATGAGGCGTTCACTTCACCACCATTAATAGTCACATTTCCTCTGGTACTAATTCCGGCAGAACCGTCCACGCCAATTGCATTTACTACACCACCATTAATAATAACTTCCGGATGCTCCTTACCATAAAAGCCTCCAATACCGGGAGCACCGGCACGCATATATGAATCTTCATACGAATACTTCGTTGCTTCATGTCCTTTGGCTGTAACTGTTCCGCCATTAATTATAACTTTACCGCCGGTTCCGCCGATTCCAGGTCCCGGATCCGGATAACCACCTTGATTATCGAATGTACCACCGGTAGCTTCAATGATTCCACCATTAATGGTTAATGTACCAAGCGTCGGATAATTACCGCCAATTGATACTAGATTGCCACTTACCATATAGGAACCGATTCCTCCGTTAGCAATAAGCTTTCCGGTACCTTCGGACTGACAGTAAATGGTCAGATTCATATCCATGCCCGTTCGCAGCAATCCATTGATGGTAAGTGTACATCCATCTTTGAGAATGAGATACGTGTTGCCTCCAAGGTAATTCTCATCCTCTTTATTGTACGCAAATACTTCTCCGTTAATGGTCAGATTGCTGTCTGCCACATACCATCCTTCCGTCCAGTTTAACTGTTCCTCAGAACCTGCTACAAGACTTGAAAGTGTTGTAACATTCTGGGCAGTTTTTTCCACGCCATCTACATCGATGTACTTGATGCTGGCCGTTGCTGCCTGTGATGAAGCAGCCTTTCCATAGAGCAGAACCAATCCCAAACACGTCACAAGCAACAGTTGGATGATCTGTCTATGAATACTTTTTTTCTTCTCTTTGTGCATATCCTATTCACCTGTCCTTTCCGGGTGTCTTTGATGTAAACCCCCAATTTTCGTTCCATTGACATTTGCATATTACCTACATCTATTTTACTATAAATTGCGTGTACATTTTTTGTTTCTATCTGTATTTTTTTAAGTTATTTTTATATTGTCTAAAAATTTTTTCGCATCTGAACATTCCGCACTTCGTGCTCCATGTTCTTACGACCGGCAAATGGATTTGCATGCAATGGATTTGCATGCAAGCATGCATCCGCTTGCCGGTCTTGTGCTACAAAAAAGACCTGCAAATCACCCTTCAAG
>JAILQS010000122.1 GCA_024698865.1 Lachnospiraceae bacterium | reverse complement strand
CATCATCCAGCACCTTAAAAGGGTGTCCTCTGAACTCATAAAGCTCTGAAAGAGGTATCTCCTGCACCTGATCGGTGCCTGCTGTCATATCCGAAGCACCGAATAAATCATCAAAACTGTTTAGCTTTACCTTTGCCGCACTTCCTGCCTTATTCATTGCCAAGCACCTCCTCCGTCAAAGATTGATAGGCACTTGCCACTTTTCCCTTTGGGTCATGCTGATAGATACTGACGCCCTCCGCCGAAATCTCCGCAGCTCTTACGGAAATCGGAATACTATTCTCAAATATCCTTACTTTGCTTCCATAATTGTCAATCAGTAATGCACTGATGTCCTTTGCATAATTTGTCCTGCTGTCAACCATGGTCAGCAAAATACCCTCAATGGACAGCTTCGGATTTATCTGACGTTTCACCTTACCAATCGTCTTAATAAGCTGTTCCAAACCTTTTACTGGCAGATATGCCGCCTGTACTGGAATTAAGATACTGTCTGCACAGGCAAATGCATTTATGGTTATCATGCCAAGTGACGGCATACAGTCAATCAGGATATAATCATATCGCTCTTTCACCTGCTCTATGTAGGAACGCATCACAAGCTCCCTGCTCATGACATTTACCAAAGATACATCTAGACCGGACAACTCAATATTTCCTGGCATAAGGTCAATTCCTTCCTCATGCCTTAAAATCCCGTAATCATCTTCCATTTCCACATCATTGATGATATTCGCCATCACAGTCGCAAGTGTTTCCTCCAGCTTGTCCGGCTCTGTAAATCCCAAACTTGCAGTCAAACTGCCCTGTGCATCGGCATCTATCAGCAGAACTCCCTTTCCCTGCTTTGCTAATCCTATTCCCAAATTACTTGTTGTGGTGGTCTTTCCAACTCCACCTTTCTGATTTGCGATTGCTAATATTTTACACATGATACATTCTCCTTTACTCTTTGCTAACTTTCTGCTACATTAGTCTTTTTCACTTCTACATACGCTCGGTAAAACTGCTTTGTACCCTTGTTCGGGTATAAATCTGAAAACTCTGTCACTTCAATTTTGGAATTTCTCTGCAAAATCTTTCCAAACCATTTAATATCATTCTTTGTTCCCATCAATCGAACCTTTAACATCAATCTGCTCCTCTAAACAGGGCATACAGTTTCCGGTTATAGGATGCATACTCCAGATACCGGATTTGTATTGCCTGCCAAAAATATGGTGCATAGGCACAACAGAATAATTCCTCCACTGTGTACTGCCTACACTCGTTAATCTGCTCCTCTGCGTCCGTGTAATCGTCCACGCTTGGTGTGGCATTGCAATATAAATTAAATGCCATTCTGACTACTTTCACGCTTCCGCTGGTCTGCCAGCCTTCATGCAAACATTCTGTTTTTATACAGCCTGTTTTAAAATCATAAATGCGGTTCGCATTTCTTCTGGTATCATCGTTAATGCCAAGGCAATAGCAAAGTGCCTTGTGGTACACATCCTGATACCTTACTTCTTTCAATTTCTCGTAGTAGAATTTCTCATGTGCTTCACTGATAAAAATAATGCTCTCTTTCTTTGTGTTTTCTGCTCCTAACGCTGTACTGTTCATGCTTAATTCCTCCAATTCTTTATTTTTGACCATAACCACACCAGCAGCATAGCTGCTCGTTGTTGCGGCATTCGCCAAATGCTCATGCAAGCATGGCACTTGGCTCATTGCAACATGCAAAAAGGACACTCCCAAATTTTCACTTGGAAAGTGTCCTTGAAGTACAAAATATAAAATTGAATGTCGCACAAAACGTATTATTAAGTATTATTCCGTATTATGCGTAGCAAATTTGTAGTAAATTTGTAGTAAATCACAACTTGTAATCGCTGAAACCCTTGATTTTACTGGATTTATTTATCTAACGATTTCATCGTTGGGAACAACAATACATCCCTAATCGCAGGACTATTTGTAAGCAACATTACAAGTCTGTCGATTCCATAACCGATTCCACCTGTTGGTGGCATACCAACTGCTAACGCATTCAGGAAGTCTTCATCGGTATGGTTTGCTTCCTCGTCTCCGGCTGCGAAAGCTTCTTCCTGCGCTTCGAAACGCTCGCGCTGGTCGATTGGGTCATTGAGCTCGGAGTATGCATTACACATTTCACGTCCGTAGATGAATAACTCAAAACGTTCTACGTAGTTTGGATCTTCCGGTTTCTTCTTGGTAAGTGGAGAAATCTCGATTGGATGATCCATTACGAAGGTCGGCTGAATCAAATGCTCTTCTACAAATTCTTCGAAGAAGAGGTTTAAGATATCGCCTTTCTTATGTCTGTCTTCGTACTCGATGTGATGTTCATCTGCCAATGCTTTTGCTTCTTCGGTTGTGTTGATTTCGTTGAAATCAACATTGGCATATTTCTTAACGGCGTCTACCATTGTGATTCGTTCAAATGGTTTGCCAAGGTCAATCATTTCTTCTGCGTATGGGATTAAGGTGGTGCCGCATACTTCCTGTGCTACGTGGCGGAACATATTCTCTGTAAGGTCCATCATTCCGTAGTAGTCGGTGTATGCCTGGTATAATTCCATAAGGGTAAATTCCGGATTGTGACGGGTGTCGGTTCCTTCGTTACGGAAAACGCGGCCGATTTCGTAAACTCTTTCGAGTCCGCCTACAATCAGTCTCTTCAAATATAACTCTAAGGAAATACGAAGCTTCACATCCTCATCCAATGCATTAAAATGTGTTTCAAATGGACGGGCTGCTGCCCCACCTGCATTTGATACGAGCATTGGCGTTTCTACTTCGATGAAATTCTGCTCATCCAGGAAACGACGAATGCTGCTGATAATCTGTGAACGCTTTACAAATGTATCTTTTACTTCCTCATTCATAATGAGGTCAACGTATCTCTGACGATATCTAGTGTCGGTATCAGTAAGTCCATGGAATTTCTCCGGAAGGATCTGGAGACTCTTTGACAAAAGAGTTACAGATTCTGCATGGATGGAAATCTCGCCTGTTTTGGTTTTGAAAACTTCACCGCTGATTCCAAGAATATCACCTACGTCATATTTTTTGAAATCTTTATAAGAATCTTCGCCAATAACGTCTCTTGCTACGTATGCCTGAATTCTACCTTTGATATCCTGTACATTACAAAAAGACGCTTTTCCCATAACACGTTTGAACATCATTCTTCCGGCAACGGTTACTTTTTTGCCTTCAAGTTCTTCAAAATTGTCTTTAATGTCCATGGAATGATGGGTTACATCAAACTTTGTAATCTGGAACGGATCCTTTCCGTTCTGCTGTAATTCTGCTAATTTATCTCTTCTAACCTGCAAGAGCTGGTTAATGTCCTGGTTATTGTTTGCCACGTGTATACACTCCCTACTGTTCTAATTTGATCTCTGGATTTCTAAGATTTTATACTGAATAATGCCTGCCGGCATTTCTACATCGATTTTATCTCCTACTTTAGCACCGATTAAAGCTTTACCTACCGGTGACTCATTGGAAATCTTGCCTTTTAAGCTATTTGCTTCTGTAGAACCTACAATTTTGTATACCAACTCTTCATTGTACTCTACATCAAGAATCTTAACTTTACATCCAATGTTGATTTTGTCTAAATCAACCTCATCCTCGTCTACTACCTCTGCATTTTTAAGAATTTCGGTAATCTGTTCGATTCTGGTCTCTATATCACGCTGTTCATCTTTTGCTGCATCGTACTCAGCATTCTCTGATAAATCGCCCTGTTCTCTGGCTTCTTTTATCTTCTGAGCAACCTCTTTACGTTTATTAATTTTCAGATCCTGAAGTTCGTCTTCTAACTGTTTCAAACCTTCATAAGTAAGAATATTTTTCTTGTTAGCCATTTGAGCTATACCTCCATTTAATTACATTAAAATGTATCTGCTTTGACATTCTATGTATTATACCGTATAGAAGCGGCACTTGTCAATGAAAAGCGGTGATGGTGCCATCCTCTACAACTTCACTGCAGCCTTCCACGTATCCTCTTTAAATCCTGGGATTACGGCATCTTCTGTCACAAGTAACGGACGTTTAACAAGCATGCCGTCTGTTGCAAGGAGTTGATACATCTGCTCCTCGCTCATTTCGGGGAGTTTTTTGGATAGTTCCATTTCCCGGTACAGAATTCCGCTGGTATTAAAGAAACGTTTGAGTGGCAGGCCACTCTTTTGATGCAGTTTTTTCAGTGTTGCCTCATCGGGATGATCCGCTTTAATGTCAATCACCTCATGTGCAACATTATTCTCTTCTAACCATTTTAATGCTTTTTTACAGGTCGAACATTTTGCATAGCAATATACTGTTGTCATAACTACCTCCTGGCGATATCCAATCCAATTTTAATCGTTTTCTATTATTATACCTGTTTTTCGTTTTTTGCATAGTCCAGCGCCGCCTCAAGTCTTGGAAGTAAAACGCCAAGTTTCCTTGCATCACTTACAATCTCTTTTACTGCGTAACCCGCCTTAAAATGATTGTGCGCGATTGCCTCATATGCCATGCTGCCTTTTGCATACATTGTTTTTTGCAAAAGGTGCCCAAATAAACGCGGCGGAATTATACCAAACATTTTCATTGCCATATCCATAGGGACTTTTTTGGCTTTCAGATACGGTATCATTTCCTTTATGTTTCGAATCATATCCGCAAGCGCCCCGCTGCTTAATACAACATTTTCAAAGCTTCCATGTTTCAAAACTTCTGCTTCCATTGCTGTATTCATAACGTAGTGATTTAACAGCCAGCTTCGAATGTCTTTTTGCACAGAAATCCGAAATCCTGCCTCCTCGAATAGTTTCTGCACCGCCAATTCTCTCTCGCTTGGTGTTGCATTCACCAATCCAAGCTGAACAGTTTTGTACATAATTCCATACAGCGTGTTTCCTTCATAACCGCCTCCGGCTCCTGGGAAGCCAAACACTACTTGTTCTACAGGAATTGGCGCAACTGCCTTTTGCGCGTCACCGCCAAAATTATTGAAAAATAATACTGTCGCATTCCCGATTCTTGGCGCAAGGTACTCTACCGCTTTTTTTACCTGTTCCGTATTCACACTTAAGAACACCAAATCGTACTGCGCGTTTGGAGCTATCTCCTCCCGAAGCTCTACCGGCCATTTTTCGCTGATTCGTTTGTTTTTCTTTCGTCTTCCATCCTGTGTTTCCAGATTGACATAAGCGCCGTACTGTTCCTTTCGTCCCGGTCTGACATAAAACTCCACGTCATGTCCTGCCTTTTCAAATGCCCATGCATACTGTGTTCCGATTGCGCCTCTTCCAAAAATCAATATCTTCATTTTCTTACCTCCAAATACAAAATAAATATGTGTTGATTAATCAACACGTGTCTGTTATTGTTATCATAAACAGAGAAATGTAACGACGCAATCGTTAAAAACACGCAGATGTTCATTAATCAACACATCGAAAAAATTGTTGAAAAAATGCGCCGGACAGGAAACTACGAAGAAAAGGAAACTTTGAAGAACAGGAGACTACGATGGACCGAAGAATTGAGAAAACAAGAAAATTAATTATGGATACTTTTATGGAACTTTTGAAAGAAAAGGGCTTTGAAAAGCTGACCATCCGCGATATTTCGGAGCGTGCAAATATCAACCGCGGGACGGTCTATTTGCATTACACGGACAAATATGATATTTTTGAACAGTGCATTGAAAATTACATAAATGAACTGCTGGTACACTGTCAGAACAATCCACCGCTCAAACTAAAAAAAGAAGCCCTGTTAGATGTATTTACCTATCTGGAAAATAATCTCGGGCTTTACACGCTTCTTTTAAAAAATGATAAATCCGGAATCTTTCACAACAAGTTTCATTCCGTACTGTCCCAACAGGTGGACGTTGCCATCAATATGCTTCCTGATGAACTTGCCACATCCAAAGAAGTTACGACGCAATTTCTGGCGAACGGATTTCTCGGTGTACTGGAATGGTGGTTAAGCAACGAATTGCCTTACACACCACAGGAAATCACCACGCAATTGCTTTCTTTCCTAAAACCATACACCGGCTATCTGTCCTAAAATGTTTCCATTGTCTGACCGATCATTGCAATATATTCTTCCTGCTCTTTCAAAATAATATCCCGGTTTTTCACCGTGGCAGCCTCTGTTAATTCCTTTGCTTCTATCCAGGAAAGATGCAAAGCCGCCTTCTTGGTTTTGAGCGCCACCTGAGTGTATTCCGGTCCAAGTTGCAGCAGCGAAAGCGCCTCCTCGTCCGAAAGGATTCCGCTCGTCATAATCCCCAAAGTATCATAAATCGTATCATTTGCAATAGGTCCGATAATAACATCTGCCTCTAAAGTATCCGTTTTTCCTCTTCGATTTTGGAAAATGTACGAAAACCATTCTTCATTTCTTTCAAATCTGTGAACTTTCAAATCAGACAAATCAAGCTCGTATGTATTAACAATCGGTAATCTGCCCTCTTTTTCTTTCGCCCAGCGTACGGAAAAATCTCTGTCCGGCGTAAGGTAGAAGCCCTGCGCAAAATCTGCATTTTTGCGTCCGTAGTGTATATCCGGCTGTTGTATTATCTCATATCCGGTGTGGTATAGAAGCATAAGTTACCTCCCAACATTATTCCAAATCACTATAATCCAATTCCAGCAGTTCCCCTTCCGGCGAAGTATACTTAATCACGTTTCTTTCCGTATCCATGCCCGCATACATGGAACCGTCGTGTAGTGGTGCAAATTTTGTGTCTGTTGCCGTAAATCCGCTGATATCCCCGTCGCTTTTCCAGTACCAGATCTGCTCTGCCTGAAAATCACTTTTCTTAAAACCGTCATTGATGCGCTCTTCTTCTGTCTGCATAAAATACTGCAAATCGAGAGGACCGTTTGGAAATTCTCCATGTAACATCCAGGTAGCATCCACATGATATCCCTTGCCGTCAACTAACACATAGTTCCAATCATGCTCCGCATCCGTTCCAAACGGCATAGCCTGTACACCACTCTGCAACAAAAGATAGTTAAATGAACCTGCAATCTCGCAGCATATTCCGTTTTTATGCATAAGACATGCATAATTTCCAAACTGTTCATTATCCATTCCATCGATTGGCTCGTAGTCATACTGAAAATATTGGCAAACGTATGCGTAGAGCCCCATCACTTTTTCAAAATCGGAATAATCCGAACGAATGGCCTCATTGAGCATCTTGCAGATTTCCTCCTCAAACTTCTTCTCCCGTTCGAGGAATTTATCTTTATCCATTTCGTATTTTATTTTCCCGACTCCATTTTCATAGCCGTCTCCAAGGACAACGGTGCAGGCAGCCGGCATAAAGGAGCCCAGTGTGACTTCGTCCGTACACCATTTATACGCCTCTTCACTTGCACATTCGAAGCTGTCTTCACCTGCGCGGATTGCATCACACAAATGATAAAAAGACTCCCACGTTTCTTCCGGACAAACTTCCGATATCATATCACAATGCACATGCGGATTAAATGTAAACGGTTCCGGTTCTTTGGATGGCGTTGGTGTTGGGCTAGGTGTTTCGGGCGCTGCAGTTTTTACTACTTCCTTTTCCGGCTCCATCGTTACAGGAGTCTGCGATGTTACTCCTGCTATCTCTTTCCCTTCCTCTGTCCCGCTCGGCATAAATGGCAGTTTATTAGCACAACCTGTAGTTAATATTGCGATTGTAATTAATAAACAAAATATCTTTCCTGTTTTCATTTTCATAAATTTCATTTTCCTTTCCAATATTTCCATCAATAAATCAGTCAAATGTCGCCGCTACCTTCGTCAGCAGTTTTCGGATCTGCAAATGCTGCGGACATACCTTTTCGCACTTTCCGCATTTGATACAGTCAGTTGCTCTGCCATGTCCATCCCCAGTAATCACATTTTCATAGTAAAATCCGGTGTTCCAGTTATGGAACGCCTCATGCGCGTTGAGCGCCGCAAACAGGTCCGGTATCCGGATTCCTTTTGGACATTCATTTTCTTCCACACAATACCTACAGGCTGTGCAAGGAACAAGATTGAGTCCTTTGAATATTTCACATACTTTTCTTACCGCTTCATGCTCCGCATCAGATAATGGTTTAAAATCTTTCATGGCACTTACGTTATCCATCATCTGGGATAAATCGCTCATGCCGGATAATACAACCGCAATACTTGGAAAGCTTGCTGCAAAACGGACTGCATAACTTGCATTGCTTCCACCCTTTAAGTCACGCAAAATCTGATCCGCTTCCTTTGGAAGCTTCACAAGACTTCCTCCTTTGACCGGCTCCATCACAAGCACCGGTTTGTTATGCTTTTCGCACACTTCATACACCTTACGACTCTCAACAGACGCATCCTCATAGTCCAGATAATTGAACTGAATCTGCACTACTTCCACTTCCGGATGCTCCGTAAGTATCATATCCAGCACTTCTGCCTTATCATGAAAAGATATTCCAAAGTGTTTGATTAAACCTTCTTCTTTCAAACGATACGCCGTCTCGTATGCCTTACAGTCCTTAAATTTACGATAATTGTTTCTGTCTTGTGCGTGCATCAGATAAAAATCAAAATACTCCACGCCACACCACTTGAGCTGGTTTTCAAAAAATGGTCGGATGTCCTCTTGAGACTTAAAATACGGATCCGTCAGTTTGTTCGTAAGCAAAAATCTGCTTCGATCATAACGTTTCGCTACGCATTCTCTAATCGCAATTTCTGATTGCCCGCCAATATAACCGTGTGCCGTATCAAAATAGTTAAAGCCCGCATCGGTAAATGCGTCTGCCATGCGTACAAACTCCTCATAGTCCACTTTTCCGCCTTTCATCGGAAGACGCATACAACCAAATCCGAAGTTACCATTAATTTCAGGGAAAAATTTGTTTGTTTTCATATGAACCCTCCTGTTCCACTTTTCCTCTGTGTACGCCAAAGATATCTCCTTAGGATAGCGTGCCGCTTCCCTGATCTTCGTAGTTGCTATTGGCATCATACCAATATTTGCGTATAGTATACCATACAAATACAGTGCTTTCTATGCCGTCCGTAACCTTAGATAATCATATTCGTCCATAATTTCTCTACTTTCTAAAATACATTTTATTACTCTGTGTTCTGTTATATTTATTAAAGGCCTCGAATAATGCTTAAATAGTCTTGTCTCGAGTCTACTACAGCATATACTGTCACAACTGTATTCTATTTCCCGCTATTTTCCTTTTGCGACTGTTTTTGCTTACAAAAGGTATCAATAAGCATAAAAAAGCCCAGAACCATTGATTTTACGATGATTCAGGACTTCTGTGGATTATTCCATCTCGCGTCACGATACTTTATACTGATTTTGTATCGTGTTTGCAAGTCTATATATGGTGGTGGGATTCCACTCATTCTACGTAATCTATAACTTTTTTAACACTTTTGGACCCCAAATGGACCCACGAATGCTTTCTTATATATGTCGCACTGTTAATCTCTTATGAAGATCCGATGCCCCATAAAGTACATCCGTTACCGTTACCACTCCCGGATCTATAACATAACAAACAATGTAGTTGTCTACGATCATCTTATGTATTCCCATGGAATGCTCAGGTTCGCATTCAAACAAGCCAAATCTATCCGGGAATGACTCCAATGTCAAAATCGCATCAGCAATACGATTATACTGCCCCATCGCATTCTCCGGCGCTTGAAGTTTTATTGCTATGTGCTCATAAAGAGCATCCATATCGGCAAGAGCGTCATCTGTAATATCAACTGTGTACTTTTCCATTAACTGTGACTCTCCCGAAATTTTTCAAATGCTTGGGCTGCATTTTGTGTTCTTCCTGCCTTATAAGACTCATAGCCTCTCTGAATCTTGGCATGAATCTGCTCCTCACTCATCTTGGAAGCATCAATACTTTCAGGCGCGTTAGGTAATGTCACAGGAAAAGGAATACCTCCCACTAAAACGATTTGATTAAGAAACATATCTACAGCGGTAGACATAGGTATTCCTAAACGACCTAAAACTGACTCAGCATCCTGCTTCAATGCCGGATTTACTCTTAAGTTTAATGTTGCTGATTTCTCCATAACAACACCTCCATCCACTTACATTGTAACGACAATGTTGTTACTTATCAACAAGGTTCTATATCGTTACCACCTCATCATAGAGGCAGAAAAACATATCCTCCACCCCTGTATCCTCATGAAAATGACCGAAATACCATGCCGTAAACTCTGTATTATCCGCAACGCGCTGAAGATACTGTCTAAGTTCCACTTCATCATCCGACA
>JAILQS010000156.1 GCA_024698865.1 Lachnospiraceae bacterium | reverse complement strand
TGATATTTCTACAGTTCTTTTTTTATGTACGTCACAGTATCCTACGCCTCCTGAAGATGTTAATATTTTAAAGTTGAACACATTGAAGGAATGTTATTCAAAGGTTATCTTGGGATTATCTGATCATACGCAGGGGAATGAGGCGGCGGTTATGGCAGTTGCACTTGGGGCTCGAGTCTTTGAAAAACACTTCACAATGGATCATAATTTACCAGGCCCGGATCATTGGTTTTCTGTAGAACCTGAAGAATTGAAAATTTGGGTTGAATCTATTCATAAAGCGAATAAGATGTTAGGATTACCGGATTTAAAGCCTACAAAAAAAGAATTAGAAATGAGAAAAATCGCTCACAGAAGTATTACATGTCTGAGTGAAATAAAAGTAGGAGAAGTATTTACAGAAGATAATATTGGTATGCGTCGACCAGGAACAGGTTTATCGGCGTCAAAATGGGATTTTGTGATTGGAAAAAAGGCTTCACATGATCTTAAAGTTGGACATCAGATTTGCATGGAGGATATTGAATATGAATAAAGAAGAATTTATTAAACTCTTTAGTGAATCAACCAACATAAAACAGAATCCATATCATCCACTTGTATGGATTAGTGGTGAACCGGAAATTGGCAATAATGTATATATTGGAGGAATGACTGAAGTTTATGCAAAAGGAGCAAAGGTTTGGGTAGGTGATTATTGTGATATTGCCTCTTTTGTAGTTATTAACTGTTCCGATTCACATAAAACGACAATTGGAATTGCTGATGATGTAGAACGTGAGGACATTATTGTGGAGGATCATGTCTATGTCGGAACGCAAAGTTTCATTGGGGGTGGAGTACATATTGGACATCATTCTGTAGTGGGAGCTGGAACGGTTGTTAAGGCGGGATATTATCCGCCGTACAGTCTTATTGTAGGTAATCCGGCTGTATGTAAGCCTGGGTATTATGAGGACAAGATTAAATCAGTCGAGAGGTAAGAGGGGATTCTATCATGAGAAATGTTTTGGTATTTGCAGCGCATCCTGATGATGAGCTACTTGGTTTGGGGGGGACTGTAAGAAAACTTACGGATGAAGGTGTTACGGTTAGAGCTGTAATTATGGCTGAGGGAATAACATCTCGCTCTAACAAAAGAGAAGAAGCTGATAAAAAAGAACTTATCGAATTACAAAAAGATTCAAGAAAAGCTGCTGAGATAGTGGGGTATGAGTCAATAGATTTTTGTGGTTTGCCAGATAACAGAATGGATGGTATGGAATTACTTGACGTAATCAAATATATATCAAAATATATTGATATGTATAGACCTGACACAGTGTTTACACATCATCATGGTGATTTGAACATTGATCATCGCATAACTTGCGAAGCTGTACTAACAGCGTGCAGACCTGTTGGAGATTATTGTGTAAAGAGGATTTATGCCTTTGAGACTCCGAGTAGTAGCGAGTGGAATTATAATTATGTTGAACCATTCACACCAAATGTTTATATTGATGTTACGGATACTTTGGAAGCAAAGGTTAAGGGGATGCAGTGCTACAGAACTGAAAGTACAATTTATCCGCATCCTAGAAGCGCTGAGGCGCTGAGAGCGCTTGGACGATACAGGGGATCTAACGCCGGTATGGAAATGGCTGAGGCCTTTGTGTTGTTAAGAGAAAATGTTTGTTAAGGAGGATATAATTGATCCAGCATAACAGACCTACGGTGGGGGAAGAAGAGGCTGAAGAGGCAAAAAGAATTCTGTTGTCGGCATCGCTTGCACAGGGTAGGGAAGTAGAGAAATTTGAAAACGAGCTGTGCAGGTATCTTGGATATGAAGAGGGACAAGCTGTTGCTGTTTCTAGTGGTACAGCAGCGCTGTATATGGCAATTAGGGCAGCTTGCAAAGATAAAGCAGTAGATAGTGTGAATATCCCAGGTTATTCATGTGCTGCTTTAAAAAATGCGGTTTTGTTTGCACAGATGAAACCATGTGTGATAGATGTTTCTGCTGATACCCCGATTTTAGATTTAAATCAAATTGACAAGGGTGGACGAACAATTGTTTGCCAAATGTATGGAACTGCTTCACGTATTGAAGACAGAAATATCATTGAAGACTGTGCGCAATCATTAGGCGCAGAAGTAGATGGGAAGAAGGCGGGCACTCAGACGGATATAAGTGTTTTCTCTTTTTATGCCACAAAACCAATCACTAGTGGCGGAGAAGGAGGCGCAATTGTTTCTCCAGTAAAAGATATAATTGATTTTGTCAGAGACTTAAGGGAATTTGACATGAAGAGTGATGATGTCAGTAGATTTAATTTCCAAATGACGGATCTTCAGGCGGCAATTGGCAGAGTTCAGCTTAGGAAACTTGATAGATTTATTGAAAAAAGACATTATTTAGGAGACAGATATGAAAATAATGGAATCAAATTATGGAATAGGCAAAAAGGCGGAATTGATTATAGGGCAATAATAAAAACTGAAAGACCTGAGGAAATGATAAGATTTCTAGCGGAACGTGAGATAAAAGCGATTATTCCTATAGAAACTAGTGAGCTATTGTGTCAACCTAAAAAGATTCCTAATGCCTATGAGTTGACGAGGACTTTGGTATCTATTCCCATTTATCCTACACTTAAGGATGATGAACAGGATAGAATTATTGATGCTATTCATGAATTTAGAAGGAGTTAAAGAATGATAATGTCAGCACACCAGCCGGCATATTTGCCATGGTTGGGATATATTGATAAGATAAAACGAAGCGATATTTTTATATTTCTTGATACTGTTCAGTATGAGAAGAACAGTTTTACTAACAGAAACAGGATAAAGTCATCTAACGGACCAATATGGTTATCTGTGCCTGTTATAAAAACCGATCATTTTGATAAAATAATGAGTGAAATGCCAATAGATAAGAAAGCACATTGGCAGAAGAAACACTTAAATTCAATTCAAATGTGTTATTCAAAAGCACCACATTTTAAAGAGTTGTTTCCGAAACTCCAAGAATTATATTCTGTGGATTATGATAACATTGTTGATGCAACTTGGGATCATCTTATGTTTTGGCTTGATGTGCTTGATATCCATACTAAAATAATTAAATCATCTACTCTTGATG
>JAILQS010000058.1 GCA_024698865.1 Lachnospiraceae bacterium | reverse complement strand
ACCTGCGTTTATCTCACCTAATGTATTAGATTTCTTGGTAAAGAATTATAATATTGCTCCGATATCTACTCCAGAGAGGGATATTGCAAAGATTATTGGCAAATAAGTGGAAACACATGAAACTTTCAGTTGTTTGCGGTAAGAAACCGGCATCTAAAGAGGTGCAAATTACAAATGTAACGAAGGAAGAGATGAAAGAAGAATTTTATGAATGTATTTGCTACGACGGTAAACTCTATCACGAAACCTATGCGGGAACTACAGTTGAGCCGGAGGAGTATATAGGCAGTGTTGAAGAAACAGTGGAAGCTGGAAAAATTCCTGCCAAAAATCTGTGTGGAAATGAGGATGGAGTATCTGTGGGAGATAAAGTATACCGTTTGAAAGATGATTCTGAGGCGATATACATAGAAGGAATATGGCCTATGATGGACGGTGACACTAAAACGAAAGTCTACCAGCGATTTGCTTTGGGAGCCAATCACGACAATCATCAGGAGATTCCGCGTTTTGACAGTCTGAATGAGGCGGAACATAAAAAACTGATTTATTATAAAGGGAAAAAATATGAACGTCGGGACTCTGTGGATATTCAAGGAAGAAATTTAGAGAGTATTGGCACCTTGAATTATGCCTCTTGTTGGGAAAATCTTTATGAAAATCAAGAACTTTATACTACGGATCCGTTCCGCGATGTGTTAGGGTATGAGGTTTTTGTTGATAAAGATAATGAGCATAGAATTTACCTGGAT
This sequence comes from Lachnospiraceae bacterium, assembly GCA_024698865.1. Taxonomy (GTDB): domain Bacteria; phylum Bacillota; class Clostridia; order Lachnospirales; family Lachnospiraceae; genus JAILQS01. The sequence continues at coordinate 21,117 of JAILQS010000058.1, read as the reverse complement.
GTAGAAGGTTATTTTTACTTATATGATTTTGTTGAGACCGAATAACCAATTTCTTTACATTTCCTTGAAAATAGATTATAATGTGAACGAAATGTGGCGTTAGCCACGTACCAAAAATACAATAAAAGATATGGAGGAATTAGCATGGCATTAGTATCAGCAAAAGATATGCTTACAAAAGCAAAAGCAGGAAAATATGCAGTAGGACAGTTCAACATCAACAACCTTGAGTGGACAAAAGCAATCCTTTTAACAGCAGAAGAATTAAAATCACCGGTTATTCTTGGAGTTTCAGAAGGTGCCGGCAAATACATGTGTGGATACACCACAATCGTTGGAATGGTAAAAGGAATGATCAATGAGTTAGGAATCACTGTTCCTGTAGCTCTTCACTTAGACCATGGTTCATATGAAGGTGCTAAAAAATGTATCGAAGCAGGATTCTCATCTGTAATGTTTGATGGATCTCACTATCCAATCGAAGAGAACATTGCTAAAACAAAAGAATTAGTAGGAATTTGTAACGACAAAGGACTTTCTATCGAAGCAGAAGTTGGTTCTATCGGTGGAGAAGAAGACGGAGTTATCGGAAAAGGTGAATGTGCAGATCCTGATGAATGTAAGCAGATCGCTGACCTTGGCGTAACAATGCTTGCAGCAGGTATTGGTAACATCCATGGTAAATATCCGGACAACTGGGAAGGACTCAGCTTTGAAACATTAGATGCTATTCAGCAGAAAACAGGAGCTATGCCATTAGTTCTTCACGGTGGTACAGGAATCCCTGCAGACATGATCAAAAAAGCAATCTCACTTGGAGTAGCTAAGATCAACGTAAACACAGAGTGTCAGTTATCATTCGCAGATGCTACACGTAAATACATCGAAGCAGGTAAAGATTTAGAGGGTAAAGGATTTGACCCACGTAAATTACTTGCACCTGGTACAGAAGCAATCAAAGCAACTGTAAAAGAAAAAATGGAATTATTCGGTTCCGTAGGAAAAGCAGAGTAATTCTGTATTACACCCAGAGTAATAATCCAGAATGACATAAAGAAATGAATACCCGGATGGAATCTCGTAGGAGATTCTTCCGGGTTTTTGTTTTTTGCAACCTTAGCACCGTTATGTGCTTAACTGGCGAAAGCGTACTCCGGTTGAAACCATAGACTGTCGTATGCTGTAAATGTAAGAGTTAGACTGAAACCCGCAAGGAACCAAACCAATAGAATTTTGCAACTAATCCTAAAAAGTGTATAATGGAGAGGTAAGGGAGATGACAGGGTATGAAAGTTACAAAACAAATCACAAAACAAATCACAAAACAAATCACAACCAGAATTGCGCTTGCAGCAATTGTGTTTACAGCAGGAGTGTGTACGACAGGGTGTGTAAAAGAAACATTTGCAAAACTTCCGTTCGCGAATGAGATCAACGAATTTATGGGATATGACGAAAGACCGACGGCGCAGGGCGATAATGGAGCAAGCCAGTGTTACAAGGGATTTACATTAACCTGGACAGACAAGGCAGGTAGTGTTTGCGTGCCTTCACCGGAGGAAGAACAAAACGCACCGGAAGTGTTGTTATACAGGGCGAATGAAAGACAGCCGGGAAAAGCGTCAGAGGAACAGACAGTAGGGACTGTAGAGAAAGTAGGATATGACTTGTCTTTTCTTGGTTTGGAAGAAAAGACGGAGCTATTGGATGTAACCGTTGGAAATATGACCGGTAGCGGTGACAGTCTTGTGCTGGAGTTGTGCGGAACACAGTCGAAGAAGGAATCGCCCGATACAATAGATGCGTCCAAGGAAACAGAGGAATCTAAAGAAGCAGGATCCGAAGATGAGTCGGAGGTTTATCTGGCAGTCCTTGATTATCTGACACATCGCAGTTTTCTTAAGAAATTGGATATTTCTAAGGAAGAAGCAACCAAACAGCCAATCCTGATAGATGATATAAATCGGGACGGCGTGGGCGAGGTGGTGTACGACTTTGAAAACGATGGAGAAAAAGTAGAGTATATCGTTCAGATGGAAGGTGCTACGCTTAATAGTTTGAAAAGTACAGAAGCAACCTATGACGCATTTACGTTAGCGAGGACAGAGGCGCTTGACAAGGAAGTTGTCATTCCGGATCCCAAATCTGATGAGGCAAATGTACAGCTTCACATTTGTAGAGACGAAAGCGGTGATGGCTGTTATTGTAAGGGAGAGCAGGCGGAACCCGAGCTTGACCTTAAGTTTTTAAAATTGCATAGAAAGCTTCACGTGATACAGAGCGCAGTTGGAAATGTAACCGGCAGTGGAGACAGTCTCATTCTGGAACTTGCCAAGGAAGTGAAGGAGGAGGACAAGGATTACTACGAGAATTATATTTACGTCGCTGTGCTTGATTATGCTGCAAAGAAGAGTTATGTCATGCGGACGGATATGTATATGGACAGACCGGTGGAGGATCAGTTGAATCTTGGAGATGTAGACGGAGACGGTATAAATGAAATATTCATTTCTACAGAACCGGATACAGCGATTTCGTGGAATGCGTTCCGTTTTCATAAGAAAAACTTCGAGATGATATATAGTAACGTGGCCACACCGGAAAAAGAAAACTATGAGGCGAAACTGCTGGACGACTATCGGATGTCAATTGAAAGTCTGCATAGTGACTACCACAAAGAGATTCCACTTAAGAAACTCGGCATTTCCAAAGATCATGTAGAGTACGACGGTGAGGCGATTGAGAAAGCGGAGGAGAAACACCAGAGTGGAAAAGTTACTGCCATGGAAGGTTATATGTGTTACAGGAACGGCAATGTAATGGATGGGAAAGAGAATAACATTGTACTCGAGAACTTATCCGCAACGGCACAGGATGAAAATGGCAGGGCAGAATATGACTACTTTAAACATATAACAAAAAAAGGATTCAAAGTTCCAATTGGTGTCGCCTTTGACGGAAGCATTGTCGGCAATATAAATATTATTTACAAATACGATAAAGACAACAATTCATTAAAGATTGTCAAAGAGAAATTCGCAAGAAAGAAAACCAAATAAAAGCATAAGCAAATGTCCCACAAAAGGCAGAATCATAATCTGAATTTGAGGGGCATTTTGTTATGCGGCTCTTTGTTGATTGTAGGAGCTAATTCGATTATAATAAGAGTATGATAAGGGCAGTGTGTGCTAACGTAGCGCACCCCCACAAAAAATGAGAACGGAGTTAAGTAATAATGGCAATTGACAACAGTAAGGTAGAGGCTTGTATCAAAGCCTTCAAAGAGGATAAGAATCAGAAAAATATTAACGAAATGATAGAGGCAGTTCGGGTGGCACAGTTCTTCCTGCCGGCAAGGGTACCGGAAGGAATGACATTCGAAGAAATGCAGGCGAAGGGAATGCAGCCGACGTTTGGAATTCTGAATAACGGAGACAACGGTAACAAGTTTCTTCCTATTTATACAAAGCCGGAAGAGATTCCGGAAGGACAGAAAGGACAGCTGTTAGCAGCTATGGGATTTACCGGATGTTATAATTTCGTTTTGAATCAGCCGGTAGAGATGACGGGAATTGTAATCAATCCGTTTACCGACAATGTAATTCTTCCAAAAGATTTATTGGAGCAGATCAAAGATGTAGATATTGCACTTTCCAAAGAGAAGAAGACCGCGCATGAAGAGGAAGAAAAGAAGAGAAAACTCATAGGAATCTATGTGGATACAGTACTTGGATTACAAAAGAAGCTTTTGATTCCACGCATTTTTGAAAGTGAAGGAAACTTTTTGAAGGAATTAGCGGAGGATAAAGAGAAAGCGTTGGTACAGCTTTACCAGGATGGATTTGACGGAGAATACGCATGCCCATACAACGAAAGCAATTTTAACGTAATGGCGCTTCAAATCGATGAGCAGACGAAGGTGCTGAATGTTGACCTTCCAAAGCGTTATCGCGGTGAGGGAATTTACGAGAGAATGATTATCGTAAATAAAGAAGGAAAGGTTTCTTTATTCTGCACGGTATGCGGAGATGAACCAAAGATAAAGAATCTTGTAGAAGTAGATGCACAGGGCAACGAAAAAGTGGTGCAGGAACAAATCGGAGATGGAGACGAGCTTCATCAGGTGATGGAATACATGTAGAAGAAACTATATATAAGAAATCATATAGAAGAGATTGTATAGAGATTATATAGAAGAAATGGAGATAATAAAATGTGGATTGCAGATGGATGGAAGGATTATTCCGTAATAGATACGTCGTCCGGTGAAAAACTGGAAAGATGGGGGGATTACATACTGGTAAGACCGGATCCACAGGTGATTTGGCATACACCGAAGAAAGACAAAGGATGGAAAAAGCCAAATGCACATTATCATAGAAGTAATCGTGGCGGAGGAGAATGGGAATTCTTTGATTTGCCGGCACAGTGGCAGATACACTATAATGACTTAACCTTTAATCTGAAGCCGTTTAACTTTAAACATACCGGTCTGTTTCCGGAACAGGCGGTAAACTGGGAATGGTTTGGTGCAAAGATTCGGGAAGCCAAAGCAGCAGAGCCGGATAGAGAAATTAAGGTACTTAATTTGTTTGCATACACCGGAGGAGCGACAGTGGCGGCGGCCAAAGCGGGAGCGGCAGTAACGCATGTCGATGCTTCCAAAGGAATGGTTACATGGGCAAAAGAAAATGCAGCAAGTTCCGGACTTGCCGATGCACCGATTCGTTATATCGTAGATGATTGCATCAAGTTTGTGGAAAGAGAAATCCGACGTGGCAAAACCTACGACGGAATCATTATGGATCCGCCTTCTTATGGAAGAGGTCCAAAGGGCGAGATCTGGAAGATAGAGAATCAGATTTATGATTTTGTAAAACTATGTACGAAAGTATTGTCAAAGGAACCATTGTTTTTCCTTCTGAATTCTTACACAACGGGATTACAGCCGGCAGCTATGGGGTATATGCTGGGAACGGAAATTCAAAAAAACTTTGGCGGGGTTGTAAGAGCAGATGAAATTGGTTTGCCGGTGAAAAACACAGGGCTTGTATTACCTTGTGGCGCGGCAGCAAGATGGTCGAATAACTAGAGAAACCTGATGGAGAAGGAGATGGTGGTATGGAATACATTGAATTACCGAGAATGGATGAAAATGCACCCATATACAAAGTAAGCAATGACATGCTGCATGTAAAAGTACGTGTACCCGCTCCGACCGGAGAAGGAAGACCGTACACGGAAGCGGACATCCTGGGGGAATTAAACAGTTACGGAATCAAATTTGGAGTCCGCAAAGATCAGATTCGCGAAATATTTGAAGCAGAGCTATTTATGATGGACGTGGAGGTTGCCACCGGAAAAGCACCGATGGATGGCATAGATGGAGAAATGCAGATTCTATTCAACACTGAAAAGAAACCTAAGCCTAAGGTGCGCGAGGATGGATCTGTAGATTATCACAACATCAGTTGCTTTGAACCGGTGAAAGAAGGGCAGTTGATTGCGCATTACAAGAAACCGACCAAAGGTTTCTTTGGGAGTACGGTGTATGGCGAAGTAATTAAACCAAAGCCCGGGAAAAATCTTCCAAGACTTCGTGGAGCAATGATTCGCTATGATGAGGAGAATGGCGATTATTATGCAACGACCTCCGGCAAGATAGAAATGAAACAAGCGAACAAAATAGATATTTTCAAGATATATGAGATCTCCGGCGATGTAGACTACAGCGTTGGTGATGTTGAGTTTGAGGGCGATGTCAATATCCTGGGTGACGTACTGCAGGGCTTCAGTGTGAAAGCGACCGGTTCCATATTTGTCGAAGGCACGGTGGAAAAAGCTTATTTGGAAGCCGGAAAGGACGTAGTCCTTAAGCGCGGAATGCAGGGAGCAGAAGAGGGAACCGTCACCGCCAAAGGAAATATCGTAGGTAAGTTCTTTGAAAACTGCATCATCCGTGCAGAGGGAGATTTGTCGGCCAACGTAATTATGAACTGTGACACGGAAGTGGAAGGAAAGGTTACGGTCAGCGGAAAGTATGGAACCATCGTAGGAGGGGTTACCCGGGCTACGAAAGGAATAGAGGCGTGTGTCGTTGGAAATATGTCCGGAGTTGTCACGAAACTGAGAGCGGGCATTACGCAAGAGTATTTATTATCCTATGAAAGAATCACCGGTGAGATTCAGGACATCAAAAAAGAAATATATATGTTAGAGCACATCAGCGAGATGTTGAATCAGAAGGAAACAAAAAACAAAATCACCTTGGATGAATTGGATAAGAAAGACAGCGTTGGCAAAACCATTAGTTTTCTGAATCGGCAGATGATGAAAAAGAAACAGGAAAGATATTTTGTCGGTGAGGCAATCAACGAAAGCGCATCCTGCAAAATCGTGATTACCGGAACGGCATATCCCGGATGCAACGTGTTTATTAATCTGGCGAATCGACTTTTGAAGGAATCGGTGAAGGGCGTCGTGTTTAAACTGGATGATTCCAAGATTATTATGTACGGTTACAATGAATGGTCAGAAAAGAAAAGACGTTAATGTTCCTATTATATATAGAAGAAACATTTATTTTAAAAAAATAAAAAAAGTCCTTGCAGAACTTGAAAATGTATAGTATACTTGTAAATGCTGTGACATTGATAGCTATGAAGCGTGAGGTTGCTACCCGTGAGGTAGGTTTTCCGTGGAGCGAATGTCAAGTTAGGAAACTGGCGACAAGTCACTGTACAAATAGAGAGTTCTGCCAAGGGCAGATAAACGTGTTATTGGTCGTATGTTTATAATTACGACACACACGGGGTAGTGTACAGTCACCACTTGTCGTACTGAAATAAGTGCGAAAAGGAGGCGGCTTTTTTTATGGCAGCAAGTCAAGTAATGAGAATTACTCTGAAGGCGTATGATCATCAGTTAATCGATCAGTCCGCTGGGAAAATCATTGAAACAGTAAAGAAGACAGGATCTAAGGTGAGTGGTCCGGTACCTCTTCCAACTAAGAAGGAAGTAGTTACAATTCTTCGTGCGGTTCATAAGTACAAAGATTCCAGAGAACAGTTCGAACAGAGAACACATAAGAGATTAATCGATGTAATTACACCATCTCAGAAAACAGTAGATGCATTATCTAGATTAGAAATGCCTGCTGGAGTTTTCATCGACATCAAGATGAAAAACAACAAGTAACAATTAGTTAACAATCCTTAGGGTTTATATAGAGTCCAAGCAACGAAGATACCAAGCACTCGGGTAAACCATCTAGGATGAGCGTAAGATCTTGGAGTTTGAATAAGAAGCTTCTATATAATAAGAAAGCTTTGTTGGTAACCACCATTAAAACGAAGAGAATCACATCGCTCCGCTGTAGATTAAAACAGGAGGTGCACAAAATGCAGAAAGCTATTTTGGCGACTAAAGTCGGAATGACTCAAATCTTCAATGAAAATGGAGCATTAACTCCAGTAACAGTACTGCAGGCTGGTCCTTGTGTAGTAACACAGGTTAAAACAGTTGAAAATGATGGATATAGTGCAGTACAGGTAGGTTTTGGCGACATCAGAGAAGTACTCGTTAACAAACCTATGAAAGGACACTTTGCAAAAGCAGGTGTTGACAATAAGAGATATCTTAAAGAATTCAAGTTTGACAATGCTGAAGAGTATGAAGTTGGACAGGAAATCAAAGCAGACATCTTCGCTGAAGGCGACAAGATTGATGCAACAGCTAAGTCTAAAGGTAAAGGATTCCAGGGCGCAATCAAGAGATTCGGCCAGTCCAGAGGACCTATGGCTCACGGTTCCAAGTTCCACAGACATGCAGGTTCCAACGGTGCTTGTTCAGATCCATCCAAAGTTTTCAAAGGAAAACAGATGCCAGGTCAGATGGGTGCTGTAAAAGTAACAGTTCAGAACCTTGAAGTAGTAAGAGTAGACGCAGAGAACAACCTTATCCTGATTAAAGGTGCTGTACCGGGACCTAAGAAATCAATGGTAATGTTGAAAGAGTCAGTAAAGGCAAACTAGTCTTTAAGAAAGGAGGAACATACAGATGGCAAACGTATCTGTTTACAATATGGAAGGCAAAGAAGTTGGAACATTAGAACTTAATGATGCAGTCTTTGCAGCTCCAATAAATGAACACTTAGTTCACATGGCAGTAGTTAGACAGCTTGCTAACAAACGTCAGGGAACACAGAAAGCAAAAACCCGTTCAGAAGTAAGCGGTGGTGGAAGAAAGCCTTGGAGACAGAAAGGAACCGGTCATGCAAGACAGGGATCTACAAGAGCTCCACAGTGGACAGGCGGCGGAGTTGTATTCGCTCCAGTACCAAGAGATTATTCAATGAAGATGAATAAGAAAGAAAAAGTAGCAGCACTTAAGTCTGCATTATCTGCAAAAGTAGCAGAAGAAAAATTCTTTGTATTAGACGAATTAAAATTCGACGAGTTAAAGACAAAGAAAATGGCAGCAGTTCTTGACAACCTCAAAGTAAACAAAGCTTTGGTTGTAACCGCTGACAAGGATGATGACGTGATTCGCGTTGCAAACAACATCCCAACAGTAAGAACAGCTTTCACAAGCACAATCAATGTATACGACATCTTAAAATATGATTCCGTAGTAATCACAAAGGATGCAGTAGCTAAACTTGAGGAGGTGTACGCATAATGGCAAATATTCAGTATTATGATGTGATTTTAAAACCACTTATCACAGAAAAGAGTATGAATTCCATGAGCGAGAAGAAATACACATTCTTAGTTCATCCGGAAGCTAACAAAACACAGATCAAAGAAGCTGTTGAGAAAATGTTCCAGGGAACAAAAGTTGCTAAAGTTAACACAATGAATAACGATGGCAAAACACGTAGACGTGGTAACGTATTCGGTAAAACAGCCAAAACTAAAAAGGCTATCGTTCAGCTTACCGCTGACAGCAAAGAAATCGAAATCTTTGAGTCTTTATAAGATAGAGAGTGAGTCGCAAAATTTCCGAGTAAGGCTCACACAGGCATAAGAAAGGAGAATTATAATGGGAATTAAAAAGTTTAACCCATATACACCTTCCAGAAGAAATATGACAATGTCTGATTTTGCTGAGATTACAACTGCAACACCAGAGAAATCATTACTTGTTTCCTTAAACAAGAATTCTGGACGTAACAATCAGGGTAAAATCACTGTAAGACATCGTGGTGGTGGATCTAGAAGAAAATATAGAATTATTGATTTTAAAAGAAATAAAGATGGTATTCCTGCAACAGTTAAGACAATCGAATACGATCCAAACAGAAGTGCAAATATCGCATTAATCAGCTATGCAGATGGTGAAAAAGCATACATCCTTGCTCCGGAAGGATTAAAAGTAGGCCAGAAAGTTATGAACGGTTCTGAAGCTGAAATCAGAGTAGGAAACTGCTTACCACTTGCAGATATTCCGGTTGGTACATTAGTACACAACATCGAGCTTTATCTTGGACGTGGCGGACAGTTAGTTCGTTCCGCAGGAAACAGCGCTCAGTTAATGGCGAAAGAAGGAAAATATGCAACACTTAGACTTCCTTCAGGCGAAATGAGAATGGTTCCAATTGCTTGCCGCGCAACAGTAGGTGTAGTTGGAAACGGAGATCATGAGTTAGTTAAAATCGGTAAAGCAGGACGTAAACGTAACATGGGTATCAGACCTACAGTTCGTGGTTCTGTTATGAACCCTAATGACCATCCACACGGTGGTGGTGAAGGTAAAGCGGGAATCGGTCGTCCGGGCCCTGTTACTCCTTGGGGTAAACCAGCACTTGGTTTGAAGACAAGAAAGAAAAACAAGAAATCTAACAAATTGATCGTAAGAAGAAGAGATGGAAAATCTTTATAAGATTTATAAAGAGTCATTCATTTTCGCGTGAATATTAAGGAGGTAAAAATATATGGCACGTTCATTAAAGAAGGGACCATTTGCTGATGCAAGCTTACTTAAAAAAGTAGACGCTATGAACGCATCAGGAGACAAACAGGTTATCAAAACCTGGTCACGTCGTTCTACAATTTTCCCATCCTTCGTTGGACACACAATCGCTGTTCATGATGGAAGAAGACATGTACCTGTATATGTAACAGAAGACATGGTTGGACATAAACTCGGTGAGTTCGTTGCAACAAGAACTTACAGAGGACACGGAAAAGACGACAAGAAGTCAAGATAATAGATTAGATAAATAGAGAGTATTTGAAAGGAGGTTACATCCATGGCAAAGGGACATAGATCTCAGATAAAAAGAGAAAGAAATGAGAGCCAGAGAGATACAAGACCATCAGCTAAATTATCTTATGCAAGAGTATCTGTTCAGAAAGCTTGTTTCGTATTGGATGCAATCAGAGGTAAAGATGTAGAAACAGCACTTGGAATTTTAGCATACAATCCAAGATATGCTTCAACACTTATTGAAAAACTGTTAAAATCAGCTATCGCAAACGCTGAAAACAATAACGGAATGAACCCTGCTAACCTTTACATTGAAGAGTGTTACGCAAACAAGGGACCTACAATGAAGAGAATCAAACCAAGAGCACAGGGTAGAGCTTATAGAATCGAGAAGAGAATGAGCCACATCACAATCGTGCTTAATGAAAGATAGGAGGTAAATCATGGGACAGAAGGTTAATCCTCATGGCTTAAGAGTCGGAGTTATCAGTGACTGGAACTCAAGATGGTATGCAGAAGGAAACTTCGCAGACAACCTTGTAGAAGACTATAACATCCGTAAATTTCTGAAAAAGAAATTATATAGTGCAGGAATTGCAAAAATCGACATTGAAAGATCTGCAGATAGAGTAAAAGTTATCATTTACACAGCAAAACCTGGTGTTGTAATTGGTAAAGGTGGATCTGAAATTGAAAAATTAAAAACTGAACTTGTTAAATATACATCTTACAAAGTTCTTGTTGATATCAAAGAGGTTAAAAAACCGGATAGCAATGCACAGTTAGTAGCTGAAAACATTGCTACTCAGCTTGAAAACCGTATTTCATTCAGAAGAGCTATGAAATCCACAATGGGTAGAACCATGAGAGCCGGAGCATTGGGAATCAAAACTGCAGTTTCCGGACGTCTTGGTGGAGCAGATATGGCTCGTACAGAATTCTACAGCGAAGGAACTATTCCTCTTCAGACATTACGTGCTGATATTGATTATGGATTCGCTGAAGCAGACACAACTTATGGTAAAGTCGGAGTAAAAGTATGGATTTACCAGGGTGAAGTACTTCCAACAAAAGGATCAAAAGAGGAAGGGAGCGATAAATAATGTTAATGCCAAAAAGAGTAAAACGTCGTAAACAGTTCCGTGGTACGATGAGAGGTAAAGCATTGCGCGGTAACAAGATTACTAACGGCGAATATGGTATTGTGGCTATGGAGCCAGCGTGGATCAGATCTAACCAGATTGAAGCAGCCCGTGTCGCTATGACTCGTTACATCAAACGTGGTGGTAAAGTTTGGATTAAGATTTTCCCGGACAAACCGGTTACAAATAAACCAGCTGAAACTCGAATGGGTTCAGGAAAAGGAACTCTTGAATACTGGGTAGCAGTTGTTAAACCAGGACGTGTAATGTTTGAGATTGGTGGCGTTTCTGAAGAATTAGCTAGAGAAGCGTTACGTCTTGCTTCACATAAATTACCATTAAAATGTAAGGTAGTATCTCGTGAAGATTTAGAAGGAGGTGCTGGCAGTGAAAAGTAAGGCATATGTACAGGATTTAAAACAGAAATCAGTTGCAGAATTAAATGAACAATTAGTAGCTGCTAAGAAGGAACTCTTTAACTTGAGATTCCAGAACGCAACAAATCAGTTAGATAACACAGTAAGAATTAGAGAAGTTAGAAGAAACATCGCTAGAATTCAGACAGTAATTACTGAGTTAAGCAAATAATTTATACTGAATATCGATATTGATGGAAAGGAGAATTGTTGTGGAAAGAAAATTAAGAAAAACACGTACTGGTAAAGTAGTAAGTGATAAAATGGATAAAACAGTCGTAGTTGCAGTTGTTGATAATGTAAAGCATCCTCTTTACAACAAAATCATCAAAAGAACAAGCAAATTAAAAGTTCATGATGAAAACAACGAATGCAAAAAAGGTGATAGAGTTAAAGTAATGGAAACAAGACCATTATCTAAAGATAAGAGATGGAGACTTGTAGAAATTATCGAAAAAGCAAAATAATATTGCAAAACTTAAGTTTACAAAGGTTTACTTCAAGTTTTTGAAAGGAGAATAACTATGATCCAGCAGGAATCAAGACTTAAGGTTGCTGATAATACCGGAGCAAAAGAGTTACTTTGCATTCGTGTATTAGGTGGTTCAACCAGAAGATATGCAGCTATCGGTGATGTTATTGTTGCTACGGTCAAAGATGCAACACCAGGCGGAGTTGTAAAAAAAGGTGATGTAGTAAGAGCGGTAGTTGTTCGTACAGTTAATAAAACACGTCGTAACGACGGATCTTATATCAGATTTGACGAAAATGCAGCGGTTATCATTAAAGAAGATAAGAACCCAAGAGGAACTCGTATCTTTGGACCAGTTGCAAGAGAATTAAGAGAGAAACAGTTCATGAAAATCGTTTCATTAGCACCAGAAGTATTATAAGGAGGTGTCGACAGTGGCAACCAGTAAAATTAAAAAAGGTGATACCGTAAAAGTTATCGCTGGTAAAGATAAAGGTAAACAGGGAAAAGTCCTTTCTGTAAAGAATGGTAAGGTTATCGTAGAAGGCATCAACAATGCTACAAAACACGTTAAACCTAGCCAGGCAAATCCTAACGGCGGAATCGTTACAGAGGAAGCTCCTATTGATATTTCCAATGTAATGTACGTATTCAAAGGTGAAACAACAAGAGTTGGTTTCAAGATGGACGGAGATAAAAAAGTTCGTATCGCAAAATCAACAGGCGACATTATTGATTAATCGAGAAAGGAGGTAGTTTACATTGGCTCGTTTAAAAGACACATATTTAAATGAAATCGTTGACGGTATGACCAAAAAGTTTTCTTATAAAAACGTTATGGAAGTACCTAAACTTGAGAAAATAGTAATTAACATGGGTGTTGGAGAAGCAAAAGACAATTCCAAAATCTTAGATTCTGCAGTAAGAGACCTTGAAATCATCACTGGTCAGAAAGCAGTTCTTACAAGAGCGAAAAAGTCTGTAGCTAACTTCAAAATCAGAGAAGGAATGGCAATCGGATGTAAGGTAACTCTTAGAGGAGAGAAAATGTACGAGTTCTTAGACAGACTTGTAAATCTTTCTTTACCACGAGTTCGTGACTTCCGTGGTGTTAATCCTAACGCATTCGACGGTAGAGGAAACTACGCTTTAGGTATTAAGGAGCAGTTAATCTTCCCTGAGATCGAATATGATAAAGTAGATAAGGTTAGAGGTATGGATATCATCTTTGTTACTACTGCAAAAACAGATGAAGAAGCAAGAGAATTGTTAACACAGTTTGGTATGCCATTCAGAAAATAGTTGGAGGTAAATTTTTATGGCTAAAACGTCTATGAAAGTAAAACAGCAGCGTCCTGCTAAATTTTCTACCAGAGAATATTCTCGTTGTAGAATTTGTGGTCGTCCACATGCTTACTTAAGAAAATACGGAATTTGCAGAATTTGCTTCCGTGAATTGGCTTACAAAGGCGAAATTCCAGGAGTAAAGAAAGCAAGTTGGTAATAGATTCTATAGTTTTAAGAGGAATCTATTGGATACAATGAAAGAAGGAGGAATATCCAAAATGACAATGAGTGATCCTATTGCAGATATGCTTACAAGAATTCGTAACGCAAATACGGCGAAACATGATACAGTTGATGTTCCGGCATCAAAAATGAAGGTTGCCATCGCAGAAATTCTTTTAAAAGAAGGATATATTAAAGATTTTTCTTTAGAAGAAGTTGGTGGATTTAAATCCATCCATATTACATTAAAATACGGTCAGGATAAGAATGTTAAAGTTATCTCTGGAATCAAGAGAATTTCTAAACCTGGTCTTCGTGTTTATGCTGGTGCAGAAAACCTTCCAAAGGTTCTTGGAGGTTTAGGAATCGCAATTATTTCTACAAACAAAGGTGTAATCACTGACAAAGAAGCTAGAAAAGAAAATGTTGGTGGAGAAGTGTTAGCATTTGTTTGGTAATAACAAAGACACAGTAATCAGATATAAATTATAGGAGGTGCGGGCATGTCACGTATAGGAAGAATGCCTATCGCGGTACCAGCAGGAGTAACTGTTGATATTGCAGAAAATAATAAAGTGACTGTAAAAGGTCCTAAGGGAACACTGGAAAGAGTGTTACCTGCAGAAATGACAATCGCTAAAGATGGTGATTCGATCGTTGTAACAAGACCTAATGACTTAAAGAAAATGAAATCTTTACATGGTCTTACAAGAACATTGATTAACAACATGGTAATCGGTGTAACAGAAGGATACGAAAAAGTACTCGAAGTAAACGGTGTAGGTTACAGAGCTGCTAAGCAGGGAAAAACCTTAACATTATCTCTCGGATATTCTCATCCGGTAGTAATGGAAGATCCGGAAGGAATCGAATGTGTACTTGATGGTCAGAATAAGATCATTGTAAAGGGTATCGATAAAGAAAAAGTTGGCCAGTATGCTGCTGAAATCAGAGAGAAGAGAGCTCCTGAACCTTACAAAGGTAAAGGTATCAAATATGCTGATGAGGTTATTAGACGTAAAGTTGGTAAGACTGGTAAGAAATAGCATATAAGCTACAGTAAGGTTAACATTTAAAAAGGAGTGAATAGAACGATGGTTAAAAAAGAATCAAGAGCTTTAGTTCGTGTAAATAAACACAAAAGAATTCGTAATCGTTTTGCAGGTACTGCTGACAGACCACGTTTAGCTGTTTTTAGAAGCAACAACCATATGTATGCTCAGATTATTGACGATACGGTTGGAAACACATTAGTTTCAGCTTCTACTCTTCAGAAAGACGTAAAAGCAGATTTAGAGAAAACAAACAATGTTGAAGCTGCAGCAAAGCTTGGCGAAGTAATCGCTAAAAAAGCTTTAGATAAGGGAATTACTACAGTAGTTTTCGACAGAGGCGGATTCATTTATCAGGGAAAAATCAAAGCATTAGCAGATGCAGCAAGAGAAGCTGGACTGCAATTCTAAACAAGGAGGAAAAGTCGCATGAAGCGTGAGATTATTGATGCTAGCCAGTTAGAGTTAGAAGATAATGTAGTGTCAATCAAACGTGTAACAAAAGTAGTAAAAGGTGGACGTAACATGAGATTTACTGCTTTAGTAGTTGTTGGTGACAAGAACGGACACGTTGGTGCAGGTTTAGGAAAAGCAGCAGAAATTCCAGAAGCAATCCGTAAAGGAAAAGAAGCTGCTATCAAACAGATGATTTCCTTACCATTAGATGCTAATGGTAGTGTACCACATGACTATACAGGTAAATTCGGAAGTGCTTCCGTATTATTAAAACGTGCACCAGAAGGTACTGGAATTATCGCAGGTGGTCCTGCACGTTCCGTACTTGAACTTGCAGGATTTAAGAACATCCGTACAAAATCCTTAGGTTCTAACAATAAACAGAACGTTGTACTTGCTACAATTCAGGGATTAAGTCAGTTAAAGACTCCTGAAGAGGTTGCTAAACTTCGTGGTATTTCTGTAGATCAGATCGAAGGATAGGAGGACTGAAAAATGGCAGGAAAATTAAAAATTACATTAGTTAAATCACCTATTGGAGCAATACCGGCACACAGAAAAACGGTAGAAGCTTTAGGACTCAGAAAATTAAACAAATCCGTTGAAATGCCTGACAATGATGCAGTTAGAGGAATGGTTTGGCATGTAAAACATTTGGTTAAAGTTGAAGAAATCTAATTAACATAAATGAGAGAAACGGAAATAAAATAAGGAGGTGCGCAGATAATGAACTTATCAGAATTAAAACCAGCTGATGGCTCAAAGCACAGCGACAACTTTAGAAGAGGTCGTGGACATGGTTCAGGAAATGGTAAGACCGCAGGTAAAGGTCACAAAGGACAGAAAGCTCGTTCTGGAGCTCCTAGACCAGGCTTTGAAGGTGGTCAGATGCCTTTATACAGAAGATTACCTAAGAGAGGATTCACTAACATTAATACAAAACACATCGTTGCTATTAATGTTGATGTACTTAACAGATTTGAAGACGGTACTGATGTAACTGTAGAGTTACTCAAAGAGACCGGAGTAATCAAGAATCCAAAAGATGGTGTTAAAATTCTCGGAAACGGTGAGTTAACAAAGAAACTCAACGTGAAAGTAGATGCATATAGTGCAAGTGCTAAAGAAAAAATCGAAGCTCTTGGCGGAAAAGCAGAGGTGATGTAAAGGATGTTAGAGACACTTCGCAATGCGTTCAAAGTAAAAGAGATTCGTAGTAGATTATTATTTACATTAGTTGCTTTAGTTATTGTAAGATTAGGTTGTCAGCTGCCTGTACCGGGCGTTGACAGCACCTACTTCACACAGTGGTTTGAGCAGCAGTCAGCTTTAAATTTCTTTGATGCAATGACAGGTGGTTCCTTTACACAGATGTCTATTTTTGCACTTAACATAACACCATATATTACTTCTTCCATCATTATGCAGCTTCTCACTATTGCAATTCCTAAATTAGAGGAAATGCAGAAGGACGGAGAAGACGGAAGAAAGAAAATTGCAGAATATACACGTTATGTTACCGTTTTATTGGCATTAATTGAAGCAGTTGCTATGGTTATCGGATTTGGTAACCAGGGATTACTTCAGGGCGGTGTTAATTTAACAAATGTTTGTGTTGTGGTTACATCTTTAGTTGCAGGATCTGCATTCTTAATGTGGATTGGAGAAAGAATTACGGTAAAAGGCCTTGGAAATGGTATTTCCATCGTACTTTTAATCAATATTGTTTCCAGAATGCCGGAAGATTTTATGAGACTGTATACACAGTTCATTAAAGAGGCAACAACGGTAAATAAATTACTTGCTGCGGCAGTTATCGCAGTAGTTGTAATCGGTATGGTAGTATTTATTATTCTTCTTTCTGACGGTGAAAGAAGAATCCCTGTACAGTATGCAAAGAAAATGCAGGGAAGAAGAATGGTAGGCGGACAGGCTACACACATTCCTCTTAAAGTAAATACAGCAGGAGTTATCCCTATTATCTTTGCAGGTTCTCTTATGTCCTTCCCGGTAGTAATCGGAAGCTTCATGAACGTGAAACCTGCATCAGGAGCGGGTGCTTCTGTAGCAGAAATTTTCTTGAAATTCTGCAGCCAGAACTCATGGTGCAATATCAAGAGTTTAAGTGAATTCAAATTCACATTAGGACTTGTTGTTTATATCGCAATGATTGTTTTCTTCGCTTATTTCTATACTTCAATCACTTTCAATCCGATTGAAATTGCAAATAACATGAAGAAACAGGGTGGATTTATTCCGGGTATCCGTCCAGGTAAACCAACCACAGATTATTTAACAAAAGTACTTAATTATGTAATCTTTATTGGAGCAGTGGCATTATCCATTATTGCATTTGTACCAATCTTCTTCTCAGGAGTATTTGGAGCAGATGTAAGTTTCGGTGGAACTTCTATCATCATCGTTGTTGGTGTAGTTCTTGAAACATTAAAACAGGTAGAGTCCATGATGCTTGTTCGTCATTACAAAGGTTTCTTAAATGACTAGATAAAGAATTAATTTAGGGGGACGAATGATGCGAATCAACGTCCCTCTTTTATAATGATTTTTATATTGAAAAGAACACCTGAAATAAAAAACTGGAAAAGCGGTTCAAAAAAGGTTAAAATAAGGATTGATGATAAAAATATGAATTCGTGCATTGGCACAGAAATGGAGTAAATATGAAAATAATCATGTTAGGTGCACCTGGAGCAGGAAAAGGAACACAGGCAAAAATGATAGCAGACAAATACAACATTCCACACATCTCTACAGGAGATATCTTTAGAGCAAACATCAAAGGTGGAACTGAGCTTGGAAAAAAAGCGAAAACGTATATGGATCAGGGACTGTTAGTGCCGGATGAACTTGTTGTAGATCTTGTCGTAGACAGAATCGGACAGGACGATGCAAAGAACGGATATGTTTTGGATGGTTTTCCAAGAACAATTCCTCAGGCAGAAGCATTAACTGCTGCACTGAATAAAATCGGTGACAAAGTTGACTTCGCAATCGATGTAGATGTACCGGATTCTAACATCATTGATAGAATGGCGGGACGTAGAGCATGCGTTTCCTGTGGCGGAACCTACCATATTAAATTCAATCCTACAAAAGTTGAAAACGTATGTGATGCCTGCGGCGGAGAGTTAATCTTAAGAGATGACGATAAGCCGGAGACCGTACAGAAGAGATTAACCGTATATCATGAGCAGACACAGCCATTGATTGATTACTATACCAAAGAGCAGATTCTCAAATCTGTAGATGGTACAAAGGACATGTCCGAAGTATTCCAGGCTATCGTAGATATTTTAGGTGAGTAATATCCGGAGGCTTTTAAAATGTCAGTATCAATTAAAACACAACAGGAAATAGAATATATGAGAGAAGCCGGTAAGATATTAGCAGCAGTTCACGAAGAACTGCGTGAGAAAATCGAACCGGGAATCTCTACCAAAGACATTGACAGATGGGGCGAAGCAGCCATCCGCCGATACAAATGTATACCTTCATTTTTAAATTATGAAGGATACCCTGCTTCTATCTGTGTTTCGGTAAATGATGAAGTAGTTCACGGAATACCGAACAAAAAACGTATATTACGCGAAGGAGACATCGTAAGTCTCGACGCGGGAGTTATTTATAAGGGTTACCACTCAGATGCGGCAAGAACGTATGCAGTTGGCAAAATCGATGCAAATGCACAGAAACTGATTGATGTCACAAAACAGAGCTTTTTCGAAGGCATCAAATATGCAAAAGCCGGCAATCATCTGTATGATATCTCCAAGGCAATTCAGAAACATGTAGAGAGCAATGGCTTCTCTATTGTCAGAGATCTGGTGGGCCATGGAGTTGGACAGAATCTTCACGAGGATCCGCAGATACCAAACTTCAAACCGGTTGGACGCGGTATCAAACTTGTTCCGGGAATGACACTTGCAATTGAACCAATGGTGAATGCAGGTGTACCGGATGTATGGTGGTTAGAGGATGACTGGACCGTTGTAACACAGGATGGAGAATATTCCGCACATTACGAGAATACAATCCTTATTACAGAAGGGGAACCAGAGATTCTCAGCTTACAAGACGGAATCCAATAATCTTATATAATAAAGAATAATAGAACAAACAGGAGGAATGAAATGTCTAAAGCAGATGTAGTAGAAATTGAAGGAACTGTAATCGAGAAATTACCTAACGCAATGTTTCGTGTAGAATTAGAAAACGGACACGTAGTATTGGCGCATATCAGCGGTAAATTAAGAATGAATTTTATCCGCATTCTCCCTGGTGACAAGGTTACATTGGAACTTTCACCATATGACCTTACCAAAGGACGTATCATTTGGCGTGACAAATAAAAAATCAGAAGATTTGAAAAGAGCCGGTCTGTAGTAACTACGGATTGGTTCTTTTTTTGTAAAATAGTTGCAAAAAAAATTAAAATACCTATTGCAACTTGAAAAATTATATGCTACAATACGAAATGGACTTTTGCGAAAGGAGAGATTGAAATGAAGGTAAGATCATCAGTTAAACCAATTTGCGAAAAATGCAAAGTCATTAAAAGAAAGGGAATCGTTAGAGTAATCTGCGAGAATCCAAGACACAAACAGAGACAAGGTTAATCATGTAAAGCAGCCAAAGGGACCCGTGTACAGAACTTTGGCAATTTTGCGTGTATTATAATATATACTACCTTGCTTTTTGTGTTATGCTACAAGTCATTATGTAGCGTGATACTGTGGACAGTCTGATTAGCTGTCTTACAAAAGCAGAAGAACCCTAGCAGGCGTTCCGGCTTTTGTAGTGCCATCTATATAGATGTAACATTTACATACGCGATTGGCGATATGCAAATGTCGCTCCTACAGAATATTCTGAAATAGAGTCTAGGAGATGTTCTATGATAGATTTGCATCATGGTTTAAAGCGGCTGATGTAACAGAGTACTGTTACATATAATCATCAAAAAACTTATTAACTATTTTAACGGAGGTGCGAACACATGGCTCGTATTAGTGGTGTTGATTTACCAAGAGAAAAACGTGTTGAAATTGGTCTCACTTACATCTATGGTATTGGTAGAGTAAGTGCTACACGTATTCTTGAAAAAGCTAAAGTTAATCCTGACACACGTGTTAAGGACTTAACAGATGAAGAAGTTGCAAGAATTCGTGACGTAATCGACGCAGACCAGATGGTAGAAGGTGATTTACGTAGAGAAATCGCTCTTAACATCAAGAGATTACAGGAAATTGGATGCTATAGAGGCATTCGTCACAGAAAAGGTCTTCCTGTTCGTGGACAGAAGACAAAAACCAACGCAAGAACCAGAAAAGGTCCTAAGCGTACAGTAGCAAATAAAAAGAAATAATTAAAATCTAGTAAAAAGAATCCATAGGAGGGTTTGTCATGGCAAAAGTAGCTAAAAAAGTGACAAAGAAACGTGTGAAGAAAAATGTCGATCGTGGACAGGCACACATTCAGTCATCTTTTAATAATACAATCGTTACATTGACAGATGCAGAAGGAAATGCCATTTCTTGGGCAAGTGCAGGTGGATTAGGATTCAGAGGATCCAGAAAATCAACTCCATATGCAGCACAGATGGCAGCTGAAACTGCAGCAAAAGCAGCATTACCACACGGATTAAAATCCGTAGAAGTTATGGTTAAAGGACCTGGTTCAGGACGTGAAGCAGCAATTCGTGCTCTTCAGGCGTGCGGAATCGAAGTTACAAGCATTAGAGACGTAACACCTGTACCACATAACGGATGCAGACCACCATAACTTCTACGGATTTTAATCCGTGTGGTAATGCTGCTTTTGCTGCAGTTTCAGCTGCCATC
>JAILQS010000054.1 GCA_024698865.1 Lachnospiraceae bacterium | reverse complement strand
TATGGCAGGAATGCCATACAGATGCTGAGTCCATTGCCGTAGCAAAGAGAGGAATTCCGTCCGCTTAAAGCGGACTCTGCGCAAAAGCGCAGTATCAGGAAGCACGCGACTTGAGTCGTGTGAGGCTTCACTCCTGATAGTGAAATAAATGACTACAATGATTTTGAGAATATTTATGTGCCAGATACTTGCACAATAATTCGTATGGATGAGATAACGGCCCATAACAGCGATGGAGATCATGTGATTTATTATAATGGTATGTCAACTCAGTGGGAAGAGTTAGAAACTTCAAGATATATGTCTCATTGTAATGGTGCTGTAGTAGGTGTAAATAATACGTCATTTTTCAGATATTCTGAAAATGCTTCTCAAACTGTAACCATACCGGGAAAATCGATCCTTCAGATGACCAACAAAACAGCCGTCTGCAAGATTACGGATGAAGCCGGTAATACGTTGCGGGTGGATGGAAAACCGGCTGTTTATGCGAAGCTTAGTGAAGCATTCAGTGATTTTGGAGATCACTATTCGGGAGATGAGAAGTTTACGCTGGATGATGGAACAACAAAGGCGACTCCGGCTTACGTCAAGATGCTCGTTCCGGATTACAGTATACGGGATACTGATACGATTCTTCTTCCGAATAAGCCGTTGATCCTGACTACGGCAGGTAATGAAAACGGTGAAGAGTTCCCGTATCTCGGAGAAACAGATGTTAATGGAAAAGCTACAGTCCCTGCGAAGATCAGGCGCGGCAGCAGCACAAAGTCCATGTTCACTGTGAACGGGGAGAACAGTATCTTTACCACAACAAACATTACACTCGACGGAGGAGCGAAAGAAAGTACTCCAAAGTACACGGCAGATAACGGCGGTATTGTAAACGTAACAAAGGGCGGTCTGATCGTCCGGACCGGAAGTACATTGCAGAATTCCACAACTACAGCAAACGGCGGAGCGGTGTATGTTGCAAATGGTGCTTCTATGACCATGTCCGATGGTAGGATCACCGGAAATACAGCAGTGAACGGCGGAGCTGTTTATGTTGACAACGGCGGAACAGTGGCCCTGAAGGATGAGATTGCAGCCGCGTCTACTACATCTGTGGTAGCGGCAACCATCACCGGCAACACTGCAGGCACAGCCGGCGCAGGCATTTACCTTGCAGAAGGCGGAAAGCTGAAGATGGAGGGAAGCCCGAACTTCGGCGGCACGGATGTGTATACAGATGCCACTGCATTACCGGACGGAAAGAGCGTCGGTGATCCACGACAGGCGGATCTACGACGGGTGGGTCCACGTCAGGCGGATCCACATCAGGCGGATCAAGTACGGCCGTATTTAGGGCTGTCACTACGCCGGATATCTCGGCTCAGGGAATCATGAATGAGACCGCGATGAAGAAGAGAGTGACATTGAGAAAGGCTGACTCAGTAAACGGTGTCTGCCTTGAGGGTGCGATGTTCAGAATCTTCAGGTCAGACCTGACAGAGGTCATCAACAGTGAATACGACAAAACGAATCAGTGCATATATGAGATGGCCGTTAATTCTGACTGTTATTGTTGCGTGCATGGACAGTGTGCTTTTTGTAGTAAACAAAAAGGCCGGATTTGTTGGAATACTTTTTTTCGTAATATACGCAATTTGTGCGGCTTTAATCTGGAGATATCGTAACAGGGGAATGTTTGGAGATCTCGTAAGATATGCCGCAGGCTATGGACGCGTACAGAAGCAACTGTTAAAAGAAATGGCGCTTCCTTATGCTGTTTTGGATTGTAAAGGAGCTCTTTTGTGGGCAAATGACGAATTCTTAGATATTATTGCAGAAGAAAAACTTGCAAGAAAACATATCAGTAATGTCATACCGGAATTACAACCACAGGTATTCCCGAAAAATGAGCAGGACGTCGAGGCACATGTAACTGTAAAAGAGAGAGATTATCGTGTTGTAATGCGAAGAATAGAAGTGCCGGTAGCAACTGCCGCACAGCAGAAAGGTTTTGATCCGGAGATTGAAAGTCTTGGACGAAATGGAATGATTATTACGGTGCATCTCTATGATGAGACAGAGATTAATGCCTATATTCGACAGAATGAAGAAGAGAAAATGGTAGCCGGGCTCTTATATATTGATAACTTTGAAGAGACGCTTGGAAGTGTAGATGAAGTAAGAAGATCGTTGCTTCTCGCGCTTGTAGAAAGAAAAATCAATAAGTATATGAACGGCATGGATGCCATTGTAAAGAAACTTGAGAAAGATAAGTATTTCTTTGTCTTTCGTCAAAAGTTCCTTCCGCGTCTGACCGATGAAAAATTTGCCATACTGGCTGAGGTACAGACAGTAAACGTAGGAAATGAGATGCCGGTTACGATAAGTATCGGACTGGGTGCAGACGGAGAAAACTATTCGATAAATTATGAAAATGCCCGGGCTGCCATTGACCTTGCACTTGGACGTGGTGGAGACCAGGCGGTTGTCAAACGCGGAGAGAAAATTTCCTACTTTGGTGGAAAGACCATGCAGGTAGAGAAAACTACGCGAGTAAAGGCGAGAGTGAAAGCACACGCGTTAAAAGAATTGATGGAGTCCAAGAATAATGTCGTTGTTATGGGGCATAGCATTGGAGACGTCGATTCGTTCGGAGCAGCGATTGGTATTTACAGAATTGCCAAGACTCTGGAAAAGCGCGCGTACATTGTAATAAATGAAGTTACATCTTCTGTAAAACCGGTGATGGATCGCTTTATTGACAATCCGGATTATGAGGAAGATCTGATTATCAACGGAGAAAGGGCCAAAGAAATCGTAGATGACGATACGTTATTGGTTATCGTAGACGTTAACCGGCCAAGCTATACCGAATGTGAAGAATTGCTGGATATGACACGAACGGTTGTCATTCTCGATCATCATAGAAGAACAGATGAGGCAATTAAGAATCCGGTGCTTTCCTATATCGAGCCATATGCAAGCTCCGCATGTGAAATGGTAGCTGAGATTTTGCAGTATGTTGGCGAAGGTATCAAATTAAAACAGGCAGAAGCAGATGCCATGTATTCAGGAATTATGATTGATACGGACAATTTCCTTGTAAAAACCGGAGTTCGGACGTTTGAAGCCGCTGCATTCCTGCGTCGTCACGGTGCGGATGTTACAAGAATTCGTAAAGGATTCCGAAGTGATATTAAAGAGTATAAGATTCGTGCGGAGGCGATTGCCCACGCAGAGATATATAAGAATGCATACACGATTACAGAGTGTAAAGCACAGGGAATAAAGAGCCCGACAGTACTTGGAGCGCAGGTAGCGAATGAATTGTTAGATATCAAAGGCGTGAAAGCTTCCTTTGTATTGACGGACTACAACGACAAAATTTATATCAGTGCGCGTTCCATTGATGAAGTAAATGTCCAGACAATTATGGAAAGACTCGGCGGCGGAGGTCATATGAGCGTAGCCGGAGCCCAGTTGCATGGATTTACGATGGAAGAGGCAAGAGGAGTTATAAAGAAAACTTTGGACGACATGATTAAGGGTGGAGACATTTAAAAGGAATGCCCGATGCGCGACATGAAGGAGGAAAAATGGAAGTAATATTATTAGAAGACGTAAAGAGCCTTGGGAAAAAAGGTGATAAAGTAAAAGTCAGCGACGGATATGCAAGAAACTGTATCTTGCCAAAGAAACTTGGTGTAGAAGCAACAGCGCGTAATGTTAATGATTTAAAATTACAAAAGGCAAATGAAGCAAAGATTGCCAAAGAAAAATTAGAAGAAGCACAGGCGTTAGCAAAAGAAATTGAGACGAAAGAGGTTACTCTTTTTATCAAGGCAGGCGAAGGTGGAAGAACATTTGGTTCTGTTTCTACCAAAGAAATTGCAGCTGCTTGTGAAGAACAGTTAGGCTATACATTAGACAAGAAAAAAATGCAACTTCCGATTGCAATCAAGACGGCCGGAACATTTCATGCGCAGATCAAATTACATCCGAAAGTTACGGCGGATTTAAAAGTTATTGTTAAAGAAAAATAAGCAATCCGGAAAGTGCGATTTGGAGGGGAAGCATGGACGAAGCAATTATAAAAAGAATAATGCCCAATAACACAGAAGCAGAGAAGTCAGTCATTGGATCCATGCTTATTGATAAGGATGCAGTAGTTACCGTTTCTGAAATATTGGACAAAGAGGATTTTTACCAGACATCTTATGGTGTGTTGTACGATGTCATGGTTGCATTGTACAAAGAAGGGAAACCGGCGGATATCGTTACGGTACAGGAAAAGTTAAAAGAGTCTTCGGTAATGCCGGAACTGTCATCTATTGATTTTATCAAAGATATCATCAATGCTGTGCCTACAAGTGCCAATGTTGAGCACTACGCAAGAATTGTAAAAGATAAAGCGATTTTGAGAAACCTGATTAAGGTATCCGAGAAGATATCCAAGGATTGTTATGAAGGCAGCGATTCTATGGAGGCAATTATGGAATCCGCTGAGAAGGAGATTTTCTCTGCAGTGCAACAGAACAAACTCAGTGACTATGTTCCAATCAGAGAAGTCGTTTTGGAAGCGTTAGAGCAGATAGAACTTGCATCCAGAACAAAAGGACGTGTAACCGGAATCGAAAGTGGGTTTTATGACCTTGATAATAAGTTAACCGGATTCCACCCATCAGAACTTATTCTGGTGGCGGCAAGACCGGCGATGGGTAAAACCGCATTTGTCTTAAATATCGCAGAGCATGTAGCAGTTAAAAATCATATTACGACAGCTATTTTCAGCCTGGAAATGTCAAAAGTTCAGTTGGTAAACCGTATGCTTGCCATTGATTCCAAGGTAGATTCGCAGGCAATTCGAAGCGGTAACCTGGAGGATGACCAGTGGGAGAAGCTGATTGACAGTGTAAGTACCATCGGTGATTCCAAGTTGATTATTGACGATACACCGGGTATCACGATTAATGAACTTAGAACCAAATGCAGAAAATACAAGATTGAGCATGGACTGCAGTTAGTGATTATCGACTATTTACAGTTGATGTCCGGTGGAAGCAAGAGGAGTGAGTCTAGACAGCAGGAAGTATCAGAAATTTCACGTTCATTAAAGGCGCTGGCAAGAGAGATTGATGCGCCAATTATTGCGCTTTCGCAGCTTAGCCGTGCAGTAGAAGGAAGACCGGACAAGCGACCGATGCTTTCGGACTTGCGTGAGTCCGGAGCAATCGAGCAGGATGCCGACGTTGTAATGTTTATCTACAGAGATGATTATTATAATCCGGATACGGAAGAAAAGGGCGTTGCAGAGATTATTGTAGGCAAACAAAGAAGTGGTCCTACAGGAACCGTAAAACTTGGATGGAATGGAGAATTGACGAAGTTTCTTAATCTGGAGCGAGTTTATAATAACTAAAGAGGCTTCGACAGAGAGAAGAGGCACAACAGTGCCGCAGACGAGATGGAATAGAAAAGAGGTAGATTATGTCCTATACGGCGTTATATCGAAAGTTTCGACCTTCGAGATTTGAAGATGTGAAGGGACAGGATCACATTGTAACAACACTTAAAAATCAGATTAAAGCAGAAAGGATAGGGCATGCCTATCTTTTTTGTGGTACGAGAGGAACCGGTAAAACTACAATTGCCAAAATATTTGCAAAGGCAGTGAATTGTGAGCATCCGGTAGATGGAAGTCCTTGTAATGAATGTGCAGTCTGTAAGGCAATTAACAGCCAGACATCCATGAATGTTATCGAAATTGACGCCGCTTCC
This sequence comes from Lachnospiraceae bacterium, assembly GCA_024698865.1. Classification (GTDB taxonomy): domain Bacteria; phylum Bacillota; class Clostridia; order Lachnospirales; family Lachnospiraceae; genus JAILQS01. The sequence goes on along the minus strand of JAILQS010000054.1, from coordinate 2,561 downwards.
AACAGTAGCGTGGATAATGTGCGTCAGATTGTGGAAGAAGTGCAGTATTCGCCAACGGAAGGCAGATATAAAGTTTACATTATAGACGAGGTACATGCACTTTCTTCGGGAGCGTATAATGCACTCCTCAAAACTCTTGAGGAACCACCGGAGTATGTCATTTTCATCCTGGCAACGACGGAACTTCACAAGATACCGGTAACGATTTTGTCCAGATGTCAGCGGTACGATTTTCACAGGATTTCCATTGATACAATTGCGGCAAGAATGGATGAATTATTACAGATTGAGCAGGTAGAGGCAGAGGAGAAGGCGGTTCGCTATATTGCAAAGGCAGCGGACGGGTCGCTTCGAGACGGATTGAGTCTGTTAGATCAGTGTATTGCGTTTTATCTGGGCGAAAAACTCACCTATGATAAAGTGTTGGAGACGCTGGGAGCGGTAGATACGGTCATTTTTCAAAATCTGCTCACTGCAATTTTAGAAGAAAATGTTGTAAAAGCCGTTGAACAGTTGGAAGAAATGGTAATTGCCGGTCGTGATCTTGGGCAGTTTGTAAATGATTTTATCTGGTATTTGCGTAATCTTTTGATGGTAAAGGCGTCTGACCGGGCGACGGATATCGTGGATGTTTCCAATGAGCAGTTGGCGTCCATGGAAGAAATGGCCCAAAAAGTGGATACCGAAATCATTATGCGCTATATTCATGTTCTATCCGAGCTTACAAGACAGCTGACCATTTCGACACAGAAAAGAGTGTTGGTAGAAACAGCACTGATACGACTTTGCAGACCGCAGATGGGTACAGAGGAGCTGGATATATTAGACCGCATCCGACAGCTGGAAAAGAAAATGGAACAGGGAGTTCCTGTTGCCGCGCAACCGGTGATAAATTCGCAGCCGGTGGCATCGGTGGAGCCGCAGGTACAAATAACCGAGCCGGAGATTTTACCGGAAGCGATGCCGGAAGATTTGCGAAAAGTGGCAGAGAACTGGAGTCGTATTTTACAATCACTACCGATGCCGTTTCCAATAATGCTTGCGAAGGCGAGACCAAGTATCAATCATGACAACGGGTTGTTACTCGTATTTGCGGATTCTACTGGATATGATTATGTGCGAAATGAGGAACATATGGAGGCGTTAAAGAATGCCATTCGAGGCACAATACAGAAAGAAGTCGTTGTTGAAGTGCAGTTGGTGGCATCCAACGAGGAGAGAAACAGCAGATTTCCGGATATTACAAAAAAGGTGAATATGCCAATAGAGTTTGAAGATTAAGACTATTCGTGGTAAAATAGTTACGGTGTGCATATGCGTGTGATTTGGCAAGTGCACATACATAAAGAAAAGATAAAAAGAAAGGTAGATATAATATGGCAAAAAGAGGTGGATTTTCAGGAGGAATGCCTGGAAACATGACAAATTTAGTGAAACAGGCACAGAAAATGCAGAAAGAGATGGAAGAGAAGACGAAGGCATTAGAGGGCAAAGAGTATGTCGCTACTGCCGGCGGTGGTGCTGTAACTGTTACAGTATCCGGTAAAAAAGAAGTGGTTTCCGTTAAACTTTCAGAAGAGGTTGTAGATCCGGACGATATCGAAATGCTTCAGGATTTGATTGTAGCTGCTACCAATCAGGCATTAAAAGAAATGGATGAAGAATCCGCAGAAACATTGAATTCTATCGCAGGTGGTCTTGGACTTGGTGGAGGATTTCCTTTCTAATGGATTATTATAGCAGTCAGATTAGTAAGTTAATCGAAGAACTGTCACGCTTGCCGGGAATTGGGAGTAAATCGGCACAGAGGTTGGCATTTCATATTATTAATATGCCAAAAGAACAGGTGTCACAGTTGGCGCAGACAATAACCGAGGCAAAGGCAAATGTACGATATTGCCGGTGTTGTTGCACACTGACAGACAAAGAGACGTGTCCTATTTGTGCAAGTGAAAAGAGAGATCATAAGACCATTATGGTAGTTGAGAATCCAAGAGATTTGGCGGCTTATGAAAGAACTCAAAAATACCGGGGCGTATATCACGTACTTCATGGTGCGATTTCACCGATGCTTGGAATCGGACCGGGAGACATTCGACTAAAAGAACTGATGGTACGTCTTCAGCAGGATGTGGATGAGGTGATTATTGCGACCAATTCCAGTCTGGAGGGCGAGACAACGGCCAGTTACATCAGTAAACTGGTAAAACCAACAGGGATAAAGGTAAGTCGAATTGCCAGTGGAGTGCCGGTAGGTGGAGATCTGGAATATGTGGATGAGGTAACATTGGCGCGTGCGCTGGATGGCCGAAGCACATTGTAGTAAAAAGAAGCGGGGATGGTATTACTTTTTAATACCATCCTCTTTTTTGTATAAATAGAAGAAGCTTAATGGAAATGAGGACGTAATAATTGTTGATTAACAGATATGATAAAGTAAATGGAACTTATATCGAAAAGATACAGGGACAGGGCAGGTACGCATACGGAAAGAGTGATACCAGCGATTTTTATGATATGGAAGACTGGTTGAGTGCCGGAGGATATCAGGGAATGGAACT
>JAILQS010000152.1 GCA_024698865.1 Lachnospiraceae bacterium | reverse complement strand
CTCGTTATCATACCAAGAAACAACCTGAACAAGGTTATCTTCTCCTACCATTGTCTGTGTAGCATCGAAGATAGAACCAGCTGTGCTTCCGATGATGTCGCTTGAAACGATTTCATCTTCATTGTAAGCGTATGATTCGTTAGCTACTTTCTTCATGTATTCGTTGATCTGTTCTTTAGTAACAGATTTTTCAACAGTTGCAACTAAGATAGTTGTAGAACCTGTTGGGCAAGGAACACGCTGAGCAGATCCGATAAGTTTACCGTTAAGCTCTGGGATAACAAGACCGATAGCTTTTGCAGCACCTGTTGAGTTAGGAACGATGTTAACTGCAGCTGCACGAGATCTTCTTAAATCACCTTTTCTCTGTGGTCCGTCAAGTGTCATCTGATCACCTGTGTATGAGTGAATTGTGCTCATGATACCAGATTTGATTCCTGCTAACTCGTTAAGTGCTTTAGCCATAGGTGCTAAGCAGTTTGTTGTACAAGAAGCTGCAGAAATGATTGTGTCAGATGGTTTTAATGTTTCATGGTTTACATTGTAAACGATTGTTGGAAGGTCGTTACCTGCTGGTGCAGAAATAACAACTTTACGAGCTCCTGCATTGATGTGAGCCTGTGCTTTATCTTTAGATGTATAGAATCCTGAACACTCTAATACTACGTCTACTTTTAATTCTCCCCATGGGCAGTTGTTTGCATCAGGGAAAGCATAGATTTTGATTTCTTTTCCATCAACTGTGATAGAATCATCACTTGAAGTTACTTTATCAGCTAAAGCATATTTACCCTGTGATGAATCATATTTTAACAAGTGTGCTAACATTTTAGGGCTTGTTAAATCGTTGATTGCTACTACTTCATATCCTTCTGCTCCAAACATCTGTCTGAATGCAAGACGTCCAATACGTCCGAATCCATTGATTGCTACTCTTACGTTTGCCATGAATTTTTCCTCCTAAATTTTAAAAAATTTAATTTATTGCAATAGTCATTCGACTACTACGTTCTATGCATACAGATAGGATTCATTTACCTATAGCACATTTCAAGTTGTATTTTACATAATATAATAAAAAATTTCAAGTGCTAATTGCCATTTTTTTAACAATTCGCTTTGTTTTTTTAGCGTGGCACTATAAAAAATCCAACACGGACATCTGGTTTGAAATCGGCAATCCCTTTAACAAGCCCAGTTCTGCCATTTTATCCACTACCGTCTGGCTGAGTTTGGCGCGTTGTTTCAAATCATCCTGTGAGAAAAATTCTCCATCCAACGCCGCTTCTTCAAGCCCCTGTGCCGCCTTCTCTCCCATTCCGTCAATAGAACAAAGAGACGGCATCAATTTATTCCCGACAATCTGGAATGTGTTTGCCTTTGCTTTGTAAATATCAATTGGTTCAAATTCAAAACCTCTTGCATACATTTCAAGAACAAGCTTCATATCTTTAAATGTATCCTGCTCTTTGTTGGTGAGTGTATCTTTCCGTGACTTATAGTCTTCCATGTGCATTTTCAGACGTTCTTTTCCAAGACACATCAACTCGTAGTTAAATGCAGAAGCACGGATTCCAAAATACGCTGCATAATATGCAAGGGGATAATACACTTTAAACCACGCGATTCGAAGCGCCATCATAACGTACGCTGCCGCATGCGCTTTCGGGAACATGTACTTGATACGACGACAGGATTCCAGATACCACTCCGGTACTCCGGCTGCTTTCATCGCTTCTTCCATATCCGGTTTGAGTCCCTTACCTTTACGAACGCTTTCCATAATCTTAAACGCCGCTCCGTTCTCTACACCACTATGAATGAGGAAAGTCATAATGTCATCACGGGTACAAATCGCAGTCGACAAAGTACAGTCACCACGTGCGATAAAGAACTGCGCATTGTTGAGCCATACGTCCGTTCCGTGCGAAAGTCCGGAAATACGTACCAAATCCGAGAAATTCTGCGGTTTGGTATCGCGAAGCATCTGCATAACGAAGTCTGTTCCAAACTCAGGAATTCCAAGGCTTCCAAGATCACAACCATCCAGGTCATCCGGCGTAATACCGAGTGCACTCAGATCTTTAAACAGCGACAATACTTTCTGATCGTCCATACGAATCGTCTTGGCATCCACACCGGTCAAATCCTCTAACATACGAATCATGGTAGGATCGTCGTGTCCGAGTATATCGAGTTTTAACAGGTTATGGTCAATGGAATGGTAATCAAAATGTGTTGTTACCGTCTGTGTTGTCATATCGTTTGCAGGATGTTGCACCGGTGTAAAGGTGTAAATCTCTTCTCCCAGCGGAAGTACTATAATTCCTCCCGGGTGCTGTCCGGTCGTTCTCTTGACACCTACACAGCCTTCCGAAATTCGTTCCATCTCTGCTCTTCGTTTTTTGATTTCTTTTTCTTCAAAATACTTATATACATAAGCATACGCCGTTTTCTCAGCGACACCACCAATGGTACCGGCACGGAATGTCTGACCGTCTCCAAAGATAATCTCCGTATAATCGTGCGCGTGGTTCTGATATTCTCCGGAGAAGTTAAGGTCGATATCCGGCTCTTTGTCTCCGTAGAAACCAAGGAAAGTTTCGAAAGGAATCTCATGACCGTCTTTTTCGAGTGGTTCCCCACAGACCGGACAATTCTTATCCGGCATATCACATCCGGAACGTCCGGCAAACGACTTTACTTCTTCCGAATCAAAATCACTGTAGTGACATTTCTTACAATAATAATGTGCCGGCAACGGATTAATCTCTGTAATACCGGACATGGTAGCTACAAAGGAAGAACCTACCGAACCCCTGGAACCTACCAGATATCCATCTTCGTTCGATTTCCAAACAAGCTTCTGCGCAATGATATACATTACGGCGAAGCCGTTTCCGATGATGGATTTAAGCTCCTTCTCTAATCTGGCTTCCACGATTTCGGGAAGCTTTTCTCCGTACATACTCGTCGCTTTATCGTAACAGATTTTACGCAAATCCTCGGCAGAGTTTTCAATGACAGGCGGACATTTATCCGGTCTAACCGGTGAAATTTTCTCCACCATATCCGCAATCAGATTGGTATTGGTGATAACAACCTCTTCTGCTTTCTCTTTTCCAAGATAAGAAAACTCTTTGAGCATTTCCTCGGTAGTTCTAAGATACAGCGGCGGCTGCATATCAGCATCACTAAAGCCTTTTCCTTTCATAATAATCCTACGATATATCTCATCCTCCGGATCCAGGAAATGCACGTCGCACGTAGCAACTACCGGCTTATTGTAAGCTTCCCCAAGCGCCACGATCTTTTTGTTGATTTCTTCGAGGTCTTTGTTAGATTCAATATCCTCAAACTTGTCCTCTCGAATCATAAATTCGTTATTGCCGTTTGGCTGGATTTCGAGATAATCATAAAAATTAACAATTCGTACAATCTCGTCATCCGATTTTTTACTTAAAATCGCTTGATATAATTCTCCTGCCTCACAGGCAGAACCGATAATCAGGCCTTCACGATTTTCTTCCAACAGACTCTTTGGAATTCGAGGTCTTCTTTGATAATACGTCAAATGCGACATCGAAACCAGTTTGTATAAATTAATTCTTCCGATATCATTTTTGGCAAGGATAATACCATGGTAAGTTCGTCCTTTCAAAACCGCATCTACGGAAGACTTGCACAAAGCACGTACTTCTTCAAGGCTGTTACATCCTTTTTCAACGAGCATTTTTATAAAATGCAGGAATATCTCTGCGGTACACTCTGCATCATTGACTGCCCGATGATGTCCGTCAAGAATAACGTTCAATTCTTTTGCCACACGGTCGAGTGTAAATTTACCAAGGTGTGGAAGCAATACATGGGAAAGTCCAAGCGTATCCACGACGGTGAAATCCGTTTCGATGGAAAGTTCCTTTGCTTTGGCTCTTATAAAGCTTACATCGAATGTAGCATTATGCGCAACCAATACCGAACCTTCACAAAAGGCAAGAAACTCCGGTAATACCGTATCGATAAACGGTGCATTTCGTACCATAGAATCGTTAATCTTGGTGAGCATTTCAATGCGGAACGGAATTGGAACGTCCGGATTGACAAATGTGGAAAAACGATCGGTAATCTTACCATTTTCAACTTTTACAGCTCCTATTTCGATGATTTTATTATCAATAGGACTAAATCCGGTCGTTTCAATATCAAATACTACAAAACTGTCATGTATGCTCTGACCCTTAACATTTTCAACGACTTCTTTCAAATCATCTACAAAATATCCTTCCATTCCGTAAATAATCTTAAAATCATCATCTTTATCAATTGCATGATTTGCTTCCGGGAACGCCTGCACAACACCATGGTCAGTGATTGCGACCGCCTTATGCCCCCATTTCTTTGCGCGTTTAATCAGCGTCTGAACATCTACTACCGCATCCATCTCGCTCATCAGCGTATGTGCATGCAATTCTACGCGCTTTCTCTTACTTTCATCCATTCGTTCTACTGTAAAGTCCGGTATTTTCTTTATTCCGACAACTCTGGATATCGTAATATCTGAGGAAAAACGGTCGAGTGATGCGTTTCCTTTGAGTTTAACAAAGACGCCTTTTTTCAGGTTGCCTTCCAGTTCTTCTAACCTGTCCGGATCTTCAAACAGTTTCACTAAAATGGTATCGGTAAAGTCCGTCACATTAAACGAATACATTACTTTGCCACTCTTAAGTTCCCTGCTTTCTGTGCTGATGATCTTGCCATGAATGACAACTTCGCCGATTTCTTCCTGGATGGTTTCGATGGGAATCACATCACCCTCAAACGGAAATTTGTATATAATATCCGGATCGTCCGGTAATTTGCGATATTTTTTGCGATTCGCATAGGTTGTCGCATTGTTGTTTTTCTTGCCATAGCGGGTAACAGTTGCTTTCGAAGATGCGTTTGCGGTTGTATTAGAAGCTTCCTCTGCTCCCGCCGGGCTATCTGTGGCCGCTTCGGTTGCTTCTACGTGAGCAACAGCCGCCACCGGCATTTTCATAAATTCTTCTTCCTCTTCTTCCACAACCACTTTAGGCTTGTGGAATTTGAACATGACTTCTATCTTGAAACCACAACGTTCGTTGAATATGTTTTCCAGCTTTTCTTTTAAAATATTTCTTCTTTCGAAAATAACCTTTTCATCTGCACAGTCCATAATCATTGTATCGCCATCAAAAGAAATGTCTGCTCTTTTAAAAATGATGGAATCCAGATGATTCTCCATGGAAAGTTCTTCACAAATACTCTCACGGTAAATCGGTAACAGTTTTTCAGGTGTATAGCTGTCATTGAGATGAAACTTTGGAATAATCTTTAACACACTAAGAGCACCAGAGAATAAGTTCTTTAACATCTGGTACTCCATCGTTTTGATCTGACTGAAACTAATCAGCCTTTTACTGCTTATGTATACGTTCATACTTCTGCTTCCTTTGGTTGCGGTAATACGATCTACCGTAACCTCTGCAAACAGCTGTGTAAGTTCTTTATTAACATTAAAGTTTTCAAATGCTTCAAAAAACAGCATATATTACACTCCTTAAGCGTTGTCTTTCCAATTAGACAATTCTTTGTAAAGGGTATCTAACAGTTCATTTTCCGGTACTTTTTTGATGATTTCACCTTTTTTAATCAACAAACCTTCGTTCACACCACCGGCAATTCCGATATCTGCTTCCTTTGCTTCTCCCGGTCCGTTTACGGCACATCCCATAACGGCAACTTTGATATCCAAATCAAATTGCTGTACCATTTCTTCCACCTTGGTTGCAAGGCCAATCAAATCAATACGGGTACGTCCACAAGTCGGGCAGGAAACCACTTCGATTCCGCCCTTTCTAAGTCCGAGTGACTTAAGAATGAGTTTGGCGGATTTGATTTCTTCCACAGGATCACCGGTAAGTGAAACGCGAATCGTATCACCGATACCCTGGTATAAAATATTGCCAAGTCCAACGGCTGATTTGATATTGCCGGAAAGCACGGTTCCGGACTCCGTAATACCAACGTGCAGCGGATAATTGGTCTGTTTGGCAATCAACTCGTGCGCTTTGATACACATCAAAACATCGGAAGATTTGATGCTTAATACAAGATTGTCGTAACCCATCTCTTCAATGAGTTGCACTTTGTTAAGTGCACTTTCCACGATACCTTCTGCTGTCACGTGACCATATTTAGCTATAATATCTTTCTCCAGGGAACCACTGTTTACGCCGACACGAATCGGGATATTCTTTTCTTTTGCAACATCAATCACTGCTTTGATGCGTTCTTTGGAACCAATGTTACCTGGATTGATTCGGATTTTGTCGGCACCGTTTTCCATTGCAAGAATCGCAAGTTTATAATCAAAATGAATATCTGCCACAAGCGGAATATGAATTCTTTTCTTAATCTCTGCGATTGCTTTCGCTGCAGACTCATCCGGAACCGCAACACGAATAATATCACAACCTGCTTTTTCCAGTGCAAGAATCTGCGCTACTGTAGCTTCTACATCATTTGTCTTTGTATTACACATAGACTGAATCAACACCGGATTGCCACCACCGATGACACGATCTCCAATTTTTATAACCTTTGTATTATCTCGAAACATAGGCGCCTCCTTAGAAAATCCTCATAATATCGTTATATGCAACCAATACCATTAACAACATCAATGCAACTAAACCGATAAAGTGTACCATTCCTTCTTTGTCCTGATCCACCGGCTTACCACGAATCACTTCTATAAACAAAAATACCAGTCTTCCACCATCCAATGCCGGAATCGGTAATAAGTTCATTACCCCAAGGTTGGCACTCAGCAGAATACACATGTTAATCAGACTCATAACCATTGTCATAAATCCATACTGCTCGGTCTCTTCAATTACATCACCAACCATATTTACAATTCCGACCGGTCCTGCAATATCATCCTTGCTGACTTTACCAAGGACCATCTGTTTCAAGCTTAATACGGTAACCTTCACCCAGTATTTACACTCTAAGAAACCGTATTTTACGACTTCTACCGGTGTTGCCTTTTTGTATTCCCCGGCATAGGAAAAGCCGAGACGATAGCCCATATCGGTTTTGACCGGCGTTACGGATGCATCGTATTTTTGTCCGTCTCTTACATAACGAATATCGACCTTACTTCCATCCATCGGATGAAATGTCATATACGCTGCAATATCTTCTGTCATATTAATCTTGGAATTATTAATCTGAATAATTTCGTCCCCTGCTTTTAGTCCTGCTTTCTCCATTGGCATACCCGCTTCCACATCTGAAATGACAGATGGCTGATATCCAACGTAAGCTACAAGAATCATCGCAAGCACAAAGGCAAGAATAAAATTGAAGAAAGGTCCGGCAAATACAACGGAAATTCTTGCCCAGACACCTTTTTTATTAAATGCTGCCTCGTCTTCGATAATTTCATCTTCTCCTAACATGATACAGGAGCCGCCAAGCGGTAATAATTTGATGGAGTATTTCGTGACATCCTGCCAGCCTTCCCGTTCGTTCATACTTTTTGTACTAACAAAAAAACCACCTCGAATGCCGTCTTTGGTTTTGCATATAGTTGCAATACGTGGTCCCATACCTACGGAAAACTCCGTTACAAAAATCCCGTTTTTCTTTGCAAGCAAAAAATGTCCAAGTTCATGTATCACAACAATAATACTAAATATAATTAATGCTGCTATAATCTTACCAATTCCCATTTTCTATCTCCGTTCTTTTTAAGTCTTATTTCATGGATGCGATCAAATCATAAACATCTGCTTCTACCTGTAATATTTCATCGAGGGTCGGATTATCAATTGTTTGATGTTTTTGCATTGCCCGCTCAATAAAATCAACAATATCCAGATAGCCGATTTCTCTATTTAAAAACATCGCTACTGCCTTTTCATTGGCGGCATTAAACACAGTAGGCATACTTCCGCCCACTCTACCGGCTTCATAGGCAAGTTTGAGTCCCGGGAAATTCACCATATCCGGAGCCTCAAACGTAAGCGAACCAAGTTTTGCAAAATCTAATCTTTCACCTTTAAGATGTAATCTGTCCGGATAAAAGAGTGCATACTGAATCGGAATTTTCATATCCGGTGTACCAAGCTGCGCTATAATCGCACCATCCTTGTATTCCACCATAGAATGAATGACACTCTGCGGCTGTACAACCACTTCGATCTGGTCAAAGGAAACGTCAAAGAGCCATTTTGCCTCAATTACTTCCAGACCTTTATTCACCATTGTGGAAGAGTCAATGGTAATCTTTCTTCCCATTTCCCAGTTTGGATGCTTGAGGGCATCCTCCACCTGAATATCTTTTAATTCTTCACGTTTTCTGCCTCTGAACGGTCCACCGGATGCCGTAAGCAAAATTCTGCTGATCTGGTCGTGCTTCTCACCGTTTAAGGACTGGAAAATTGCAGAATGTTCACTGTCAACCGGATAAAGATGTACGCCCATCTTGTCTACGAGAGGCATAATTATGTGTCCCGCCGTAACAAGTGTCTCTTTGTTTGCAAGCGCAATGTCCTTTTTGGCTTTGATTGCTTCCATGGTCGGGCGGATTCCTATCATTCCGACTACCGCGCCAACAACGATATCTGCTTCCTCCTCCGTGGCACAGGCAATCAAGCCTTCCATTCCATACAATACCTGTACGCGTTTCAGACGTTCGTCTGTAGATGAGGAAAGTCTGTTTTGTAATTCTTTTGCTTTCGATTCTTCCCAAAGTGCGACTACATTTGGATAAAATTCTTTTATCTGTTGTTCTAAATCATCTATTCTGCTACCTGCCGCCAAAGCGGTTACTTCCAATCTGTCTGCATGCTGCCGTACTACTTCTAACGTCTGTGTTCCTATGGAACCGGTAGAACCTAAAATTGCTATCTTTTTCAAATGGTACCTCCAAAATAAACATAAATTTTAATGATAACGTATACAATCGGAGCTGTAAAAATAATACTGTCAAACCGATCGAGAATTCCGCCATGTCCCGGAATTAACTTACCATAATCTTTAATGTCAAAGTTTCTCTTAATCGCAGAAGCGGTCAAATCGCCAAATTGAGAAATCACAGAACCGATTGCTCCTGCCACGCCAAAAATAACCGGCGCATCCACAAATCCGTTCACATATTTCGTCATAACAATCCCGTAAATCACACCTAAAAGCGCAGCTCCAACAACTCCGCCTACACACCCTTCGATACTTTTCTTTGGACTTAGTTTCGATGGAAGTTTATGACGTCCAATCAGCATTCCGACAACATACGCGAAAGTATCAGAACCCCACGCACTGATAAAGATAAGCCACACAAGCCATTCTCCATGCGTCATAATTCTTGTAAGATACATAAAAAACAGCATCACCGGAACATATATAACTCCCAGGTAAGCCAGGCTGACCTGCTCGATTCTGTATTTGGGATAAAGAATCACATATGCGAAAAACATGCCAAACAGAGTAAGCATAAGTGTTTCGAACGAGAATTCGTCAAAAAACATAACGGATAGCATATACAACACTGCTCCGGCGCAGCCTACACCAAACAATGCGGTGTTTTGGATATTTACAGCTTTGCCGTACTCATATATTCCAATCAAAGAGATTACAAACAATATGCCGTATAAAACATTTCCTCCCATAACTAATGCAAATGCTGCAATCAACAATAATATAATTCCACTGATCAGTCTTTCAATAAACATAATTTTCTCCTGCTTTATGACTCCTTAATTCCGCCAAAACGTCGGTCTCTTCCGTTGTAAAAGTCAATTGCCTTTTCCAATTCTTTTTTATCAAAATCCGGCCACAACGTATCTGTAAAATAAAACTCTGCATACGCCAACTGCCACAACAGATAATTTGACAGTCTCTGCTCTCCGCTTGTTCTTATCAACAAATCAGGGTCGGGAATATCCTTCGTATCCAAATAAGAAGAAAATTCTTCTTCTGTAATATCTTCCATAGAAAGTCCTTTTTCTTTGCGATCAAGGGCAGCTCTATGCATTCCTCGAATAATTTCATCTCTGCCACCGTAATTTAGGGCAACCTGAAAATGCAGTCCGTCAAAATCCTTTGAAACCTCTTCGAGTTCCTTAATCTGTTCCTGCATTTCCGTCGGCAAACGACTGATGTCACCGAGTACTTTAACGGACATATTATTCTTTTTACTTCTTTTTAGGCAGTCTTTCAAGTAACTGCTCAGAAGCTTCATGATAGCATCTACTTCACTCTGTGGTCTCGACCAGTTTTCCGTAGAAAAAGCATATACCGTCAGATAATCCACTCCGGCATTATACACTTCTTTGCACATTTTCTCTACTGTACGACTACCCTGTACGTGGCCTGCATTACGAGGCAATCCTCGTTTCTTTGCCCATCTTCCGTTACCATCTAATATAATTGCTATATGTTTTGGAATTTTTCTTTCCTGTTCCAAAGCCAAGCCTCCTATCTTAAGAATGTAAGAAAGTCTCAAAACTGATTGGCAATTTTGAGACATCCTACACAAAAATTTAAATTGTCATGATTTCTTTTGTTTTATCATCCATTGCAGAATCAATCTGTGCAACATACTTATCTGTAAGTTTCTGTGTTTCTGCTTCTAATTGTTTTAATTCATCCTCAGTAATTTCGTTGGATTTATTCTGTTTTTTGAATGTATCATTTGCATCTCTACGAATGTTTCGAACTGCAACTTTCGCATTCTCAGCTTTTTTCTTAACATCTTTGGAAAGTTCTTTACGTCTTTCTTCGGTAAGCTCCGGAAATACGATACGAATAATTTTTCCATCGTTAGATGGTGTCAGTCCAAGGTCGGAAGCGATAATCGCTTTCTCAATATCTTTCACAAGATTAGCTTCCCATGGCTGAATCTGAATAATTCTTGCTTCAGGTACAGAAATATTAGCAACAGACTGTAAATTCGTTGGTGTTCCATAATAATCCACCTGAATTTTATCTAATAAATGTGGATTAGCTCTCCCTGCACGGATATTGGTATATTCATCGTTCAGGTTAGCTAAGGATTTTTGCATTTTCTCTTCGTATACATTTAATTTCTCGTTCATATTTTCCTCCAATTTTTAAACACTGCAAATTATACTGTGACTTTTGTTCCGTTAAATTCTCCGCTTGCTGCTTTGATAATACTGTTCTCTTCGTTCAATGAAAATACTGCCAAAGGAACCTTATTCTCATAACACATAATTGTTGCAGCCAAATCAATCACCTGAAGTTTTTTATCCAAAACCTCTTCCATCGTTATCGTATCATATCTTTTGGCATCCGCATACGCTTTAGGATCCTTATCGTATACACCATCGATTGCTTTCGCTAACAGAATAACATCTGCATCCATCTCAATGGCACGAAGCGCGATTCCGGTATCGGTTGAAAAATATGGATGACCGGTACCACCAGCAAAAAATACAACAATTCCTTTTTCAAAGTATTTGTTTGCTCTGTCTTTGGAAAACAGTTTGGTCATAGTACCACATTCAAATGGTGTAAGTATCTGTGTTTTCATTCCCTCCGAACGGAAAATCTCAGATACGTAAATACAGTTCATAACTGTTGCAAGCATACCAATCTGGTCTGCTTTTGGACGGTCGATATTCTGACTGGTACGTCCTCTCCAGAAGTTACCGCCACCAATTACGATACCTACTTCAATTCCGTCATCTACAAGTTGTTTTACCTGTTTGGCAACCCTGATACATTCTGCCTCATTAAACCCTGTTTTCTTTTCCCCGGCCAAAGCTTCTCCGCTTAATTTAAGCATTACTCTTTTATTCTTCATGGATCCTCCTTTAATGCGTAAATATTGGTATGTATTATTCTCCTTCAAAGAAATTATCAATATCTACAGACGCATAAGTTAAAGAACAATATCCGTCAACCACTGCTCCATTATTAATCTGAACTGATTTTGCATTAATATTACCTTTTACAATTGCAGTAGAATCTACAATTACAGGTCCGTCAATATCAATCTGTCCTTTTACAGCTCCGGCAATCACACCGCTCGTTGCTTTGATATCGCCCACAACAATTGTGCCAACACCGATTTTAACGCTTCCTTTACTTGTAAGGTTACCAACTAATCTTGCGGTATTCACGTAAATCTCAGCCGCAGTAGAGTTACCGGATACAGTACCTACAATAGTAAGTTTACCAAGACAATCTACGTCTCCGGTAATTGTACCATTTACTTCTAAAGAGCCATCGGAAGAAATACTTCCGTCAATCTTTGTTCCTTTGGTAATAACCGTAACATTATCGGAAGGCACTCTGTTATCTACTTCAACCTCTTCCTGTGTTTCAACAGTAAGGTTCTCCTCAGCTGCTTCTTCTGTTGTATCAGCAGCTTCCTCTTCAACCTCAACAGAAGCTAAGGCTTCCTCTTCCGTTACAGCATTACTGTCCTCTTCTACAGCCTCACTGTCATCTTCAAGCATCTGAGCCAACATATCCATATCTACATTTGCATCATCTAATAATGCATCTGCAATCTCATCCCCTGTCTCATTTGCTAATAATTCATCAAAGTTCTCCATTTCCTTATCCTCCTCATCATGATTGGTAGTTGTTATATTATCAGAATTGACGTCTTCCTCAAGAAAATCATCTAATCCATTCTCCGCAAGAAGTTCATCAACAGATGCACTGTCTTCCTCCCACAGCTTATCTTCTTTTTCTAAATCTTTCTTTAAGTCCTTTAAAAAGCCCATGTTATATCCCTCTCCTTTAGTTGACAGTTTCTGCTTTCACCTGCTGAACCTTTTTCGAAAATTTGGTTAACGGCAGCATTACATATCCTTCGTCCTCTAATTGTGTTAAAAGCTTCGGAAGCGATTCCAATGTTGTTCGCTTCGAAATCGTATCGTGCATCAGTACTGTCGAATTGCGATTGTTGCGTACTTCACTCATAACACGTTCCACCATTTGGTCCGGTGTAAGCTTCTCCCCGGTTGCATCACCGTTTTCTGCATTCCAGTCATAGTAACTGTAATTATTCTCATTCAAATATTTGATGCAGTCTGCCATTGGAACGTTGCAAACCGTATTGCCGCTTCCACCAGGGAAACGATAGAATAACGTACGGTATCCGGTTAAGTTATAAATATAATCAGACATCTTGGTTACATCTTCCTTGAAGCTATCGAGTGATGCATAAATCTGATCATAATCATGTGTGTATGAATGAATACCGATGGTGTGTCCTTCTTCAAATATTCTACGGTATTCATCATCATATTTGCCACTATCCTGTGCAATTACAAAGAACGTAGCTTTCACATTATGTTCCTTTAACAAATCTAAAATCTCGTTTGTATTCTCGCCCGGGCCATCATCAAATGTAAGATATACTTTTCCGGTCTCCGTGTCTCTATCCTTAATCTCTTCCGCAGTTAACTCTTCATCTGATCCTACATTCGCTTCCGGACTTGCACTGACTTCCGGTGAAGGCTCCAAAGTAGCAGTTGCTTCCGGCGAAGCTTCCGGTTCTTTTGTTGCCTTAGCTTCTTCCTTAGCAGGCGTCGGCGTCTCTTTTACTTGTTCCTTCTGCGTCTTAGCTTCATTATTCACTCTTTCGCTTCTATATTTTGCAAAAGCAAGAACTGCTGTCGCCGCCAAAAGCACGATAAAAATTCCTGCGATAATCTTGATTGCAATGTTACTTCCTTTGTTATCTTTATAACTTCTCATTGTACACTTCCTACCTTTTATACTTTTTTATAAATAATACATTATTTCCACGAAGTATATTCTAACACAAATAGCCTTTTTTTCAAACCCAAAAATACACCAAAAATAACATTGTTATTTTTGGTGTATAAAAATGCGCTTATCGCATATATGAACTTAATGTGAATTACT
>JAILQS010000004.1 GCA_024698865.1 Lachnospiraceae bacterium | reverse complement strand
AAAGATGAATTTATTGACATTACAAAATATTTCCATGGCATATACCGACAAGGTATTACTCAAGGATGTGTCGCTTGGAATGAATGAAAATGATAGAATTGGCGTGATTGGTGTTAACGGAACCGGCAAGAGCACCTTCTTAAAGATTGTGGCCGGTGTGGAAAAAGCCGCAGCCGGCGAGATTACGCGTGGAAGAAATGTGCGGATTGCATATTTGCCACAGAATCCTATGTTTGATAACAGTATTTCTATTTTGGAAAATGTGACGAGTGGTATTCATAATACAGAACAGTTTTGGAATGTGGAGGGCGAGGCAAAGTCCATGCTTTTGAAGCTGGGGATTGTGGATCTGGATTTGGAGGTGAACCGGCTCTCCGGCGGACAGCGCAAAAGAATGGCATTGGTGCGAACTTTGCTGACACCGGCAGATATCCTTGTGTTGGACGAGCCAACGAACCATTTGGATAATGAGATGACGGAGTGGCTGGAAACATACCTGAGGGAACAGTGCTCTACCTATATTATGGTTACGCATGATCGATATTTTTTGGATAAAGTAACAAACCGGATTGTAGAACTTGATAAAGGCAATCTTTATACCTACGATACCAATTATGAGGGCTTTCTTGCATTGAAGGCTGAGCGGGAAGATATGATGCGTGCGACAGAGAGGAAGAACAGACAGCTTTTCAAGCAGGATCTGGAATGGATGCAACGGGGAGCTAGAGCACGGTCTACAAAACAGAAGGCACACATACAGAGATTTGAGAGTCTGAAGAACAGAGAGAAACTGGATTTGGATGTGCCGGAAGTGACGTTGAATACATTGTCCTCCAGACTGGGCAAAAAAATAATCGAAGTAAATAATATATCGAAGGGTTATGGTGACAAAGTACTGATTTCGAACTTTACCTATACATTTCTCAGACAGGACCGAATCGGGATTATCGGACACAACGGATGTGGCAAGACGACACTCCTTAAAATGATAACCGGATTTGAACAGCCGGATAGCGGAGACATTGCCATTGGAGAAACTGTGAAAATCGGCTATTTCTCTCAGGAAAACGAATATATGCCGGAAGAACTTCGCGTAATTGATTACATAAAAGAAACAGCGGAGTATATCGATACGGTTGAGGGAAAGGCATCGGCTTCGACAATGTGCGAAAGATTTCTGTTTGATGCAACCCTCCAGTATTCCAGGATTGAGAAGCTTTCCGGTGGGGAAAAGCGCAGGTTGTATCTGCTCAAGGTTTTAATGGAAGCACCAAATGTATTGATTCTGGATGAGCCGACGAATGATTTGGACATTCACACACTGACGATATTGGAGGATTACCTTTCTACCTATGATGGTGTTGTGATTACAGTATCCCACGACAGATATTTTCTGGATAAAGTGGTAGAGCGCATATTTGCATTTGAGGAAAATGGAGCGCTCGTGCAATATGAAGGTAACTATACCGATTACAGAGAAAAAAAGGGAGATACAGAGAAAAAGACAGTTTCGAAGAATGTAGAAGCGGACGGCGAGAAAAAGCAAAACAGAAACAATTGGAAAAAGCCATCTGATAAGCTGAAATTTACATATAAAGAGGAAAAAGAATACGAAACGATAGATGAAGATATTGCAACGTTAGAGGGGAAACTGGAAGCGCTGGAAGAGAAAATAATGGAAGCTGCCAGTGATTACGGTAAACTTGCAGGGCTTTCAAAGGAAAAAGAAGAACTGGAAGCAAAACTGGAAGAGAAAATGGAGCGTTGGGTATATCTAAATGATTTGGCAGAACGTATTGAAAAGGAGAAGCTGTCAAAGGAATAGGACGAAATGACTTATTAGAGGAGGATGGAAAGGATGGGGAATCTGATAATTTCCAGAGGAACTGGTAGAATGCTTGGAGTGATAAAAGACGGTAAAACTCTGGAATTCTCTATTGTGAATACTGATCGGGGAGATTTTTGCCTGCAGTTGTTTTATCAGGGAGAGACAAGAAAGAATAAAAAGATAGTTTTGAAAGAGGATTTTCTGATTGGGAACATTTATAGTGTCAGAGTAGAATTTCCTGCAACTGTGGATACGAATAAGGTTGAGTATCAGTATTTGTGGAATAAAAAGCCGGTCAAAGATCCCTATGCCAGAAAGGTTATTGGTCGGGAACGTTGGGGGAATCCTCTTAAGAGCACTTGTCGATACGGAATCAGTGCAGATGAATTTGACTGGAAAGAGGATAAGAAACCAAATATTCCATTTGATGATTTGATTATGTATCAGCTGCATGTACGTGGATATACGAAGCACAAATCCTCTAAGGTGCAGTATCCGGGTACTTTTTGTGGCTTGATGGAAAAAATACCATATATGAAAGAACTTGGTATCAACGGAATACTGGCGCTTCCTATTTACGATTTTGAAGAATGCATTCCGCAAAGAGAAGAACTTGGAACTCTTTTTGCAAAGAATAAAGAAGCGGAGACTTCCAATAATCAGGTCCCTCGCTATCTGAAGAATCCGATTGCAGATAAAAAATATGGCTCACTTCCGGAGGATCAGATTGTAAAGGAGGAATTGAGTCCGAAGCTCAATTATTGGGGATACGGAGCAAGTGCAGCGTATTTTGCTCCGAAAGCCTCCTATGCCGCAACAACGGCAGAAACGGAATTGAAAGAACTTGTTTACCGGTGTCACAAAGCCGGAATCGAGTTTTATATGGATGTTTTCTTCCCGGCAGGAACGAATCAGACGTATATCAGAGATTTTTTTCGTTACTGGATATTGGAGTATCATGTGGACGGTTTCCGATTTAATGAAAATGTAGTGGAAAGAAATTATATGATTCAGGATCCTGTGATTAACAGTGTGAAGTTGTTCACAACAACCTGGAATAATATGCCGGAGGAGAATAGATACCAGACGCAGGGTACGCTTTCAATGCTGCCAAAAAGAAAGACATCGGCAGAGATGAACGAAGGTTTTCAGCAGACGATGCGTCGTTTTCTGAAGAGTGACGAAGGTATGATTTCGGACTTTTTGTATCGTTTTGTATACAATCCGGTTGATTACGGCATCATTAATTTTATGGCGAATGCCAATGGCTTTACAATGACCGATATGGTGTCGTATGATGTGCGGCATAACGAAGAAAATGGTGAAAATGACCAGGATGGTACGGAGTACAATTACAGCTGGAACTGTGGCGCAGAAGGTGTGACGAGAAAGCGGAGCATTAACCGTCTGAGAGAGCAACAGCTAAGAAATGCCTGGGTTATGTTGCTACTTAGTCAGGGAACACCAATGATACTGGCAGGGGATGAGTTTGGAAGAACAAAACTTGGAAATAACAACTCCTATTGTCAGGATAATAAAGTGTCCTGGCTGAACTGGAAACACTCAGATCGGGATTTAAGACAGTTGGAATATGTAAAGAAATTGATTGCATTCCGGAAGAATCACCCGATTTTTCATAAAAAGACGCAGTTTCGCAATTCTGATTATCTGATTTGCGGAATGCCGGATATCTCTTATCATGGCAAAGAACTGTGGAAACCGGATTTTAGCGTATACAGCAGATCCATTGCGTTGTACCTGTGCGGGGAATATGCGCAAAAACCGGACGGCAGCAGAGAAGATGATTTGTATTTGATTTATCATATGTTCTGGGAAAGTGACACCTATGCACTTCCTGAGCCAAAGGAAGGTTATCACTGGGTGTGTAAAGTGATAACCGGTCAATCCTCATTGGATCATGTGGCACAGGACGATATTATAGACGGACAAAGTGTTTTGATGCAACCTAGAAGCATCGCTGTACTTGCGCTGGAAAAAATGTAGATTTTATTCCATGAAAAATGCATGCACCAGATGTTCTAACTGCTGCTGATCTTTTGCACCCATCGTTTCTCTGGCAGAGTGCATAGAGAGAATTGGTACGCCGACATCAGCAGTGCACATTGGCATCCAGGAGGAGGAAATGGAACCCATTGTTCCACCTCCCGCAATATCGGAACGGTTTACATATTTTTGATAGGAAATATGATGTTTTTGGCACAGAGACACCAGAGCAGCGATTGCCTTGGTGTCGGTTGCATATTTCTGACTGTAATTCATCTTAATGCAGATTCCGTTATTGAGAGTGGCAAAGTTCGTAATATCGTTCTTTTCCGGATGTGCAGGATGATAACCGTGCGCAACATCGAGAGAAAGAAAGAAGCCCTTCATCATAGAGGAAACCATCGTTTCATTTGAGAAACCGATGGAGGTATATAATTTTTGTAAAAACAGATTGGTAAGCATGGAGTCGGCGCCCTGTTTGGTTCGGCTGCCGATTTCCTCGTTGTCATACAAAGCAATCACGTGGATTTCGTTCTCTTTTGCAGAGTCGAGGATCCCTTTGGTACAGGCAAGCACGCTTGTCATATTGTCGAGTCTTGGAGAGGAGATAAATTCTTCCTCTTTCCCAAAATAACATCCCGTTTCCTGATTAAATACATAAAGGTCAAAATCCAGAATATCATTTTTGTCGGAAATACCGGCTTCTTTTGCGAGAAAGTCTAAAAAATCTCCGGATTCGTCAACCGTTGAAAACAGCGGAAGCATTTCTTTTTGCAAATCCAGTTTTTTTCCTTTGTTAATTTCGCGGTCCATGTGAATGGCAAGTCCCGGTATAGTAAGAAGCGGACGGTCGATGCATAAAAAACGGATTTCAGGTTCAAATACATTATCTGACGCTACCGCAATTTTGCCCGCAACAGATAACGGTCTGTCTAACCAGGAGCCGTGAATCAGACCACCGTAAGGTTCTACATTTAAACGGACGTAAGTTTTGTCTTTGACGTCAGATGCCGGTTTCACGCGAAAACATGGAAAGTCGGTATGAGCACTTGCCATTTTCAAACGTGGAATCGCTGCAGAATCTTCGTTGTTATATTGTGCGCTTGCCGGGGTTCTGTTTGCCAAAGCAGGAAGACTGCCGATGGAAAAAGCAATCAGTGTACTGTCGTAAATTGTTGTAAAATAGGAACGGTTTTCTTCCAACGTCCAGTTTTGCTCCATAGATATTTCCGCAAATCCATTTTGTGAAAGAATCTGTTTTACTTCTAAGACTGCGTGGAACGGCGTTACGGATTTGTTTATAAACGGAATTAAATTAATTGACTGCATAAGAATCTCCTCACTACTATAAAATGTTCATATGAAATAATTCTATTATAGTTATCTATTATAGTTGAAAATATTGAATTTGCAAAATGCCTTGTGTTATAATTATTTGGCTGTTTTCTGTGAATTATACAGAGGAAATGAAAGAAAGGAATATAAGATGAATCAGAAATTTTTCAATATATTTGGAGGTCTTGCGCCCCTTGCGTTATACCTTATCCTTCAGTTGATGACAGCGTTAGCATCGATAGTGGTTTTAATTGTTTTGCACAGGGATATTAGTGAATTGACAAAGGATACACAATTGTTGCTTGCGGCTTCCGCAATTGCAGCATTCCTTGCGATTATTATATTTGGTAGCTGGTATAAAAAAATATCGGACGGTTTCGATGGTTTTGGAGTGAAAAAGCTTCTCTCACTTAAGACGATACTATTCCTTATCGTGTTTGGTATCAGCAGCCAGTTGGCAATCTCAGCTATTCTTGGAATCATAGGTTCCATTCGTCCGGAATGGTTTGAGAATTATAATCATGTAATGGAAGGACTTGGCATGGGGAATTCCATTCCTTCTATTATCTATGTGGTATTTTTGGGACCGGTTGCAGAGGAACTTGTTTTTAGAGGCGTTACCTTCCGCTATTTCCAAAAAATAATGCCGTTTATGTGGGCCAATATTGTTCAGGCTGCGTTGTTTGGATTTATGCATATGAATCTTGTGCAGGGATTATACGCTTTTGGAATCGGATTGGTGTTTGGATTACTGGTATACAAAAAAGAAAGCATCGCCTGCTCCATACTGTTGCATATGAGTATTAACCTGTTTGGATGTGTACTTTCATTTATGGAAATGAATATGGCACAGCAGGTACTGACCTGGTTGATGTTTGCAAGTATTCCAGTATTTTTCGTTGGCTGCAGATATTTGATATATTTAGAGACAAAAGAGGAACGTATCGTAACACCGGAGGACAGAGAATGATTTTATTACGAATTAAGGATGTAAAGTCCTTTATGGGAAATGTTTTAGCGAGATCCGTGTTTGATGACTGGTTGATTTCTGAGTTTGATGTAGTTACTTCACATCAGTTTTATGTAAGCGGCAGAATCAATAAAAAATGGTATTCGGCGGAAGAACTGGAGGCGCTTTCCGGTAGGGAGTATATGTACTGGAGTGAGGTCAGAGGCACTGCATTCGATTGGATTAAGGGGAAAAAGACACCCACCTCCATGCATATTGTGTTGCTGGCAGATGAGAACAGGATGAGTCGTGTGTATGAAGCAACAGATACGAACCTTGCCAGAGAAACATTATCCGGATTATTCTTAAATATAAAATTTGAGAAGGAAGAACTGACCATTACTACGGGTACGTCACTTACCGTATTTTCTATGGATAAGTCAATAGAACAAAGTTGGGATCGGCAACTTATCGCTTTTCTTTCACAAATGGAAATCGAATTTGAACAGTTATAAAATTATTAGCACTCAATTTGAATGAGTGCTAATTTTTTCTTGACTTTGCGTTTCGAAGGTATTAAGATGAAAAAAGATTAAATAAGTAGGAGTGATAATTATGGCTAAGACACATGGTAATTTATCCATTGATTCGGAGAATATTTTTCCGATTATTAAAAAATGGTTGTATTCAGATCACGACATTTTTGTACGAGAACTTGTATCAAACGGTTGTGACGCAATCACCAAATTAAAAAAACTGGATATGATGGGTGAGTACTCTATTCCGGCAGATCATAAATTTAAACTTCAGGTTACGGTGGATCCGGAGAACAAAACATTGTCCTTTACAGACAACGGTATTGGAATGACGGAAGATGAAGTAAAAGAATATATCAACAATATTGCCTTTTCGGGTGCAGCAGATTTCCTTGAAAAATACAAAGATAAAGCCAGTGAAGATCAGATCATCGGTCATTTTGGTCTTGGTTTTTATTCTGCATTTATGGTAGCAGACAAGGTAACCATAGATACACTTTCCTGGAAAGATGGAAGTAAAGCGGTACACTGGGAATCTGAAGGTGGCCTGGATTTTGAAATGGATGACAGCGACAAAACAGATATCGGAACCTGCGTTACATTATATCTGAATGAAGATTGCTATGAATTCTCCAATGAATATCGTGTGCGAGAGATTCTTGAAAAATACTGCTCATTTATGCCGGTCGAGATTTTCTTAAATAAAGAAGGAGCCGCGCAGGAGTTTGAAACTATAGATGCATCAGAAGTTAGGGAAGATGATGTGGTAGTTGAAACTGTGGTTGAAGAAGCAAAAACGGAAGAAAGAGAAAATGAAAACGGAGAAAAAGAGGTTGTAGAGATTTCTCCGAAGAAAGAAAAAGCCAAAATACATAAGAGACCGGTTTCTATCAGCAACCCGACACCACTTTGGACCAAACATCCAAATGAATGCAGCGATGAGGATTACAAAGAATTTTATAGAACCGTTTTCCATGATTACAAAGAGCCGTTGTTCTGGATTCATCTGAATATGGATTATCCGTTTAACTTAAAAGGTATTCTCTATTTCCCTAAGGTAAATACCGAATACGATAATCTGGAGGGCACAATTAAACTTTACAACAATCAGGTATTTATTGCCGACAATATTAAAGAAGTAATTCCGGAATTTTTGATGCTGTTGAAAGGTGTTATTGATTGTCCGGATCTTCCGCTGAACGTATCCAGAAGTGCACTGCAGAATGATGGATTTGTAAAGAAAATTTCTGATTACATTACAAAGAAGGTTGCGGACAAACTTTCCGGAATGTATAAAGTAGACAGAGAAAACTACGAAAAATACTGGGAGGATATCAGTCCGTTCATCAAATACGGATGTCTCAAAGAAGATAAATTTGAAGATAAGATGAAAGATTTCATTATTTTCAAGAATCTCGAAGGCAAATACGTTACACTTCCGGAATACATTGAAGCCACAAAGGATGAGAATGCGGATGCATCCAACGACGCGAAAGCAGAGGATACAAGCACACAATCCGAAGATGGAAAGGAAGAAAAGGAAGAAGATGCGGCAACTGTATACTATGTAACGGATGAACAGCAGCAGGTACAGTATATTGAAATGTTCAAAGAAACCGGAATGGATGCGGTAATTCTTACGCACAACATTGATCAGCCGTTTATCACCAAACTTGAGCAGGGTGAGACAAAAGTGCGTTTCCAGAGAATCGACGCCGACATTACAGACTCCTTTAAAGAAGAAGCTGACGAAGAAGTGTTGAAAGAACAGACAGAAAGTCTGACGGCAACCTTCCGTAAAGCATTGGATAACGATAAACTTGATGTGAAAGTAGAAGCCTTGAAAAATGAGGAAGTTTCCGCAATTCTTACCGTTTCGGAAGAAACACGCAGAATGCAGGATATGATGAAAATGTATGCCGCTAACGGTATGGGCTTTGGAGCGGATATGTTTGGGGCAGAAGGTCAGACATTGGTACTGAACTCTAAAAATGCTCTCGTTCAGTATTTGTTAGAGCATAAACGCAGTAGCAAAATCCAGATTATTTGTGAACAACTGTATGATTTGGCAGTGCTGAGCAACCAGAGTCTTTCTGCCGAAGCTATGAGCAAATTTATTGCACGAAGCAATGAAATTATGTTAATGCTTACAAAATAATTAAAGTTACCCCCCTTGTCAATGATAAGTAGTTGACGAGGGGGATTTCTTGTGTTACTATCCTTACGTAAGTGGTTTTGAAAACTACATCAGATAGTTATATGAACAGTTACAAAATCAGAAAAGAACGGAGAAATATATGTCATATTTAGTAATTGGAGATAGTTGTACAGATTTGACAAAGGAGCAAAAAGCAGCAGGAGAAATACGCCTGGTTCCATTGACGCTTGACGTGAATGACGAGGTATTTATAGACGACGAGACTTTTTCGCAGGAGAAGTTTCTGGCAGCTATGAAGGAATCACCGGTGTGCCCGAAATCTGCATGTCCGTCTCCGGGAGCCTATATGAAGCATTTTGACGAAAGCGATGAGATTTATGTTATTACACTTTCTGCAAGGTTGAGCGGCTCATACAATAGTGCTGAACTTGCAAAAGAGATGTATGTGGAAGAGCACGGAGAAAAGGATATTTTCGTTATAGATTCCCGGTCTGCCAGCGTAGGTCAGACACTCATTGCAATGAAGATACAGGAACTGAAAGAAGCCGGTAAATCTTTTGATGAAGTGTGTAACGAAGTATTACAGTACCGAAATGATTTGCAGACAAAGTTTGTGTTGGAATCTTTAGATAACCTTCGAAAGAATGGACGTCTTACTAATTTACAGGCAATTTTGGCAAATGCACTTAATATAAAGCCGGTTATGAAGGGAACGTATGAAGGCGAGATTGATAAAGTAGACCAGGCAAGAGGAATCAAAAAAGCACTTCTTAGAATGGTAGATTTGATTGTACAGGATGCAGAACATCCGGAAGACAGAATCCTTGGAATTTCCCACTGTAACAATTTAGAGCGTGCGCACTTTGTGAAAGAGGAACTTGCAAAGAGAATTCAGTTTAAGGATACCATTATTGTAGATACTGCAGGGGTTTCTTCGCTGTATGCCAACGATGGCGGTATTATTGTGTGCTATTAGTTTCTAGTCAAAAAATGATATATTTGCTATAATATAATAGGTAATTGTCGTAGGGCAGTTACCTATTTCGTGTTTATAGGAGAATTTGTATATGAAAAAAAGAATGATGATTATGTTGAGTACATTTGTATTATTGTTTGGAATGGTTGGATGTGACGAGTTGCTTGAGGACGAGCTGCCTGAGGAGGAATCAATAGAGCAGGAGTCCGAGAGTGAGACCTCAGAAAGCATGTTTGCCAACCTAAATAGCTTTGAGGCGTCCACGTTAGACGGGGATACATTTACGGAGGAGAATTTTGCGGATTATGACCTGACGATTGTTAACGTCTGGGGTGTTACGTGTAATCCCTGTATTCAGGAGATGCCGGAATTAGAGGAATTAAGACAAAGTCTTCCAAAGAATATTCAATTGATTACACTATGTATTGATGGAGAAGATTATGCGAGTGAAGCAAGTGAGATTCTAAGCAGCACCGGCTTTGAGGGTATTACCATTTTCCCGGGAAGCGAAGATATGGAAACCTTCTGTAGTCAGATTATGTATACACCGACTACGGTTATGTTTGACAGTAAAGGAAATGCTATAGGAACGGATATTATTGGAAGCCCGGCAAATGTGGAAGAGGAGTATTATGCACACATCAATGAAGCATTAGAGGCTATGGGTAAGGAAGGAATCAAATGATTGGAAAACTCAAATACATTGTTTTGCTACTTGGGGTCAGTTTTATAGTGATTGGTATCACCATTGGACAATATCATACAGTGATGCAAAAGGCGGTGAGGATATGTTTGCAATGCATAGGAATCGGTTGAAAAAGAACGGACGCATACGTTCCTTGATTCAGCTTGGTTTTGCTGCATTCTTAAACGGATATGCAAGAGGCTTTTGGAAAGGTCAGATATTCACCGGACAGACGAAAGGAGTTTGCGTTCCGGTGTTGAATTGCTATTCGTGTCCGGGAGCGCTTGGCGCGTGTCCGGTGGGGGCAATGCAGGCAGCACTGGGAGATAAGAAAAAACCGTTTCCGTTTTATGTGCTTGGAACGCTTATGTTGTTTGGTGTGCTTTTTGGAAGATTGTTATGTG
Organism: Lachnospiraceae bacterium; assembly: GCA_024698865.1. Taxonomy (GTDB): domain Bacteria; phylum Bacillota; class Clostridia; order Lachnospirales; family Lachnospiraceae; genus JAILQS01. The sequence goes on along the minus strand of JAILQS010000004.1, from coordinate 30,079 downwards.
GATTTGTATGCCCGTTTGGGTTTTTACAGGATATATTACATAAAATACCGGTGCCCAAAATCCGGCTTCCTCAAAGGGTTGATCGCATACTTCGGGGAATGAAGTACGTTCTATTACTTTTGTTTGTCGTGCTATTACCGCTTATGGCAGTGGATCGCTATGGAATTTCTACACCGTGGTTTTGCAAATATATCTGTCCCGCAGGAACGCTTGAAGGCGGGGTGTTTCTTGCAATACCGGACAGCAGGCTACGGGGATTGTTGGGAGCATTATTTACGTGGAAGTTTGGAGTGCTTTTGTTTGTAATCGTAGGAGCAATGACGATTCCGCGCTTCTTTTGCCGATATTTTTGCCCATTGGGTGCATTTTACGCATTATTTAACAGATTTAGTTTTTATCAGATGACGTATAATCATGAGAAATGTGTGGATTGCGGGAAATGCGAATCGGTTTGTCCAATGGAGGTAAATCCAATCAAAGAACTCGATGGTTTTGAGTGTATACGATGTGGTAAATGCAAAGACATCTGCCCGAGTGGGGCGATAGAAAATGGAATCATGTTCACCAAAGAGGGAAAGGATAAAATTTTCGACAAATAAAAAAAGAAAAAGCTCTCGATCGGACTTGAACCGACGACCTACTGATTACGAATCAGTTGCGCTACCAACTGCGCTACGAGAGCATTTTTCAACCAAAGATTATTATACTAATAATTGTCGTGGAAAACAAGATAAATATCGTATTTTTTTTTGAGAATTTTTTCGGTATAATAATGGATGGAACGAAACAATACACGCAGGATAGGGGTTATTATGAGAATAAGTGTATTAAATGATAATATTGTTTATAAAAGGGGATTGGTGGCAGAGCATGGTCTGTCAATTCGAATTGAAACGAACGAAAAAACGATTGTATTCGATGTTGGACAATCGGGTGTATTTTTTCAAAATGGAATTGTGATGAAATGCAGTATGGCAAATGTGGATGCGATTGTATTAAGTCATGGGCACTATGATCATTGTGGCGGGATGAATTATCTGTTGCGTCAGGATGTAAAATGCCCGCCTGTTTATGTGCGGAAGGAAGCGTTCACAGAGAAGGTTTCTGCCAACAAGGATAAAACGTTATATCGCAATACCGGAATTGCGTGGAATCCGGAGGATATTAAAGAACTGCATCAGATAGAGAAACCGTTGACTGAGATTTTTCAAAATGTCTTCCTGCTCGGAAATATACCGATGAATAATAGTTTTGAAAAAAGAGAGGCCTCTTTTTTTGTCCTCAAGGACGGAAAGTATCTTGCAGATGATATGCGGGATGAGCAGATGTTGATTATCCGGGAAAACGGAGGATTATTTGTATTCTCCGGTTGCAGTCATTGCGGCATAATCAATAGTCTCAACCATGTAAAACGTGTGTTTAAGGAGGAACCGATTTATATGGTTATGGCGGGAATGCATTTGCTTAGAGCCGATAAAGAGCGGATTGAAAAGACTGTGGAGGCGCTGAAGGAGATTAATCCAGGAATCGTGATTCCACTTCATTGTACCGGCCTGGAAGCTATTTCGTATATCAAACAGTCGCTGGGTGGAAGATGTCAGCTTGCCGAAACCGGAGCGGTTTTTAATCTTTAGAATAAAAAAAGAAAAATGTGGAATACTACTTTTGAAAATATTATTTAGGAGGAGTATTCCATGAAAAAGAATATGAAACATCACAAAATTATGAGATTTTGTGTACTTACAGCGCTTTGCTGTTTTACATGTGTATGGATGATGGGATGTGGGTTAGGAAATAACAATAATAATTCTTCCACCTCCGGCAAAAAAGATACTACACAACAGACGCCGGATTCGGGTAACGGTAACGGTGCTACAGGAGATAGTTCCAGCGGAATGGATAGTGGTGCTACCGGTGGAACGAGCGGTGAGACCAATGGCGGAACGAATGGGGGCAATGGTAGCGGAGCAACCAACGGTAGCGGAGCAACCAGCGGTAGTGGAGCAACCAACGACAACGGAGGAACCAACGGTAGCGGAGGAACCAACGGCAACAACGATTCGTTAACCGGTGAAATTATGGATGATGTAACTGACGATACTACCGGCAATTCATCAAATGACAGCACAAATGGTGCAAACAACAGTGCAACAGATAGCAACACCAATGGCAATACAAAAGCGCAATCAAACAATAAGAATAAATAGGAATTAAAAAACAAGAGTCTGCAGGGAACAACGCTATACGAAGAAGCAGTTGTTTCTACCAATGCTAATTAGTTAAGACTGTTGCAACATCTTAACTTACAAAATCAACATTGATATTCAAGAAGTCTATTCAGTTAAGGCAGTCAAAAACAAACAAAGACCTATCAGCAGAGAAATCTGTTTGGTAGGTCTTATTATCTTTCAGTATCAGAGCATAGTGTTAGAGTTGGATTCATTCAGCCGACCTTAAATAAGGGTTTTGACTCATCAAATTTGATGAGTCGGATTATGCAACTCTGTAAACAAACCATACTGCTGATTTAGGCTTCATATTGCGCTTATCTGCCCGTCCACTTACGACAGGGTTTGCTTCTTGGATTTCCCCTGAGTTTAAATTATACATTACTTTAACTAACCCAAACACAGAAAAAATTACATGACCGAAGTTCCCGGCTACAGGACTTGAATATTGGTACATCTACAATATATAAGATTTCAAAGTAAAAAAATCTCATATGGTAAATCGCCGATTTTGCGATAGCAAATTTTTGGGGAAAACGCAAGATATTTGTTCTAAAAAGAAAGAACGAGAGAGCAGTGAAAGAAGAGTTTGTGACTTTTCCAATGTCTTCATTGATATTATAACGGTATTCCGTTATAATATAAGTAGAGGTGATTTTTATGAATGAAAAACTTCTTCACATTTTAAGCGAGAAAGGCATAACAGCGTATCGCCTTTCCAAAGATACCGGAATACCCTATACAACAGTACGTGAGATAGTAAGCCAAAAGACAAACATCAACAAATGTAGCGCTGAAACAGTACAAAAAATAGCAGTATACCTAAACGAACAAACAGAAAACGTTCTGAATCCCATTTTCTACTTCGACGGAAAAGAAGGCAAGTACAGAGATATTCACTATACATGGAAGAAGGATAACGCCCTCCAGAAAATGACGATATATTTAAAAGACGAAGATACTACACTTGATGCGGAAGAAAAATTTATCAATCCCAGAATGGTTAAATACGCAAATCTATTTGCAGAAATGCTAATTGACCGACATCTAAAAGAAAAAGAACTAGATCAAATAACAGAGAATCTTATTAGAACGAGCAGGTGAGAGGAATGAGCATTTACAAATTAATGCATAAAGACGATTTTTGTGCAACACTTTTACTGAACGAAGTTGGTGGATTAGATGCGGTTAAAATTATAGAGCCTGCATTGATGCCATACTTAAGCAAAGCCGATACAACCAAAATGAAAATATGGTGGAAAAACAGAGCAGTTCCGTCTTCCCGGAAAAGCATGATGGATGTCATTCGGCGAGCGGGGTTTGAAACAAGCGAAGCGTATCTTGCTAAAAATCTTGCATTAAGTATAAATGATTGCTACTGGATATGCCCTATAGACATGGATCTGAAATGGGATGAAGTAAAATTGTGGAATCTATCACAAAAAGATATGGTATTAACTTACCACAATGATTCCTCATATGATGCAAACGCTTCTTTAGGCGGGCAATTAGAAAAATACTGGGATTTTAGCAGTGATGTGCCAAAATTGGTAAAAGAGAGCGAATCTTACTATGGACAGCAATCCATAAACGAAGCCTTCGCTACATTTATAAACGACCTTCAGAACACGGAGATTCCTTATGTACCTTACAAAGCAGTAAAAAATGGATTAAAATTAGAAGCTCATTGCTATTCTTTCACAACTGAAAATGTTGAGCTTATACCTGCCTATGAGGTATTAAGCAGTGAAAAGAAAGCAAATGACATATCCGGCTACCAAAGTTATATTGAGATATGTGAGAAAAACGGATTATCACGAGAAAAAATTGTATCGTTTATGGATTATCAAACATCTTTAGATTTTGTGATCAGCAATGTAGACCGTCACTTATCAAATTTCGGTGTACTAAGAGATGCCGACACTTTAAAACTTATAGATGTCGCTCCAATATTTGATAACGGCAACAGTATGTTTTATGATGAAAACATTATTTATAATCGAGCAACAATCTTGGAACGTCCAATCACCTCTTTTTATACTGCCGAAGAACGTATGCTAAAAAATATCCAAAACAAAGATACATTCCATATGGATTGTCTTCCGAAACCGATAACCGTTAAAGATTTTTATCGCCAATCGGGTATCCCGGAGGAAAAATGCGACATAATACTCAAAAATTATCAAACAAAAATAGAACTGTTCAGGGACTTTCAGCGAGGAAAATCAATCAGTATGTATGTTGAGAAAAAAGAGACAGACCAAAACCTACGCTCAAAAAAGAAAAGACGCAGCTATAATGATTTTGAACGGTAGCAAACCGATTGGAACAGAAAATAACCGCCACTTGCCTTGGCGGTTATTTTTTTTAAAGACCTCTATATCCCAAGCTTTTTCTTAATTTCGATACTTTTTATCCAGATTTCCCGAATCTTATAGGAAACCTCAAGATGTGTGACAAGCCCTGCTTCAATGCGGTCAAAATATTCTAGCCCCTTGTCTGTTAGCCTTTTGTATTCTTCCCTCAGTTCTTCAATCTTTTCCGGACTCAGACTTGGATCTGGTTTCGGCATTTCTATCTGAAGCATACAATTCCCCCTTCCAAGCACGAAAGTATAGCACAAAAAAAAGGAAAAGGGAAAGAAAAATATATGTGACGGTAGACAGTTTATGTACTGGAGCAAGTTCGAAAAACAAATAAAAAGAGCACCTTCTACAGGCTCTTTTTATTTTTTATCATATACTTTGAAGTACACAGAAGTATCCGGATGCTCGTTATTATGTGCGATGACGTTAGATACAGCATTTGCAATCCGTTCGTTTTCTTTTAGAAAGTCATAAGTATACAAAGAATAGTTTAGTGATGTTTTTCTCGAAGCTTTCATTGCAAAAGCTTCGGCAAGTTTAAGTGAAGCCGGATTACTGTCTTTTATAATAGTGAATACACCGGGTACATGAAGTGTTTTGGCAGCATACCTTAGTGCAATGGAAATCGCCTTTTTGCCATATCCGTTACGCTGCTTGTCTGGAGCAATGAGATAGGATAACTCAAGATAGGAGTTTTCTAACAGCGCATTTATAGCAGCAGAAAAACACAAGTCACCATCTAACTCCGGATGCGTCGTTGCCGAAAAACCGCAAAGACCGATGAAACATTCCGTTTTATCTGTATCACTCAAAAAAACACCAAACAATCCATAGTCATAGAAGGCGTAGGTCTGGTTAATATAGGAAAGATAATCATCCTTTTGATCAAAACGTACAAAACGTTCGGTTGTTGTATTCAGAACTGCGCACACATTTTCATAGTCCTCTTCTGTGAGCTCTCTTAAAATAAGCTGTTGGTTAGTGTTGGCGGTTGCCGCTTTACCAAGCTTTCGTTTGCCGATGACAAGAGGCAGGTGAAAGAAGCGATGGTATACTTTTTGCAAGGTGTCATAATCTAACGCCTGCAACGTGTCCGTTTCCAAGTCAGCGCCAAAAATGTTTGTGCCCCGGTTCAGATAAATTAGTGGTATATGATATTGTTTTAAGAGAGAGATTTCACTTGGAGCATCGCAAATAATCAGCGAATCAGAGGAGTTTTGTACAATCTCTTTAGGAACGGTGATTGATTGCAATGATATCTTGTGGTCGTTACAAATAGAATACAGATGTTTCATATCTGCCTCGGAAGGATTGACCAGTCGGGTGTACAGATAAATTCTTTTAAGCATTTGAGCCCTCCCCGGAAATTTTGTTTTTCTTTTTAAGTGGAGTTACAGATTCTTTCTGTCCGAAATCATTATAACAGGAAAGTACCTTTTCGTACATAAGACCGACGAAAAACCAAAGTGGAGCATAGTCCGGACGAATAAGACCAAGAATATGAAATGGTGCATTGCTATAATCCCACGGGCAGACGTTCCATTTTCGCAATAAGGAACCGGTAGTAAATTCTGCAATATAAATCAGAATCGTATAAATAAAACCACGCAGGAGGAATGAATATTTTTTTAAATACCTGCTAAAGGGAAGTATAATTGCAGCCATACCGTAGATGGGAAACATCCAGAAAGAAGTTTTACATAAAAACTTGTAGTTATGGTTCTGGAAAGTGGAGTAAAGACCGGTCCAGAAACATTCTAAAAGCCAACCGATGGCACCGCACAGAAGAAAACATTTGATACATTTTTTGAGAAAGGAAAATTGATTCATAAGGCTCCTCCGTTTTTTATTTAGTATTGGAAAAAGAAATGGAAAGTATGCAACGGATGAAAAATGGCAATCAAATGAAAGATGTCTTTGCGGATTTGAAAAAAGCAGATTTCTTTGGTAGACTTAGTGCTATCAGAAGAAAGTAACGTATGTGTTGTAACCGGATGTAAACAGTAACACACATAGATAGAAATGGAGAAATACGATGGATAATTTAAAGGTTGTTACATTAATCAAAGGAAAAGGACGTAGCCTGAAAGCAGGTGGGGCGTGGATTTATGACAGTGAAATAGACAATCTGAATACAGAAATTACAGACGGAGAACTGGTAGAGGTACACGATTTTGACGGTTATCCAATGGGAATTGGTTTTATAAATAAAAAATCCAAAATTACGGTACGTATGCTGTCGCGTAATGTGAACGCACAGATTGATGATGCATTTATCGAAAAAAGGGTACGTAATGCGTGGGAGTATCGTAAGAAAACGGTTGATACTTCCAGCTGCCGCGTGATTTTTGGGGAAGCAGATTTTCTACCGGGACTTGTGGTAGATAAATTTGAAGATGTGCTTGTTGTAGAGTCATTAGCGCTTGGAATCGACCGTTTGAAACCACAGATTCTAAAGGCACTCAAAAAGGTACTTTTGGAGGATGGAATTACAGTACGGGGAATCTACGAACGAAGCGATGCAAAAGTTCGTTTGCGGGAAGGTATGGAGCGTATCAAAGGATTTATCGGTGATGAGTTTGACACGAAAGTTCCGATTGTTGAAAATGGAGTAAAATACATGGTAGATGTAAAAGATGGTCAAAAGACAGGTTTTTTTCTGGATCAGAAATACAACCGACTTGCCATGCAACGTTTTTGCAAGGATGCCAAAGTATTGGATTGCTTTACCCACACCGGATCCTTTGCTTTAAATGCAGGAGTTGCCGGTGCCAAAAGCGTACTTGGCGTCGATGCCTCGGAACTTGCGGTGGAACAGGCAAGAGAAAATGCAGAACTAAATGGACTTAGTGAGACCGTAAAATTCCGGTGCGAAGATGTCTTTGAACTTCTGCCAAGACTTGTGGAAGAAGGCGAGCTCTTTGATGTAGTCATACTTGATCCACCGGCGTTTACAAAGTCCCGCAATTCGGTGAAGAATGCAGTAAAAGGGTATCGTGAAATCAACCGCAAGGGACTTAAACTTGTAAAAGACGGCGGATACTTTGCAACCTGCAGTTGTTCGCACTTTATGACGCCGGAGTTGTTTACCGAAACAATCGCACAAGCTGCAAAGAGTGTGCATAAGCGATTACGTCAGGTTGAGTACAGAACACAGTCACCGGATCATCCGATTCTGTGGGCTGCGGATGAGAGTTACTACCTGAAATTTTATATTTTTCAGGTAGTAGAGGATTGCTAGACTAAATAACATTTTGAAAAAGTCTCCCTTTGTGTTATAATGTGCATAGAGGCGGAAATACAATTTAAATTATCGAGGGGCTCTCCTTATGCAAGGAGAACTCCTTTGCTTTTTTATTGTTACTTTTACAAATCGCCACGCAAGGAGAGTGTCACAAGCGACATTTTTTCTTGTATCATAGCAAAAGGAAAAGGAGTGTGCAAAATGATGAAAAAGGTTTACACAAGAGTGAATGCTTTATTTATGGTGATGTGTATGATTTTGGGGCTTTTAGTCACGACAGCACCTACGGAAGCAGCCAAGAAAAAAGAGAAAAAGGTGAGCGTTTATGTCATAACAAAGCATGAAGTGGATGATGATGCCGAAACGAGTGAGTATTATAAATATACTTACAATAAAAACGGATTTGTTAAGAAGGGAGTTTCCGCTCTAAGCACTTCTGCATACACTTATAAAGGTACCCGGTTGATAAAAATCGTTGAGACACCAAAGAAAGGTTATGATTCATTAGAAAAAACAGTCACAACCAATACATATGACAAAAAAGGACGTTTAAAGAAAAGCGTTGAAAAGTCAGAAAGCGCCACAACTACCATGAAGTGCACCTATGACAAAAAGAATCGTTTGACCAAAGAGGAATATATAAAGGACAATGGCGAAACGAAGAAAAAAGAGTTTATTGCATACAAATATAATAAAAAGGGACAGGTTCTTAGTATCACGGCGAAAGATGACGAGTCAGCTGAAGCGATGAAACTTTCCTATAAATATGATAAAAAAGGGAATCCAATTAAAGAAACATTAGAATGGGTTAATGACGAAGAAATATCTTCACAGTCTGTTTTGACAATAGAATATACTTATAAGAAAGACCGTGTTCTTAAGAAAGTAGAAACAACAACGTATGGTAGTCAGGCGTATGTGGATTATAAGGCAGTACATACCTATACCTATAAGAAAATCAAAGTACCTAAGAAATATGCTGCTAAAGTTAAAAAACAGCAAAAAGAAATTTTTGAGAAGAATATGCTGTAGGAAAATGGTACTATTCATACTTTGGTTGGTTGTTTGGACTGTCAAAATATAATATAGTAAAGTTGTATGTTGCTTGAATATTGTGGCATACAACTTTTATTTTTCAGTTAAAAGAGAGAGAGGTAACCTTATGGTGAAAAAATGTAATGTGGCCAGGTGTATGGCTTTCGTACTTTTTGTGATGCTGCTTAGTATATTTGCAATTAATCAGCCGGCAAGTGCGGGAGGTGGTTACGATTTTGTTCCTAATATGGTAAAAGGTGTTAACAGTGATGGGACTGTAACCGTAGGAACGACCCTTTCCGTAAGCATTGACGATTTGGAAAAGAGTATAGAAGGATTTACAGAGGCGTATTCTCTAAGTGAGGATATGGAGGTTTACTGGTCAGTCAGAAAGGGTACATCTGACGAAGGGGAGAAACTCATCCCTGTTTTTAATACTTCAACGGTGAGCTTTGATATTATTGTGCGACCAGAGGACGTAGGTAAACAATATACCTTCTATGTAATAGGAGTTTACAACGATATCAATTTCAACAATAATACGGATAGTTATACGGTTAAGGCCGCTTCATCCTCTGAAACCGGTACGCCGAAAGATTCTTCTCAAAAGAGCAGCATCGATATTTCCATTGATAAGAAGGGAATCGCCACAGTAACCGGAACAACAACGGAATCAGCAGAATTTACCGAACTTCGGGTGGATGATTTTAAAGTGGTTTGTACGCTCAGTGGTAAGAGTTTTAAGAAAACATTTGATACGAAGAAGTACGATATCGGTTATCATAACTTAAGTGCAAGGATGAGTAACGGGAAAGAAATCACTTATCCAAAGGCATTTCCAACAGCTATTTACGATACAGCATCCTTAAAGGCATCTTATTTTACAACGGAGCCTAAGAAAATGGCTTTTAACACACCGAATTATAACAATCATATATATGACTATTATCTGCAGGTAAAGACACAAAAGGATTCCTGGAATAATGCTGCGTTATACGGACCGTTTTCGCCTGTTGTAGCAAAAGCAATTACCAAGCTTTCGCCAGACACCAAATACGTATGTCGTGCATTTTATCTAAAACAGGTTACTTATGGTGGAAAAAAATATTATATGGTTGGACCGTTTTCAAAAGAGATTACAGTAAAGACCGGACCCAAAGCAAAACCGGCAGTCCAATCGATTACAGCTTCAAAGGCAAAGATCAAGAAGGTCTGGGTAAAACCACTTTATAAGGGGATCGTATTAGTACACAAAGGGTACTGGATTTACAAAACCACCTATAAGGTTACGGTAAAAATGAAAAAGAAACCGGGAATTGCCGGAATGTACATACACGCCAATGGAGATTCTCCATCGTACCGGTATGTCAAGGGAAATAAGAAATCCTATACGGCAACATTTACCATAACGGGCAAAGCAATCGGAAAGAATACGAAGGTATCGCTGTTTACGAAAGGTAACAAAACCTACGGTGCGTGTTCTCCGGTATACAAGAAGAAAATAAAAATAAAAAAATAAGCAGAAGTGATTTCTGTTATAATAGATAAGAAGGTATAAAATTATAGGATAAGAAAGGAGTTACTTATGAAAAAAGGTTTACGTAAAGTAATGGGGTTATTGTTTGCAATGGTTGTTTGCCTGTCAGTGATCGGATTTAAGGCAAATACAGCAAAAGCAGCAGAAATCGATGTGTCTGTCGGAGGATATGATATCAAAATATATGATGAAGGAAGCACTACATCGATTTGGATTTTGAAGTACACGGGAAGTGCACAGGAACTTACACTTCCTACGGCAATCGAGTATAATGGAAAGACATACACGGGAGAATTTGTTGTCGGAAAAAGTGCATTTGAAGGAAATACAACACTCAAAAAAGTGATTATTCCGAATGCTTATGGTGCAATTTTGGAAAAAGCATTTTACGGATGTTCCAATCTGGAGGAAGTTATAATCGGTAGCGGTATTACATATATGGAAGATTCTGTTTTTGTGAATTGTCCAAAACTAAAGATTTTCAGATTGGCGAATTTCCCAATTGGAAATGGACCGGTTAATTATAATTACGGTTTTGGAAGAAATGATGCCGGTGAAATTTATCCGGACGTAACAGCGTATGTTGTTAGAGAAAGTGATATCGCGAATTATATTGAGCAAAGAAATCCAAGCGGACAAGCCTCCAATATCGTGACGCTTGTTTACGAGAACGACCCCGCAAAAGCTGCGAATACTACAAAAGTGTTGAGTGACAAGGAAGATACAGATGGTTCTTTTGCACCGGCAAGTGCTTTTGAGGAAGGCGCAGATGAGGCAGATGCAGATAAAGCAGCGACTTCCTGGGCAAAAGAGTCTGATCCGGAAGGTTCCGTATTTTATCTTTTACAGTTAAAGCAGTCCAAAGTTACTGCCAAATCTGTGAAAATCAGTTGGAAAAAGATAAAAGGTGCAGCCAAATATGTGGTATATGGCAATGAATGTGGAACAAAGAATCGTTTGAAAAAACTGACGACAACAAAATCAACCTCTGCAAACTATAAAAAGATTCTCAAAAAGAAAGTCAAAAAAGGAACCTACTACAAGTTTATGGTTATTGCATTTGACAAAAAGAATAAAGTAATTACTACTTCGAAAGTAGTTCATATTGCTACAAAGAAGGGCAAAAAAGGAAACGACAAAAAGGTTACAACCAAAGCAAAGAAAAATAAAGTAACACTTGCCGTGAAGAAAACCTTTAAACTTGGCGCCAAAGCAGTGCCGGAATCCAAAAAACTTAAGGTAAGCAGACATCGTAAAATTCATTATGAATCTTCAGATAAAACTGTTGCAACCGTAAATGGCAAAGGTGTAATTACCGCCAAGAAAAAAGGAAAATGCGTGGTATATGCATACGCACAAAACGGATTTAGTGCAGCTGTTAAAGTTACCGTAAAATAGAACATATACGAAAGACAATATATAAAATCACTGTCTGGTTATAGAGAGGCTGTCTGGCCCCATAATAATCAGACGGTGATTTTTAATTGAAAAACGCCTACGTAATACTTTTTGTTGAATACACAAGAGTTTTGAGCGATAATAGGATATATATATTCTTTAAGTATAATCCCTACGTGGAAAGAAATAGAGAAAAAGAGCAGGACGGAGGAAATGCAGCAGATGAAAGATAAAGTTAGAAAGATAATGCGAAGGATTGAAAATCTTACGATTGTTCGCGCCGTTCAAAACGGTCTGATTCATATTACGCCCATTGTATTAATTGGAGCACTTGCACTGGTAGTGCGGACATTTCCGGTGGAGGCGTATCAGCAATTCATGTCAAATTTCTTGAACGGGGCGCTGTATCGATTCTTTGAGGTGATATACGGTGCTACTTTTGGAGTGCTGTCTGTTTATATGACCTATTCCATCAGTAGGGCCTATATGAAATTAAAGGGGAGTCATAAAACCGTAAAAGGAGGAGCAATCCTTTCGTCCATCGTTTCTTTTTTCATACTGGCAGGTTGTTATCTGCCTCACTTTGGACTTGACCAGACCGGAGCAAAGTCAATGTTTCTTGCGATTATAACTGGTCTTGGGGCATCCACGCTGTATTTCAGAATTTCACTTTTTTTGGAGAAACGCAAAAAGAATCTCTTTTTGATTGGTGCCAACCGGGAAATGAACAAGATGTTATCCACGCTTTTTCCGATTGCGTGCGTAACATTTTTCTTTGCACTGATAAATACACTTATTATTCGCGTATTTGACGTAGATTCATTTCGAACCTTGCTCATAAATATGTTTAATGCGCTGTTCTCATACGGCTCCGGTTCAATTGGGGCTGACGGCCTGGGAGAAGCAGGATTTTTCAAAGGTTTTCTGTTTGTTCTGATTTCTTCCGTTTTGTGGTTTTTTGGTGTGCACGGAAACGACACCCTCGAGGGCGTTATGCAGACCTACTTTGTTCCGGGTGTGGCAGCCAATAAGGCAGCGGTAACGATTGGTGCTATGCCAAGAAACATTCTGACCAAAGAGTTCTTTGACTGCTTTGTATTAATGGGTGGCTGTGGAACGACCATCTGTCTGCTGATTGCACTTTTGCTTTTCTCAAAAAGTCGTGTAAGAAAAGGACTGGGACTTACTGCGGCATTGCCAATGTGTTTTAATATTAATGAGCTTATGGTATTTGGACTGCCTATCATATTTAACACGACAATGCTGATTCCGTTTTTGCTAACACCATTGGTATGTTATTCGGTTTCGTACGCCGCTATTGCGCTGGGACTTGTGCCAAAAGTGATTACGGAGGTTGCGTGGACGACGCCGATTTTACTTGGAGGATTTCGTGCTACCGGGTCAATTGCCGGTGCCTTACTGCAATTGCTAAATGTAATTCTTGGTGTTTTGATTTATACGCCGTTTGTTAAGAGATTGGATAATAAGGCGTTGGAAGAGGCGACACGCAACTACGATGCTTTTATGAAATATTATAAAGAAAATGAGGCAACACTTGGCTCTGTTCGTTTGACGGAGTTAAGTAATGTGTACGGCGATTTTGCCAAAGATTTGTGCAATGATTTGCGCTATGGAATGAACAAACAGATTGTTCTGGCATATCAGCCGCAGTACCATTATGATGGACATTGCATCGGTGTGGAGGCGCTGCTTCGATGGAAACATCCGGTGCTTGATCTGTTATATCCTCCACTTGTAATTAAAATGGCAGAGGAGGGCGGCTTCCTGGCAGAACTGGAAGAAAAAATCGTAGAAAAAGTTCTTATAGAGCAGGAAAGCGTGACTGCTGAATTTGGCGAGGGGATCAAAGTGTCCGTAAATGTAACCGGAACAACGGTTGTTACACAGCGATTTATCGATTTTTGTAAAAAACTCAGTGAGCGATATGCTATCAAGGAGAAAAATATATGTATTGAAGTAACGGAACAGGCTGCAATATCCTTTAGTGAAGAGACGATGCAGGCGCTTAGGACACTGCGTGAGTTGGGATTTTTGCTTGCAATTGATGATTTCTCCATGGGACAGACTTCGGTGCACTACTTACAGGAAGATTTGTTTGATATTATTAAGCTGGACGGTTCCATTGTAAATGGACTTGCCACCTATGATAATTCCAGGGATATTATTCTTTCCATATGTCAGCTTGCCAAGTCATTGGATTTAAAAGTGATTGCAGAATTTGTTGACTCGGAAGAAAAACGAAGTATATTGCATGAAATCGGATGTGACCACTATCAGGGATTCCTGTATTCACCGGCAGTTTTCCTGAAAAGATAAGAAGAATAAAACAGCGTATTAATAGAAGGATGTATGTAAATGGAAGAAAAGTACAACAACGCGCGGCTCTGGCAAATAGGATTGTTTTCGTTAAACAATGCCGCGACAAATTTATATCTGGCAATGATGGCATACGTTTCGTATTACGCAAACAGTATCGCCGGATTTGCCGCTATTTTAATCACGATGCTTGTCACGGCGATGAGCGTATTTGATGGAATAACGGACCCGGTAGCCGGCTTTTTGCTGGATCGGATGAACGGACGATTTGGTAAATTTCGTCCGTTTATGTTCATGGGAAATCTTATGATGGCAGGCAGCTGTCTGCTTTTATTTTTGACAACACACCATATTCCGGAGGTGGTACGTCTTCCGTATTTTATATTTATATATGCGGTATTTGTAATCGGTTATACTTTTCAGACCGTTGTTGGAAAGTCCGGTCAGACCGTTATTACGGATAATCCGGTGCAAAGACCGGTTTGCACCTACTTTGACTCATTGTATATTATGGCTTCCTACGGTGGAGTTGCTCTGTTGGTGTCTGCATATCTGGTGCCAAAGTATGATGGCTTTACCAATTTTATGGTTTATTTTCAACTGGTCTGGTTTGTAGTGACACTGTCATTTGTCTGTACATTGCTTGCAATGCTCGGAATCTGGGAGAAGGACCGCAAAGAGTTTTTTGTGGGAGATGCCGTTTACGAGAAAGTAAAACTCAAACAGTATGTAGATATTATGCGCAACAACCGGCCTCTTAGAAATCTTATATTTGCAAACAGTGTGGACAGGTTTGCTGCTACGGTATATAGCCACACGGCAGTCGGAGTTATGTTGTTTGGGGTAATGATGAATAATTATGTGTTGGCAGGTCTGATTGGTATTATAACGGCAATTCCGACATTAGTCGTTGTGACCGGAGGAATACGTGTGGCGCAAAAATGGGGACAGAAAAGAGCGCTTGTAATATTTACGGAACTTG
The DNA here is from genome assembly GCA_024698865.1 of Lachnospiraceae bacterium. Classification (GTDB taxonomy): domain Bacteria; phylum Bacillota; class Clostridia; order Lachnospirales; family Lachnospiraceae; genus JAILQS01. The sequence goes on along the minus strand of JAILQS010000004.1, from coordinate 14,952 downwards.
CGATATTTTTTCAGGTTTTGATGGCGTTTGTTTTATTACGACCGGATGTCAATCAGATACGGTACGGGCTTTATTTGCCAAATACAGTTTCTATATTGTTTTTTGTGGTGTTTGTACTTTTGAACGGCTGTAAATCGGTGACAAATAACATGGTTGTGCCGATGATTGCGGACTGTTCGGACTATGAAGTGACACGCAGCGGACACTACGTGCCCGGCATTATGGGAGCGTTGTTTTCTTTTGTGGACAAGGCTTTTGCAGCACTGGGGACTGCATTTGTCGGACTGGTGCTGCTGATAGTGGGCTTTGGTGGCACATTTCCACAAGTGTCAGACCCATTGACACCAACTCTTAAGTGGACTATATTATTTTTATATTGTGGAGTTCCTATACTGGGGTGGCTGGTTTCCCTGTTGGCACTTCACCGTTACGAGCTCGATAAAAAAGCGATGCATAAGGTGCAGATTGAAAAAAGTTATATTTCTATGCAAAGACGTGCAGAGCGCTTGGAACGAAAAAGGGAAAGAAAACTGGTACGAGAAGGCTATTTAGAAAGTAAAAAGGAAAGAAAACAGACAAAGAAAATGAAGTAAGGGGATTTTGGCTGTTTCAGAATGGAGGAAGTTATGGGTAATTTAGAAGCAACACTGTATGACATGATGGATTGGGGACGTATGGAGGGCGTTGTATATGCAGAGGAATATAAGCCTTTTGATTATCTGGGACCCCAGAAGACGGAAGAAGGAATTTTGATTCAGGCATTTCGTCCAAGAGCAACCTCTCTTACAGTGAAATTAGCAAAGACAAATAAGGAATATCCGATGGTTTTGGAAAGCGAGGAAGGTTTCTTTGCCACATTGATTCCAAGAAAAACGGTTCCTGAATATACATTAATTGAAAAAACAGAAGATGGAGAAAAAGAATTCCATGACCCGTATTCGTTTGGATGCCAGATTACGCCGGATCAGGAACTTCGTTTCAGCGAAGGAGTTGATTACAAGGCGTATAAGATTCTGGGAGCGCATCCAAGGACAATACGAGGGGTATCCGGAGTTCATTTTGCTGTATGGGCACCATATGCCATGAGAGTCAGCGTCGTAGGTGACTTTTGTAACTGGGATGGTCGTGTATTCCAGATGCATCGTCTGGATGGAAGCGGCATTTTTGAATTGTTTGTTCCTGAGGCAAAGGTTGGCGATTTATACAAATTTGAAATCAAGGCAAAAGGCGGACTTGTTTATCTGAAAGCAGATCCGTATGCAACGAGCAGCGAACTTCGTCCGGGCAATGCAAGTCGCGTCTGGGACATTGACACATTCCGCTGGTCAGATGATACATATATGAAGGCAAGAGCCAAGAGGGATATTAAGAAAGAGCCGGTTTCCATTTATGAAGTACATTTGGGTTCTTTCAAAAAACCGGTGATTGAGGGTGTGGACGAGAAAGATTCTTTCTATAACTACCGCGAACTGGCACCGATGCTTGCTGATTATGTTAAGAAAATGAATTATACACATATTGAACTGATGCCGATTATGGAGCATCCGTTTGATGCATCCTGGGGATATCAGGTAACCGGTTATTTTTCAGTGACGGCAAGATATGGAACGCCGGATGATTTTGCTTATTTTATGAATTATATGCACAGCAAAAATATCGGTGTAATTCTTGACTGGGTACCGGCGCATTTCCCAAGAGATACGTTTGGACTTTCTGCATTTGACGGAACCTGCCTGTACGAACATCTGGATGAACGTCAGGGAGCTCATCCGCATTGGGGAACGTTGATTTTCAATTACGGAAGACCGGAAGTTATTGATTTCCTTGTTTCCAGTGCAATGTTCTGGTTAGAGAAGTATCATGCGGACGGAATTCGTATGGATGCAGTTGCTTCTATGCTTTATCTGGATTATGGTAAGAATGATGGAGAATGGGTTGCCAATATGTACGGTGGCAATGAGAATCTGGAAGCAATTGAGCTGTTAAAGAGAATTAATACGGAAGCAAAGAAGAGAAAAGACGGAGCACTTATTATTGCGGAAGAGTCTACCGCATGGCCGTTGATTACGGGTGATGTAGAGGAAGACGGTCTGGGATTTGATTATAAATGGAATATGGGCTGGATGAATGATTTCCTTGAATATATGCGTCTGGATCCGTTGTTTAGAAAAGGTTCTCACGGACAGCTGACCTTCAGTATGGTATACGCTTACAGTGAGAAATATATGCTGGTATTATCTCATGATGAGGTTGTGCATGGAAAGGGTTCCATGATTGGCAAGATGCCTGGCGAATACGATGAGAAATTTGCCAACCTCAGAGCTGCCTATGGTTATATGATGACCCATCCGGGCAAAAAGCTTCTCTTTATGGGACAGGATTTCGCACAGTTTGCGGAATGGAATGAGGAGAAATCTCTGGAATGGGAATTGATTGATGAGTATGAAAGCCACAGAAACATGCAAAAGTATGTGAGTGCTTTGAATAAATTTTACAAAGATAACGAAGCCTTATACAGTCTGGATCACAGTCCGGAAGGGTTTGAGTGGATTAGTGAGCTGGATGCAGACCACAGCATTATCGCTTTCCTTCGTAAAACGAAGAAAGAGGAGGAAAGCTTACTCGTAGTAATTAACTTTACGCCGGTTGTGTACAAAGACTTTGCAGTAGGTGTTCCATTTGCAGGCAAATACAAAGAAATCTTTAACAGCGACAGCGTTGACTTTGGTGGATGGGGCAATGTAAATGCCAGAGTAAAACAATCCAAAGAAATTGAATGCGATGGCAGAGAACATTCCATAAGTATTACAGTTCCGCCACTTGCGATGAGTGTGTTCAAATGCACGCCGTTAAAGAAGACCGCGGTTAAAACAACTAAGACAAAGGCATCAGCAGTAGCTAAGCCGACTGCAGCAGTGGCTAAGGCAACTGCTGCTAAGAAAACAACTAAGGCGAAGACGACAACTGCAGTAGCTAACGCGACTGCAGCTAACGCGACTGCAACAGTAGCTAACGCAACTGTAGCAAAGAAAACAACTAAGGCTAAGCCGACTGCAGCAGTAGCTAACGCAACTGCAGCAAAGAAAACAACTAAGACGAAGACAACTGCTACTAAGGCTGTAGCTACTAAGACAACAGCGACGGCTACCAAGGGAGCTACCAAGGCTAAGACATCAGCAGTAGCTAACGCGACAGCAGCAGTAGCTAACGCGACAGCAGCAGTAGCTAACGCGACTGCAGCTAAGCCGAAGGCGACCAAGAAAGCAGCCAAAAAATAAATAAAAAATTGATGGAGTGACCAATGAAACTGACAAAGATATTATTAAGTGAAACAATTATGGATAACGGAGAAGAAGTAATTTCCAAAACTGCAACTTCCATTTCTAAGACAACAGAACAGATTAATTCATGGATAAGCAGTATATTGGATGCAGTACCGGGGGTGCTTGGAAGAATTATCGTAGCACTGATATTTTTCTTCATCGGTCACAAAGCAATTAAGATATTTTTGAAACATCTGAAGAAGTCCTTTGAAAAATCTGCAATGGATGAAAGTGTTTCAAAGTTCCTCTTATCACTACTAAAGGTGGTATTTAACGTAGTTCTTATTCTTGCAACTGCAAATATATTGAATATTGCCACAAGTTCTGCAATCGCAATTCTGGGGTCTGCCGGTCTTACGGTAGGTCTGGCATTGCAGGGGAGCCTCGCAAACTTCGCAGGTGGCGTTCTCATTTTGCTGATGAAACCGTTTTCGGTAGGCGACTATATCATCGCAGACGGCAAAGAAGGAACGGTTTGTGCAATAGATATTTTCTATACACGTATGCTCACGATTGAAAACTGTATGGTAGTAATACCGAACGGAATGTTATCCAATATGAGCATTGTAAATGTGACAAAAGAGACGGAAAGAACATTGGATCTGGAAATACCGGTCGCTTATTCTTCCAATCTGGAACAGGTAAAGAATGTACTTTTGCAGGTGGCGAAAGAAGAGGAATTGTTAAAGAACGCGGAAAATGTGAAGATTTTTGTGAAAAAACTGGATAACAGTGCAATTATGGTAGGTTTCAGGGGAATTACTTTAACAGAGAACTATTGGAATTGCAGATGGAGCCTTTTAGAAAAGATTAAAAAGGCGTTCGATGAAAACGGAATAGAAATACCATTTCAGCAGATGGATATCAATATATCAAAAAAAGATGCTAAATAAGTTGCTTTTTTCGATAAAAAAATATAAAATTCCATTACGAAAGGATTTTTGAAAGGTGGAGAATTATGATTAAGAGTGTAATTGAAGACATTTTTGCCGAGGACGTGTTTAACGATAGTGTTATGCGGGAACGTCTTCCAAAACCTGTATACAAGCAGTTGAAGGAAACCATCGACAAGGATTTGGAGCTGGATTCACATATTGCAGGTGCAGTGGCTCATGCGATGAAGGAATGGGCGCTGGAGAGAGGAGCAACACACTATACACATTGGTTCCAGCCAATGACCGGCACTACAGCGGAAAAACATGATGCTTTTCTTACACCAACCGGAGACGGTGGAGTAATCATGGAATTCTCCGGCAAAGAGTTGATTAAAGGAGAACCGGATGCGTCATCTTTTCCTTCCGGTGGTCTTAGAGCAACTTTTGAAGCAAGAGGTTATACTGCCTGGGATTGTACTTCACCGGCATTTTTGAAGAAAGATGCCATTGGAGTTACCTTATGTATTCCAACGGCGTTTTGTTCTTATACAGGAGAGGCACTGGATAAAAAGACACCATTGCTTCGTTCCATGGAAGCGGTAAATGATCAGGCGGTTCGTATTTTAAAATTATTTGGACATAATGATGTGGAAAGTGTTTCTGTTTCTGTTGGTGCAGAGCAGGAATATTTCCTTGTAGACAGAGACAAATATTTGCAGCGTGAAGATTTGATTTTTACAGGTCGTACGTTATTTGGTGCGATGCCTCCAAAAGGTCAGGAACTGGATGACCATTATTTTGGTACCATCAAAGAACGTGTTGCTGCATTTATGAAAGAATTGAATGAAGAATGCTGGAAACTCGGTATTCTTGCAAAGACACAGCACAACGAGGTGGCACCGGCACAGCATGAAATGGCGCCGATTTATTCTACCGCCAACATTGCTACTGACCACAATCAGCTTGTGATGGAGATTATGAAAAAGGTTGCAAAACGTCACAATCTTGAGTGCCTTCTTCATGAGAAACCGTTTGCGGGAGTGAATGGCTCCGGTAAACATGACAACTGGTCGCTTGTAACCAACACCGGAAAGAATCTGTTGGATCCGGGCAAGACACCACACGAGAACGTGCAGTTCTTATTATTCCTCTCTGCCATTATCCGTGCAGTAGATGAAAATGCAGTATTGCTTCGTTTCTCTGCAGCCAATCCGGGAAATGATCACAGACTTGGCGCGAATGAAGCACCACCGGCGATTATTTCTGTATTCCTTGGTGAACAGTTAGAAGACGTAGTAGACCAGTTAATCGAAACCGGTGAAGCCAAATCCAGTCTTCAGGGCGGACGCCTTACTACAGGTGTTAATACACTTCCGGACTTTAGAAGGGATGCAACCGACAGAAACCGTACGTCACCATTTGCATTTACCGGAAATAAATTTGAATTCCGTATGGTAGCGTCTTCTTTATCGGTAGCCGGACCAAATACAGTACTCAACACAATCGTTGCGGACGTATTGGAAGATATGGCTAATCAGCTCGAAAAGGCAGAAGATTTTGATACTGCAGTTCATGATTTGATTAAGAAGACATTTACCGAACACAGACAGGTTATTTTCAATGGTAACGGATATTCGGAAGAGTGGCCGAAGGAAGCTGAAAGACGTGGCCTTCCAAATGTCAAATCCATGGTGGATGCAATTCCATCTTTGATTGATCCAAAGACAATCGAAATTTTTGAAAAACACCATGTACTTTCCAAAGTTGAGTTGGAATCACGTGCAGAGATTAACTATGAGGCGTATGCAAAAGCAATCAATATCGAAGCAAGAACGATGATTGATATGGCGAGCAAGAAATATATACCGGCAATTATCAGACACACGACTTCACTTGCAGAGTCTATCAATGCGGTTAAGAGTGCATGCCCGGCAGCGGATGTAAGTGTACAGACAGAATTACTTACAACTTCAAGCGCTTTGCTTACAAAGACCAAAACTGCTTTGAAGAAGTTAGAGGAAGTAACAAGTCAGGCAAATGAAAAAGCGGAAGGTGAAGAACAGGCACATTTCTTTATGGACAAGGTAATGCCTGCAATGAACGACCTTAGAGCACCGATTGACGAACTGGAAATGCTCGTTGACAAAGAGTTATGGCCGGTGCCTTCTTATGCGGATATGTTGTTTGAAGTATAAAACGTTTTCATACACAGATTTCACACTACCAAACCAATCCGGAATATATTTGGGATAGGAAACGTATATTATTAAAAATGCGTGATTTCGTGTGGGATTTTGATGGAAAAACAGATAGAATTGATTATAAAATATAGTGGCGATATGTCCTCTCTGACAAATGCAGAGGGCGTGTCTGCCACTTTTTTGTTGGGGGGATACGCAATTGTGACGATTTCGCCCAATCAGGTGGAAGCGTTTCTTGCACAGGCAAACATAGATTTTGTGGAGCGTCCGAGACAGTTGTTTTTCAATGTGGAAAATGCCATCGCAGCTTCCTGCATTCCCAGAAACAGGATTTTTAGACGCATTAATAACCGGGTTGTGGACGAACGGTTGACGGGAGCAGGTGTGATAGTTGGAATCATCGATTCGGGCATAGATTATCGACACCCGGATTTTCGTCGGGAAAACGGTGATACACGTATCATAGGAATATGGGACCAGTCCTTGGAAGCGGATGGTTTCGAAGGGGCGGCGGCTCCGGCAGGATATAATCAGGGCCTGTTTTTTGCACAGGAGAGAATCAATCAAAGCTTGAGAAATCCGGAAGAGGCAATTCCAACCGTGGATCTTAGCGGACACGGCACACAGGTGGCCGGGCTTGCAGGTGGAAATGGGAGAGCATCGGAGGGAAGGTATGCCGGTGTTGCGCCGGATTGTGACCTGCTGATTGTGAAGCTTGGAAACTCCAGAGGAGATTCTTTTCCACAGACGGCACAACTTATGGAGGGGATTGACTTTTGCGTTCGTACGGCGATGGAAAGACAACAGCCGATCGCAATCAATATCAGTCTTGGTAATAATTTTGGTTCTCATTCCGGTGACAGCCTGGTGGAAACTTATATTGATACGGTGTGTGGTATCTGGAAGAATGTGATTTGTATCGGCAGTGGCAATGAGGGGGGAATGGGACGACATTACGGCGGAAGGGTTGGTTTCGAAGGACAAGGGATCGGAAGGCAAACGAACGAGCAGACGTTAGAGGGGTTATACGAACAGGTGGAAATTGCCGTCTCGGATTTTCAAACAGCATTTACATTTGAACTATGGAAGTATTACGCGGATGAAATGGAAATTGCAATTAAAGAGCCCGGGGGACAGACGAGTCCGGCAATTACGACCGTAAACCCGATTTATGAAGGAATGCTTGGAGAGACGAGGGTTAATGTGTTATTAAGGGAACCAACGCCTTTTAATTCACTTTCGGAGGTTTCGATTTCTCTTGTGCCGGTGGGAGATTACATACAACCCGGGATATGGACAATACAACTTCGTCCGGTTGCAGTCAAGAATGGAGAATTTGAAATCTGGCTTCCGGCGGGAAATGTACTCAGACCGGCTACAAGATTTTTGCGGCCTGTGGAGGAAAAAACGCTGACGATTCCTTCTACAGCCAAACGAGCTATTACGGTCGGCGCATATGACAGTAATCGAAACACGATTGCTTCATTTTCGGGAAGAGGATTTACATGGGGCAATCAGTACAAAAAACCGGAACTGGTCGCACCGGGGGTGGATATTATCTCACCGACACCCGGCGGAAATTATTCTGTTGCAAGCGGTACATCGGTGGCAGCGCCAATTGTGAGTGGAAGTGCGGCAATTTATATGGAGTGGGGAATTGTAAGGGGAAATGATACGGATTTGTATGGTGAAAAACTAAAGGCGTTAATGGAGAAAAATTCGCAATCGGTGCAAGATGCAAGTTTGCTCCCTGCACGCTCTCCGGGGAGTGGAGAAAGGGGAACCGAAAGCCTGCCTAATCCACAGTGGGGGTGGGGAGCACTCTGTGTGGAGGACAGGTAGAAGGGCATCTTTAAATTGTGTGAATCATTCGTTTCTATGCAAATTGGTTATTGTTGTTCGCCCGATAAAAAAGTATAATAGGTTTTATGAGAATAAAGGACGGTGAATTACAAATGAAGACGGGGTTAGTGCTCGAAGGCGGCGCCATGAAAGGTATGTATACAGCTGGTGTGTTGGATGTTTTTATGGACGAAGGTATTACGTTTGATGGAATTATCGGAGTTTCTGCAGGCGCTATTTTTGGGGTAAATTATTTATCCGGACAAAAAGGGAGAGCGATTCGCTATAACAAGCGTTTTAACGGTGATAAGGACTATATGGGCTTTCGCACGATGCTTAAAACAGGCAATATTATAAATACGGAGTACGCATACGAGAGGGTGCCAAGAGATTTGGATCCGTTCGATAATGAAACGTATACAAACTCCGAAGTACCATTTTATGCAGTGACGACGGATATCAAGACAGGTAAGCCGGTGTATCATCAGATTACGGATGTATTTGCGCAGATGGACGTGATTCGTGCTTCCGGCTCTATGCCGTTCGTATCCAAACCGGTGACACTTTCTGTAAGAGATGAAATGACCGGTGAAGAAACTATTTCGCAGCATCTCGACGGAGCGATTACAGACAGTATTCCATTCGAAAAATTTGCTAAGATGGGGTACGAAAAGCAGGTGGTTGTACTTACCAAAGACATCACCTATGTAAAGGGAGCGATTCCGGCGTGGATGGCAAAGCTTCGCTATCGAAAGTATCCGGAGTTTGCAAAAAGAATTATGGAACGACATATTATGTACAATGGAACCATAGAACGTTTGAAGCAAAAAGAAAAGGAAGGCAAGGTGATTGTCATCCGTCCGAGTCAGCCAATCACAATAAGTAAAATTGAGTCCGATCCTGCAAAGTTGCAGGCGGTCTATGACCTTGGAATTATGGATGCGAGAACAATATTAGGAAGGGTCAAGGAGTTTCTGTAAAATGCAAGCAAATTAAAGTGGGATTTACGAAAATTAACAACAAAATGTTGTCGTTTCGTATTGACACGAACACTAGATGTAGTATAATTTATCTCAGCTGGGATTTTATTGGCTGAGATATTTTTTTGTAGCACAAGACCGGCAAGCGGATGCATGCAAATTCATTTGCATGCAAATCCATTTGCCGGTCGTAAGAACATGGAGCACGAAGTGCGGAATGTTCAGATGCGAAACCGAGTAGGAGTCAGCCTACTCGATTAAGATTAGTTTGGAAAAGAGAATTTTTGGAGGGGTACTGTGAAAGTAATTAAACGTAGTGGTATCGAAGATGAATTTGATGAGAAGAAAATAGAGATTGCAATCCGCAAAGCAAACCAGAGTGTGTCTGAGATGGAGCGGATGAACGACCTTACCATTCATTTGATTGTGAAGGCAGTGAAGGAAGAATGTAAATTGATGAATCGTGCACCGAGCGTGGAAGAAGTACAGGATATGGTAGAGAATCATATCATGGAGAAGAACGCTTTTAACGTAGCGCGTAATTACATCACTTACCGTTATAAAAGAGCAGTGATTCGTAAAGCGAATTCTACAGATGAGCAGATTCTAAGTCTGCTGGAATGCAACAACGAAGAAGTGAAGCAGGAGAATTCGAACAAGAATCCGATTGTTAACAGTGTGCAAAGAGACTATATGGCAGGAGAGGTTAGTAAGGATATTACCAAACGTTTCCTCTTACCAAAAGAGATTGTAGATGCTCATGAGAAGGGCTTGATTCATTTTCATGATGCGGATTATTTTGCACAGCATATGCATAACTGCTGTCTGGTAAATCTGGAAGATATGCTCCAGAACGGAACTGTTATCAGTGAGACTATGATTGAAAGACCAAAGAGTTTTTCTACGGCTTGTAATATTGCCACACAGGCGATTGCGCAGATTGCAAGTTCACAGTACGGTGGTCAGAGTATTTCTCTTTCTCACCTTGCACCTTTTGTACAGGTCAGCCGTGAAAAGTTCCGCAAAGAAACAAGAGAACGCATGGCAAAGGCCGGCGTGGATGTATCGGAAGAAGTCATCAATCAGATTGCGGAAGATCGCGTAAAGGACGAAATCAAACAGGGTGTTCAGATTATTCAGTATCAGGTAACCACCCTTATGACAACCAATGGACAGGCTCCGTTTGTTACCGTATTTATGTATCTGAACGAAGTGGAAGACGGACGTCTTAAAGACGACCTTGCCATGATCATAGAGGAGACCTTGCGTCAGAGAATTCTTGGCGTGAAAAATGAAAAGGGTGTATATACAACACCGGCATTCCCGAAATTGATTTATGTTCTGGAAGAGGATAATATCAAAGAGGGCACGAAGTACTTTGAGCTGACAAAGCTTGCTGCCAAATGTACCGCCAAACGTATGGTGCCGGATTATATTTCCGAAAAGGTAATGAAACAGCTTAAGAAAGGATTTTGCTATCCTTGTATGGGATGCCGTTCCTTCCTTACCGTATACAATGATGAAGAAGGCAAAGGCAAATTCTACGGAAGATTCAACCAGGGTGTTGTTACTATCAACCTTGTAGATGTAGCATGTTCTTCCGGAAAAGATATGCAGAAGTTCTTCCACATCTTAGATGAACGTCTGGAACTTTGCCACCAGGCACTCCTGCTTCGCCATAAGCGTCTGCTTGGAACCAAGTCTGATGTAGCACCAATTCTTTGGCAAAACGGTGCTCTGGCACGTCTGGAAAAAGGTGAGAAGATCGACAAGCTGTTATTTAACGGATATTCAACGATTTCACTTGGATATGCCGGCTTGTGTGAATGTACCAGATATATGAAAAATGTTTCTCATACAGAACCGGAAGGCACTGAATTTGCATTAAAGGTAATGCATCGCTTGAATGATGCCTGCGCTGAGTGGAGAGAAATGCACAATATTGATTTTAGTTTGTATGGAACACCGTTGGAGTCTACCACCTACAAGTTCGCCAAATGCTTACAGAAGCGATTTGGAAGTGTTCCGGGTGTTACAGACAAGAACTATATTACCAACAGTTATCATGTACACGTAACCGAGGAAATGAATGCCTTCGAAAAATTAAAATTCGAATCCCAGTTCCAAGAACTTTCTCCGGGAGGAGCTATCAGTTACGTAGAAGTTCCAAATATGAACGATAACTTAGAAGCTGTAATCGCAGTTATGCAGTACATTTATGACAACATTATGTATGCAGAACTTAACACGAAGAGCGATTATTGTATGGAATGCGGTTATGACGGAGAGATTCAGATTGTCGAAAAGGACAACAAATTAATCTGGGAATGCCCGAACTGCCACAACACAGATCAGGAAAAAATGAATGTGGCACGCAGAACCTGTGGATACATTGGAACCCAGTTCTGGAATCAGGGACGTACGCAGGAGATTAAAGAAAGAGTATTGCATTTATAATAAAAGATGTGATACGCTCATATAAAAGAAATGTTAGTATCAGCACTGTCGATTATTCGGTAGTGCTGATTTCAAATGGAGAAACATCATTCAGGAAAGAGAAATGAGAAAACAAGGAGCAACAGTTTATGAATTACGCAGCGATAAAATACTGTGATATAGCAAATGGACCGGGAGTAAGGACTTCTTTATTTGTGTCCGGATGTCGGAATCACTGTAAAGGGTGTTTTCAGCCGGAGACCTGGGATTTTGCCTATGGTAAGCCGTTTGATGCCACGATAGAAAAGGAAATCATCGATTCACTGGCTCCGGAGTATGTGACGGGACTGACACTGCTTGGCGGGGATCCCTTCGAGCCGGAGAATCAAAAAGTGCTTGCACCATTTATGGAACGTGTGAGAGAAATCTATCCGGATCTCTCCGTGTGGGCCTACACCGGATATCTCATGGACAAAGATCTTTGCGAGGGTGGAAAGGTATTCACGGAGAACACGAGTAAGCTTCTTTCCTATATCGACGTGCTGGTGGATGGACCGTTTGTGCTGGAAGAAAAAAATATTATGCTCAAATTCCGCGGCTCGAATAACCAGAGGGTGATTGACGTGAAGAAGAGTCTGGAGAGTGGTGAGGTTGTGGAAGTTGATTTGAAGTGAAATTATCTGGTTTGTTGGAGGAGGATAACTATGAATTGGATGAAAAGGGAGTGATTTCTTGAGTAAAAAAATATTATTAGTGTTATGTGTAATATCTGTTATGTTGTGGAGCACTGCATGCACCAACAAAGATAGCCTTACACAGGAAAAATACAAGAAAATTTCCAATCTGACAGAAGAGGATTTAAAGGAACCAATTTATGAGTGTATTTGTTATAATGGCAAGCTTTATCATTATACAGGAGCAGGAGTTTTGGATAAGACGGACACGTATATAGGTAAGATACAAAAACTTGTTAAAAACGGAGAACTGCCGGAAGAGAATTTTACGGCAAATGATGCTTATATAGGACTGGGAGATGAGTTATATATTTTAAAAGAGGATAGTGACGCGATATATTGCAAAGGCTGGCATTATGTCGGAGAAAAGGAAAAGGCAACATATTATGTAAGATATGCGGTGGGAGTAAATCATGAAGATCATAGAGAGAATCCTTTGTTTGATTCGTATTACCAGTTCCTTAATCCTGAAATGATATGCTATAAAGGAGTAAAGTATAGTTGGGGAGAATGGTCTCGCTCTGTTGACACTGAGGACTTTACAGAAGAGAATAATCTTGTATTTATCGGGAAATTAGGATATGCAAATGGCTGGGAGAAATTATATGAGTCACATGAACTGTACGGAAGGACCGATTCTGATAATCTGGGCAATGAAATCTATCTGAATAAAAAGAAATCTCGGATGCTGTATATGAAAGTAAAGGGTGAAAGTGGCGATTATTATCGTTCGTTTTTTAAGTAGGTATACAAACTTATAGTATGCGGTTAATAGGCAATAGAAGAACTTTGTCAAAAAACACTTGACGAAGTTCTTTTTATTTATTATAGTTAGTATATGCTAACGGAGGTTAGTATATACTACATTAAAACAATCAGTCATGCATAAAATAAAACAATGGAGGGAATTATGAGTGTTGTAATAATTGGTGGACATGAAAGAATGGAAACGCAATATAAGGATATTTGTAAAAAGTATAAGTGTAAGGCAAAGGTATTTACCAAGATGCAGACCAATCTGAAGAATAAAATCGGATGTCCGGATTTAATGATTTTGTTTACATCAACCGTATCTCATAAACTGGTTCACTGTGCGGTCGCTGAGTCGGAAAAGAATAACACGATTGTTGCCCGTTCGCACAGCAGCAGTGCCAGTGCCTTAAAGGAAATATTAGAGCAATACGCGTAAGTCGCATTTGTCTTATATGGAAAGGAAATGAAGATAATTATGGCTAGAAGGATGTTATTGGAATATCTGAGAAAAAACAGTGCTGAGGACTCGCTGCGTCTGTTTTTTATTATGAATCTGGCACCGCTTTTAAAAGGGATGAAAGCTTCCTGTATCCTTGTGGTACCCACGAAGAACCTGGATAAGATTCAGGAAGAAATAAAAGACACGAACCTTTTGTTTCGCATTTTGCACACAGAAGGTGTGAAGACAGTTGTAATGCTGTATCGCAAAAAGCAGCTGCAACAATATCTCAAAAGAGAGAATGTAGAACAGTTTCTTGCAAAATACGGATATACCGATATGGAACTGGCAGAAAGTCTGGAACTGTTAAGAGAAAGAGTGGCGTCTTTTTATGCCAAAGAGGAATCTTTTCCACATGAAATCGGAATCTTTCTTGGATATCCGGTGGAAGATGTGGAAGGCTTCATTGCCAATAAGGGGAGAAATTGTCTGATGGATGGCTATTGGAAAGTGTATTCCAATGTGGAGCAGGCAAGGGAAATGTTCCGGCAGTTTGACCTGGTTAAGATAGGTGTTGCAAAAGAATTATTATCCGGAAAAATGCTTTGTGAAATTGCGAACTAGAAGGCTTGCTTCTTTTATATCACTTGGAAAACCACAGGTGAGACAGACGGAAGACGCTATAGATATCGCAAACCAACAAAAAGAAATGGAGGAAAGAAAATGGAAGAAGTAAAAGTAGTATACTGGTCAGGAACCGGTAATACAGAAGCAATGGCAGCATATGTAGAAAAGGGTGCAAAGGACGCGGGTGTAAATGCGACATCTATTAGTGTAGATGCAGCAAGCGTAGATGAACTTGCAAAAGAAAAGGGATTTGCCCTTGGGTGCCCGTCTATGGGAGTGGAAGAACTCGAAGAAACTACGATGGAACCGTTTGTTGCCGAGCTGGAAGGAAAAGTGGCAGGCAAGCAGATCGTTCTCTTTGGCTCATACGGATGGGGCGATGGAGAATGGATGAGAAACTGGGTAGAACGTATGGAAAGCGCCGGCGCGACCGTAGTAGGCGGCGAGGGCATTATTGTAAACGGCGAGCCGGATGATGCAACGATTGAACAGCTTATGGCAGCAGGAAAGGAACTGGCACAGTTGTAGAAAAGAAAGCTAGTTGAGGTTGCCTTCTGCCCGAAAGATGCAGGAGAAAGGCAACCTGTGACGAAAGAAAGCTAGTTGAGGTTGCCTTCTGCCTTGGAGATGCAGGAGAAAAGCAACTTGTGGTGAAAGAAAGCTAGTTGAGGTTGCCTTCTGCCCGAAAGATGCAAGAGAAAAAACCACCTAAATGGCTGTAATACAGCCATTTAGGTGGTTT
>JAILQS010000138.1 GCA_024698865.1 Lachnospiraceae bacterium | reverse complement strand
TGGATTATCGCTTTACTATTAAGCGTTATTGTATTTGTTGGCGCTATTATTTTCAAGGGAAGAGAAGTGGCAAGCGAAATTCATAGACGATTAAATTTGTAAATTTACTTGACGAATATATAGACACATGATATTATATCTAGGTATGCCGCACAGTGAGGTTTTAAGAGATCCCATTTTGGAATTCACCGTAACTGGCGAGTAATGATAATAGGAGGTGCCATATGTACGCAATTATAGCAACAGGTGGTAAACAGTACAAAGTAGCCGAAGGCGATATCATTAAAGTAGAAAAGCTTGGTGTAGAAGCTGGAGAAACTGTAACATTTGATCAGGTTCTTGCTGTAAGTGATGGAGAACTTAAAGTTGGAAATCCTACAGTAGACGGCGCTAGTGTTTCTGCAAGTGTTGTAAAAGAAGGCAAAGGTAAAAAAGTCATCGTTTACAAATACAAGAGAAAAACTGGTTATCATAAGAAAAACGGACACAGACAGCAGTTTACACAGGTTAAAATCGAAAAAATTAACGCATAATTATGATTGTTATCAGATTTAAATCTAAAAATGATGTTTGTTATGGGCTGACCACATCCGGTCATGCCGAATTTGATGAAGCAGGCAGAGACATTGTTTGCGCTGCAGCATCAGTTCTTGTAATTAACACGCTCAATTCCATCGAAAAGTTTACTTCAGATACGATAGAAGTGGATGAGAATCAGGAAGATGGAAGGATTGATGCGACGATTACATCCTCAGTAAGTGAAGAAAGTCAGTTATTGTTTAAGTCACTACGACTTGGACTCGACGGGATTATCAAAGCTTACGGAGACAGATACATTAAAATTAACGATTAATTATACATCCAAGGAGGTGCAGGACAATGTTAAATATGAACCTTCAGTTTTTTGCTCATAAAAAGGGAGTAGGTTCTACAAAGAACGGTAGAGATTCTGAATCAAAGAGATTAGGAGCAAAAAGAGCAGACGGACAGTTTGTTAAAGCTGGAAACATCCTTTACAGACAGCGTGGAACAAAGATTCATCCAGGTGTTAATGTAGGTAGAGGTGGAGACGATACTTTATTTGCTTTAACAGATGGTATCTTAAGATTTGAAAGACTGGGAAGAGATAAGAAACAGGCATCTGTTTACCCGGCTGAAGCAAAATAATAGACTGTTATTTTTAGCCCCAAAATTATTTTGGGGCTTTTTTTCATCATAATAAAACAGCATTCGATTTAGATAAGGAGAATTCTATGTTTGCAGATGTAGCAGATATTTATATTCGATCCGGAAAGGGCGGAGACGGTCATGTCAGTTTCCGACGTGAACTGTTTGTAGCTGCCGGTGGACCGGATGGCGGTGATGGCGGTAAAGGTGGCGACCTGATTTTTGAAGTAGATGAAGGTTTAAATACGCTGAATGATTTTCGTCATGTACGCAAATATTGTGCAAAAGACGGAGAACCGGGCGGAAAGAAACGATGCCATGGCGCAAACGGTGCAGATATGGTTGTCAAAGTGCCGGAAGGAACGATTATTAAAGATAAAGAAAGCGGTAAAGTTATCGCGGATATGTCACATGACAATAAACGTCAGATTGTGCTTCGCGGGGGACGCGGCGGTAAAGGTAATATGAACTACGCTACGCCGACTATGCAGGCGCCAAAATACGCGCAACCCGGACAGGCAGCAAGAGAACTGACAGTTACGCTTGAGTTGAAAGTAATTGCAGATGTGGGGCTGGTTGGTTTCCCGAATGTCGGCAAATCTACATTTTTATCCCGCGTAACCAATGCCAAACCTAAGATTGCAAATTATCATTTTACAACTTTGAATCCGAACCTTGGCGTGGTGGATCTGGAAGGTGCAGACGGTTTTGTAATTGCAGATATACCCGGACTTATCGAAGGTGCAGCGGACGGTATCGGACTTGGACATGAGTTCTTAAAACACATCGAGCGTACGAAGGTGATTATTCACATGGTAGATGCTGCTTCCGTAGAGGGACGAGATCCGATTGAAGATATAAAGGTAATCAACGAAGAACTTGCAAACTACAACCCAGAACTGTTGAAACGACCACAGGTAATTGCAGCTAACAAATGTGATGTTTTCTACGGAACGGAAGAAGAAACGGTAATTACGCTTATGAAAGAAGAGTTTGAACCGCAGGGAATTAAAGTGTTCCCGATTTCAGCAGTCAGTGGTAAAGGTGTAAAAGAATTGTTATACTATGTAAAAGAACAGTTGGATTCCATTGAAACTGAGCCGGTTGTATTTGAACAGGAATTCTTTCCGGAAGAGCTTGAAGTTACAGATGAACCGTTTACAGTTGAGAAAACAGAGGATGGCGTTTTCGTTGTTGAAGGACCGCGTATTGAGAAAATGCTTGGTTATACGAATCTGGATTCTGAGAAGGGATTCGATTTCTTCCAGAAGTTCCTTAAGAATAATGATATTCTGACGCGTCTGGAGGAACTGGGAATTGAAGACGGCGACACGGTTCGTATGTACGGTTTGGAATTTGATTATTATAAATAGAAAAAGGATTGGAGAATAAAATGACAACAAAACAGAGAGCATATCTCAAAAGTCTTGCAATGAAAATACAGCCGGTGTATAACATAGGTAAATCCAGCCTTACACCCGAAATCATCAAAGGAATTGATGAGGTGTTGGAAGCAAGAGAACTGATAAAAGTATCCATTTTGAAAAATTGTCTGGATGATCCGAAAGAGATTGCAACTGTA
This sequence comes from Lachnospiraceae bacterium, assembly GCA_024698865.1. Lineage (GTDB taxonomy): Bacteria > Bacillota > Clostridia > Lachnospirales > Lachnospiraceae > JAILQS01. Next base: position 10,836 of record JAILQS010000138.1, on the reverse strand, counting down.
ATTTCGGAACGTACCCATTCAGAAGTGGTACAGGTCATCGGCAAGAAAATTGTGTTATACAGAGAGTCGAAGAACAACAAAAAAATTATTCTTTGATTTTGAAAGAGGTGGCATACGGTGAAGGTAGGAATATTTGGCGGAACGTTTGATCCGATTCACGAAGGACACATTAAACTGGCGATGAAAGCAAAAGAGCAGTATTTGTTGGATAAGGTGTTTTTTATGCCGACACCGACACCGCCGCATAAAGATACGAAAAGGATTACCTCGTATGAAGAACGCTGTCGGATGATTCGTCTGGCAATGGAAGGCATGGAAGGGTTGTATTTATCTGAGTTTGAGAATCAGCGAACCGGAACGAGTTATACCGCAGATACATTAACTGCAATTAAGAAAATGCACCCGGAGTATGAACTGTATTTTATTCTAGGTGCAGATTCTTTGGATTATTTGGAAGAATGGTACCGGCCGGAAGTTATATTTTCCTGTGCCAGTATTATATGTGCACCAAGATATCCGTTTTCAAAAGAAGAGGATATAAAAAAAGCGGATTATTTGCGGGACAAATATCATGCCAGAATCTATTTTATTGAAATGGAAAGCGTAAATGTATCTTCCAATGAACTACGTGAAAAGCTTTCCTATGGAGATGCAGATAATCGCTTGGTGAAAGAGATGCTTTCCGAAAAAGTGAAAGATTATATTTTCAAACATAAACTTTACAGGAGTCAAAGTATGAATCAGCAGGTATACGAAATAGCAAAAGATTTAAAGAAACGCCTAAAAACGAAACGATATATTCATACGATTGGGGTAATGCATACCGCTGCCAATCTTGCGATGCGTTACAATCCGGAGCTCATGGAACTGGCAATGCTCGCCGGTGTATTGCATGACTGTGCAAAATATCAGACGGGTGATAAATTGCTGGAAGAATGTATAAAATATAATTTGAGTGTTTCAGAAGTGGAAAAACGCAATCCATCTTTGTTACACGCAAGAGTTGGTGCATACTATGCCCAGAACAGATATAAAGTAACAGATGAGAATGTTTTGAGTGCGATTTTCTACCATACAACGGGAAGAGCGTGCATGAGTCTTTTGGAGCAAATTGTATTTCTGGCAGATTATATTGAACCGTCCAGAAAAATGATTCCGGGCCTTATGGATGTAAGAAAATACGCATTTACGGATATTGATAAAGCAACCGCTATTTGTTTGAAAAATACGCTATATTATATCGAGGAAAAAGATACGCAGGAACTTTCCATGATTGATAAATCAACAAGGGAAGCCTATGAATACTATAAAAAATATTTATAAAAAAGCAGACAGAAAGGAGTCAACATGGAAAACACGAAAGAACTGATTAAAGTTGTATATGACGCGCTGGAAGATAAGAAAGCTGAAAATATCACAATCATAGATATTCAGAATCTTACTACAATTGCAGATTATTTTGTAATTGCAGATGGTACCAACACTTCACAGGTACAGGCGTTAGTGGATAATGTTGAGGAGAAGCTTGCAAAAGCAGGAGAACGACCGATTCGTATCGAAGGAATTAAAAATTCCGGCTGGATTCTTATGGATTACGGCAATTTTGTTGTTCATATTTTCTCGAAGGAAGATCGTTTGTTCTATGATCTGGAACAAATCTGGAGAGATGGAAAGACGATAAGTGTAGAGGAATTATAAGAGAAAAAAAGACCGAAAACATGTGCCCCTTCGGGGAGTCTGTTTTCGGTCTTATATTATGCCGCTAAGAAAGGTCAGGTAAAAAACACGATGTAATAAAAATTATTCTGCAGGTTGAATATTAATTGTAAGAACGGTAAAGACCAACAACTTTACCAAGAATCTCAAGTTTATCATGTACAATAATAGGATCCATGGTATCATTCTCCGGCTGTAAACGATAATAGCCGTCTTCTTTATAAAAAGTCTTAACCGTAACGGAATCGTCAATCAAAGCGACAACCATATCTCCGTTGTCAGCAGAAGACTGCTGCTTGACAATGACACGATCGCCATCAAAAATTCCTGCATTAATCATACTTTCCCCTTTAATGTGTATCATAAAAGAGTTGCCATTAGGCATGTCTTCTGAAAGCATTGGAAAATATCCTTCGATATTCTCTACTGCAAGAATCGGTTCACCGGCGGTAGCAGTACCTACAACCGGAATATTCACAATCTCTCTTCTCGAAAGGTTGAATTCGTCATCTACAATCTCTATTGCTCTTGGTTTGGTAGGGTCTCTACGAATGTATCCGTTCATTTCTAACTTTTCGAGATGTGCGTGAACTGTGGAAGTTGACTTAAGGTGAACTGCTTCACAGATCTCGCGAACAGCAGGCGGATACCCTTTATTAATAATGGCCTGTTTGATAACATCAAGAATCTCTTGCTGTTTAGGTGTGATTTTGCCGTACATAACACTCCTCCTCGTTCTTTTTATTCAGTTTATCACATCGAACACATGTTGTAAACACATGTTCGATTTTTTTGAAAAATCTATTGACAACAGAAAGTATGTTCGATATAATCAAAACAGATGTTCGGGGAACGATTGTTCTGGATAAGGAGGAGATTACTTATGAAATTTACATTAAAACAGGTTCTTGTAATTGCAGTGATAGTATTTATGGTGGCAGTCGGTTTTACTTTAGTATTATCTTCGCATAAGGCGAAGGCTTCTGATACTACAGGGAAGACGATTTCGCGTGTGCTTGTACAGGAGGGAGATTCTTTGTGGAGCATTGCCTCTAAGTATTATACGGATGAGTATGATAGTGTGAACAGTCTGATTGATGAGATCGAGACGTCGAATCATATTAAGTCAGAACTGACAGTTGGACAGTATATCGTTGTCCCGCATTATTAATCACGTCATTTTTGATGAGAATCCGACTTTAGTCCCTTTATTTAGTTGTTTTGTCTATTTTTTCTCTATATATTGTTACATTTTTTTATGTCTTATGTTACAATTGTTGACGTGAGTTTTGTTATAATACTTATTGTGAGATTAGAGAGAGTCCATATACTACATAAAGGGGAGTTTTTTTCATGAGTTTTAATTATAGATTTCATAAGATGAATTATCAATATAAAGGAGCATTAAGAGTAGGTCTGTCTTTATTACTATTCTTTATGTTCTTTTTGTGTTTTTCGAAAGTAAATGTATCTGCCAAGGAACTTACGCTTAAATATAACGGAAAGAAACAGGTTTATACCGGTGCGCAGGTATCGGTTATGCTTGATAAAAAGACGGTTAAGACTGCTTCTCCGGGACTTTTACTTTCCGATAATGTTTGTGTGAATGCGAATGATGTAATCAAAAAAGGAATGAAGTGTACTTATACGTTTGATTCCAAGAAGAATACGATTACTATTTCAAAATTCAACACAAAGCTTGTTCTCACACTGAATAAAAAGACGGCATATGTGAATGATAAGAAGGTGAAGTTAGAAGTTGCACCTAGAAAGATTTATTTTAAAAAATATAAAAAGACATATGTATATGTTCCATTACGTTTTGTCGCTGAGAATATCGGCTACAACTACGTCTGGAACAGTGAAAAGAGCAGATCACAACTTAATACACCGCAGCTTGTTCGTTTTGGCGCGGCAGATGAGTATGAACCATACAAGGACGGAGCGCCTGCTGTCAAATATAACAACAGTGCAATTAATTATGCATCTTTTCGCACGATAAAACGTGACGGTGTTTATCTTGTCAGTGCGAAGAGTTTCTTTCCTCGGAACTTAAAGATTGCATATACGTACGATTCTGCAACCGGAGCAATTACCCTGACCAAAGGCAGCGCAGTAATGAGACTGTCTTTAAACAGTACAGAGGGTGTATTTAAGGATAAGAGTGTGAAATTACCTACCGCACCGGTCATGATGCAGATTAAGAACTCAAAGACAAAATATCTGATGTTGCCAATCAAGTATATTGCCGGCAAATTCGGATATTCGTACAAATATACTGCCCAATCCGATACTATCACAATTTCAAAGAAAGATATGACCTATTATAACCAGAAGCAGGATCCGTCCGTTTTGGAAAAGGATACGACAGTTTCCAATGTTTTTGAGGATATTACCGCAAACTATTCTAATAAGCAGGAGTATATCAAGTTAACATCGAAAAACCCTGTGGCACCGGTGATTGACTACGCAGAAGGATTGCTGACGCTTCGTTTTTCCGGAATGTATTCCGACTTTGAAGCTGTAACGCAAACATTTTCGGATTATGGTGAATACATTGATATGATGCAGGTGATTGGTATGGAACATACCGTTACTGTCATCGTTAAATTAAAAGAAGGTGCGACGTATTACTGTGCACAGGCAGGGAATGTCTATAACGTGATTCTTTGTGCGGCGGTTGATTCGGACTCCAGCTACCAGTTACGAATTCCTATTCCGGAGACGGTAAGCTTTTCGAAGATTACGACAAAGGATAATTATAATTCCAAACAATACAAATTTATTATTCCCGGAGATATCCGTAAGTTCTTAAAAAATAATCTGATTTGTTATAATAATACAAATATTAAGAAAGTATCGTATGGATTGAACGCTTCGAAGAACACGGAGATTACGGTTTCTCTCTCCAAGATTCAGGGATTTAAGCTGGATAATTGCGGCGCTTATATCGGTGTGACCGTCGATGATCCGATGAATATTTATTCCCGAATTGTCGTGTTGGATGCCGGGCATGGAGGATATGATTCCGGTGCGACATCTAAGGGGGTAAAAGAAAAAGATTTGAATTTGAAAATCTTATATACCAGAGCAAAAGCATATTTTGACGCTAAAAATTCCAATATTAAAGCATACTGGACGAGAACGACAGATACTTTTGTGCCACTATATGACAGAGCTGCTTTTGCAAAGCAAACGAATGCGGATTTGTTTATCAGTCTTCATATGAATTCCGCAGGTAGTGCTGCCAATGGAACAGAAGTGTTATATGCGGACAACAATAAAAATAAACTTCGTTCGCTTACGAGTAAGAAGATGGCAACTATTTTTGATAACCAACTGATTGGAGATTTGAAAATGCACAACAGAGGAATTGTGAATCGACCAAATCTTGTTGTGCTCAAATACAATACCGTTCCATCTGTATTGATTGAATTAGGCTTTATTACGAACAAAAAAGATATTAAGAAATTAAAGAGTGCCTCTTTCCAAAAGAGAGCGGCCAAATCCATTTATGACGCAACCGGGCAGATTTTTTCAAAATATCCGACCAAACGTTAAATGAGAGGGAAGAATAGTTATGAAACTTTTTAAGAAAGAGATACTTCGGTGCATTAGCTTTTTAAGTATTGCAGCATTGGTAATTGCATGCGGTAAAACTTCAATTATTCCAAAAGCGTATGCATCACAGATTATAGATAAGACGGTAGAGAGTGCGGCGAATACAGCCGGAGCAGAAGAGGCGGAGGTATCTCCGTCACCTTCCGCTTCACCTGTAGCGACTTCTTCTACAAAGCCGGAAGAAACAGCAACACCCAAAGTGTCATCGACACCGGCAGCTACGCCGACACCTGCAAGCAAACCGGTGATTACACTCAAAAAAAGTACGTCCAAAAAGACGAATAAAAATATTAAAATATCCCTGTCCGTATCGTCACCTTTTGGATTTCAAGAGGTGCGTTTTATTAAAGGATATAAATCGTATGCATACACAATGAAGAAAGGGAAAAAACTTTCCGTGAAAAGTACGGTAACCAAGGCAGTTTCAAAGAATGGTAAATATACCTTTGCAATTCTGCTTAAGACCGGACAGAAATTTACCAAAAAGGTGAATATCAAAAATATAGACAAAACAAGACCGACCTTAAATGTATCTTATAAGACGGATGCAAAGACAGCCACCGTAACGGTGTCTGCCAAAGATAAAGGATCCGGAATTCGTAAAATCTGCTATTTAAAAGGTGCAATTTACGATAAGAAATCTACGAAGTGGAAGAAAGCAAAGGATATCACGAAGAAGAAAAAGTTTTCCACCAAAACATCTTCTGAATATACGATTCTTGCGATTGATAAAGCGGGTAACCGCACAATAGAGAGAATACATCCGTATATTGAAGTACGTGCAATGTGGATTTCCTATATTGAATATGATGCTACGAAGTACAAATCCTATGCAGGATACAAGAAAACCATCAATAAAATGTTTGATAACTGTGTGAAATACGGTATGAACACTGTATATGTACATGTTCGTCCGTTCAGTGATGCGCTTTACCCATCCGCATATTTTCCGTGGTCAGAGTATGCTTCCGGAGATATGGGTAAGAATCCCGGTTATGATCCACTAGGTTATATGGTAAAGGCTGCACATAACCGTAATTTGAGAATTGAAGCATGGATTAATCCTTACCGAATCGCAAGTAGTGTAGAACGATATAAGTCTCTTCCTGCAAGTCACCCGGCAAAGGTCTGGAGCGAATCCAAGGATAAAACGAAACATCGTAATGTACTGGTCTACAATGGTGCGCTTTATTATAATCCGGCATCTCTGGACGTGCAGAATCTCATTATTAACGGGGCGGTTGAAATTGTTCGTAAATATGATGTAGACGGCATTCATATGGATGACTATTTTTATCCTTCGTTAGGGAATGACTATAAAAAGAAATTTGACTATAAAGAGTTTGAGTCATATGTAGCCGGTTGTAAAGCAAGAGGAAGTGCATATTACACAATCGTTAAGTGGCGGAGAGAAAATGTAAATCGTCTGGTTCGGGAAATGTACTCGGCAGTAAAGAAAGTAGACAGTAAGTGTCTGTTTGGAATCAGCCCTGCAGGTAATATTGACAATCTTCGATCTATTGACAGTTATTATGTGGATATTGATACCTGGTTATCAACTCCGGGATATGTCGATTATATTTGTCCGCAGATTTACTGGAGTTTCAAACATCCAAGTGCTCCATATAAGAAGGTGGTGGATCGTTGGAAGAATCTCTACAGAATTAACAGTGTGAAACTGTATATTGGGATTGCTGCCTACAGAGCAGGAATCAGTCCATCCAACGCCACACAATTTGGTGATATGGAGTGGAGTAGCTCCAATACAATTATGAATCGACAGATTCGTTATGCGAGAAACTATAAAGAAATCGATGGTTTTGCCTTTTTTAGTTACCAGGATTTCCAAAGGAAAGGTGCCAAAAAAGAAGTGAAGAATCTGTTGAAAGTTCTAAAATAAATTCACAGAAAGTCAGGTTGTGAAGAAATAACTCCTGTAGCGCGTTATTTGTGTTCTGATTTTGTAAAATATAGTTCGTATTTTATAAAGAATACTTTTCTATATGAGAATAAAATTAGGATACAGTGCATTTAGAATGCATAAACGCATATACAGGAGGTAGATTATGAAGAAAAACAATGTATTAAACAAAATTATTGTTTTTACAGTCGCACTTGCGTTATTTGTAACGACAGCATGGACAGGTAATGTGAGCCTTGTTAATGCTGCAACAACAGATCGTGTACAAAAAGCGTTAGATGAGATTATTGCGGCGACAAAAGATCAGGTACAGAATTGTACCTATGATGATACTGCTTCTATTATGAATTCATTGGATGAGGATGAGAATCCAATAGATGCAGATTATCACACACTTCGCCATGAAAGAGGACACGACAGCGTGGTAACTCTTTCGAATGGTAAAAAAGTGGAAAGCAGTAAGGTAACCATTCCTAACTGTGACAATATCAAAGGTGATATCACATTACCTACAACAGATAGTACAGGAAGAGTAACTTATACATGGTCTTCCAGTAATGAAGCTATCATTTCTACAAAACCGGTTGCAAATAAAGATTACTACGAAAAACCGGCAGGAATCGTTACAAGACCTGCAAAAGATACCGTAGTTAATCTTACTGTTAGAGCGACTTATAAGTCAGGAAGTACAGTAGATACCGGCTCTAAAACAATTCCGGTAACCGTAAAAGCGAAACCAACCACAAACTACAAAGATGAGTACGCTGGATATCTGTACGTTCATTTTAGTGAATATGCAGGAACGAAAGGTCAGCAGAAGGTTTACTTTGGTATCAGCAAAGACGGTGTGAATTGGACAGCCCTTAACAACAATGAGGCTATTTTAACACCACAGTTTAATCTTTCAAAGAAAGTAACCAAGAATGCAAGCGTTAACTACAATACTGATAATGGTGAGACCTTCTACGTAGGAGACGGAGGACTTCGTGATCCTTATATCATTCGTTCACCGGAAGGTGATAAGTTCTATATGATTGGAACAGACCAGAATATTTATATTCCAATCAAAGCAAATAGAGACTGGGCATTGAATTCTTCTACCAACATCGTTGCATTTGAGTCTGACGACCTAGTTCACTGGTCAAAAGCAAGGCTTATGAATGTTGCCGGAAGTATCGGAGAAGCGGAAGGCTACAGAGCAGGTAACGCCTGGGCTCCGGAGATGTTCTATGATGATGCAACCGGAGAATATGTTATTACATATGCTAGTAAAGTATATCCAATCGGTTCGAATAATGCCGGTAAACAGTATACATTCTGCTCAAGAACAAGAGACTTTGTAAACTTCTCAGAACCTGAGATTTTCAATGATATTACAACAAGTAACATCGATACGTCTATGTTTAAAGAAGGCGATACCTATTATAAACTCGTAAAATACGAAGATTTGATGCACGTTAAACTTCTTGCAAAAAGAGGTTACGCTATGAACTATGTTAGTGATGAAGACAAAGAAAATGGCGTAAACACAATGAGAGTTGCAGATCGTATCAACTTTAAAAATCTTGGTATCGGATATGAGACAATTACAAACAACGTAGCCGGAACATTAAGCTCTTACGTATCAAACTACGAAGGTTCTACAATGTTCAAATTCTTTGACCGCGACGAATGGTGTGTTATGGTTGACGAATACGGCGGACGTGCAAGAGGATATATTCCTTTTATTACAGCTGATCTTGATGAAGAAAACTCAATTTATGCATTAAATGACGGAACTTCTTTGATGCAGGATGGTTGTAAACACGGCGGAATTATTCCGATTACACAGAAAGAGTATGATGCTTTAGTTGAGGCATATGGTGTAACACCAAGCAATGCGATTACCAAACAGGAAAGCCAGAAGGCATTTGCATCTTATACATTTGAAAAAGATACAGCAAAACAGGTTACGGATGCATCCGGTAACAAATTCCATGCATCTTATGATGGTATTGCAACAGATGATGATGATGCCGAAAAAGGCAAGGTAATGCACATTCTTGGTGATGGAGGTGCTATTACATTACCAAATGGTCTTCTTGATGGCCTTGATAACATGACATTAAGCTTTGATGCAAAGATGGAAGAGAGAACTAATAGTCTTGGAGATGTATCTATTGGTTTGTCTAAGGATCGTTTACTTTATATTAAGTTAAATGAAAACAATGTAACTGCAGGAATTACATCCCACGGACTTACCGGTGCCGGATGCAATCACAAGACAGTGAAAGTTGATACAAACGGAAGTATTAAGGACAAATGGGTTCACATCGATCTTGTTATGAAAGATCATCAGATGGCTCTTTACGTGGATAAAGACTTAAGAGGTTATAATGCTACCGTTCGTAGTATCAGTGAACTTGGAAAGAACTTAAAGACTTCCTTTGGTAAATCTTTTGATGGTGAATCCGATAGTTTCGTAGGAATGCTTGATAATGTTGCAATCTATAATCGCGCATTATCTGAACAGGAACTTGGCGTTGCTGCACTTGATTCTGTAGAATATCCTGCAAGTAGTGCAATCTTAGATGAGGCATCTATTAACAACGGAAAGATTAACTTTAACCAGCAGGGTAAATCCGGTGCAACCTTTACCGTAGCAGCTAAGAAGCGTGGAGCTTACAAGGTTGGTATCGGTTATACGACAAATTCCAACAATGCAGTTGTTGAAGTATATACAAACTCCGGTATTTCCAGAAGAAAAGAAGTTGCATGTGCAAAATCTTCTACAGAAGCAACAGCAGAAACTACCGTATTCTTAAATGAAGGAATCAATACGATTACACTTCATGGAACATCTACTTCACCAAGTATTACGAAACTTGCGGTAGATTTGAACACTGTTTATCCTGTAACCATTGGAGAAGAGACAACATATTATGATTCTTTAAGTAAAGCATTTGCATTTGCAAACGCTAATGGAACCAAAGCAAATAAAGCAATCTATGAGTTCCAGGGTACAGAGACTATTGATGAGAATATCACCATTGGCGAAAATACACAGGTAGAAATCGCAAAAGGTATTGTAATCAACACAGCAGATAATGCTAAGATTACAAATAACGGTAGAATTTATAACAATGGTCGCTTGGTAGCTAATATAGATGGAACCGGTACTATTTCCGGAAACAAAGCATATTATGATATGTCCAAAGTAAAATGGCCGTCAACAAACAGCTTTGTATATGATGGAAAAGCTAAAACCGTTGCATTAACCGGACTTCCAAGCGGAGTTACTGTAACATATAGCAATAATCAGAATACCGGTGTTGGAAACTATGTAGCAAAAGCAACCTTTACTTACGATACAAAGAAATATAATGAGCCAACAGTTCCGGAATTTAGCTGGACTATTGCCAAAGGTAAAGCAAGCATTAAAGTTGCTGCAGCAACACTTAGTAAGAAGGTTGGAGATAAAGCCTTTAACCTTGGAGTAACAGCAAATGCAAAAGTTGCTTATAATTCAAGTAACCAGGCAGTTGCAACAGTAAATGCATCCGGAGTAGTAACCATCAAAGGAGCAGGTTCTACTGTAA
>JAILQS010000137.1 GCA_024698865.1 Lachnospiraceae bacterium | reverse complement strand
TCTTCACAACAAGTTTGCCCTTTGTTACCTTAAGCTTCTTTGCATTGGTAAACTTCTTATTGGCGGAACCTGCCAAGAATCCAGGCATACTATTTGCAAGTATCACTTTCTTACCGTCTACCATTTTGTACGCTGATACGTATACTTTAAATATCTGTTTGAAGTCGAGCTTCTTCTTGCCAAACTTCGTAATATTTACCTTTACAAGTTTGCCTTTGTTGACCGTCTTTACAATTGCAAATTTCTTATTACTGTACGCCGCATAAACATCATATCCGTCGGCATACTTGGCTTTTTTCCAGGTAACAAGAAGTTTCTTACCCTTCTGCGTTACTTTGACTGCATCGCTCAGTGCAATCACAGCATCGTTCTTAGCAGCTGCAAGGAGTGCCTGTTTTTGTGCCTCGGCTTTTGCTGCCGCATCCTGCGCTTTTTTCTTCGCTTCTTCTGCCTTTTTCTTAGCTTCTTCTTTTTCTTCTGCTATTTTCTCTACTTCTTTTAATTTTTCTTCTGCATCCTTTAATTTCTCTAAAACATCCGGATCTACTTTTGCCTTTTGTTCATCCGTAAGGCTTTCATATGCCTCTTTTGCTTTTTCAATCACCTCTTTATCTGCAGGTGTAATACTATCAAGTGATGGAAGCGCACTAATCAAGTCACTTACTAAATCCACTGCACCTTCATCATTCATATCACGCAGGTTCAAAAGGCTTGTCTCCAGATTGGTGAGTATCAGATGAAGTGCTTCTTTATTCTGATCTAAGGTTTTATTGGAATCATAAGCCAACAAATCAATGTTATACTCTGCAACTGTGATAAATGCGTCCGATATCTTATCATTGTACTCTGCTTCCATTCCTCTTGCCGAAGCTTTCGCACTTGCTTTTGCTTTTGCGAACTCATTTCTGTTCGCCGCATCCTGCAATTCTTTCAGTCTGTTTTCTGCGTCAATCAGTTTTTGCAATTCGTTGGGATCTATCTGGCTCTTTTCTTCATCCGTAAGATTCTCATATTCTTTTCTTGCCTTTTCGATTGTCTCTTGATCGGATACGCTGATATCTTCCAATGCCGGAAGCTTACCAATCTGATCCAAAACTGTTTCCACATCGCCCACTGCCTCTGCGTTACGATTCTGGGTTAGGGCATTATCCAACGTCGTCACAATCGTATTTATTGCCGCAATGTTCTCTGCAAGTGTCTTATTCGCATCGAACGTAAGGACATCTATATCGTTAACCGCACTTGCAATCAGCGCCTTGGAAGCATCACTGTCTCCATCTCTTTCTTTCGCTCTTACGCTCTCTTTGGCATTTTCTTTTGCCTGTGCAAAGTCATTTCTGTCCGCAACCTCCTGTACTTCTATAAGCTTATCTTCTGCTTCTTCCAACGCATCAAGTGTTGCGGTTTCTACCAGCCTTTTCTGTGTATTGGTTAACGCATTATAAGCCTTTCTTGCATCCTCAATGACTTCTCTATCTTCAATAGTTATATCGTCTATAGCAGGAATTGCTTCAATTTTGGATTTTACTACTGAAACTGCTTCTACATTAACTACGTCACGTAACTTTTCAATCATACCTGCGTAGTTCGCACTTACCGCATCAAGTGCAGCAAGATTCAGACTTAATGATTTCGTTGTATCATACGTCAAATCATTAATATACTCCGTGCCAATGCGAATGATTTCCTTGACAACCGCACCGTCTTCTTCTGTCTCCAGCTCAGCCAGTGCATTCTTGGCTCTTCCTTTGGCAGTTTCAAACGCTTCTCTGTCCGTCATTTCAAGAACTTCTGCAAGGCGCGCCTCGGAATCCGTCAGTTTCTTCAGTGTGATAGAACTAATTAAAGCTCTCTGAGCACCGGTCAGTGCATCATACGCTCTTCTTGCTTCTTCTATCACATCCTTATCGGAAACCTGGATAGCCTCCACAGCCGGAATTGCATTGATTTTTGCAATAACCGCACCGGCTGCCGCGCTGTTTGCAGAATCACGACCGGTGTTGAGATTGTTTTCCAGATCACTAAGAATCTGATTGATTGCCGCAATATTTTGAGCAAGGGTTTTACCCGCATCGAATTCCAATTCGTCAATCGCATCCATTGCATTTGAAATAAGTTCTTTTAACGCATCTGTATCCTCTGTCTGTTCCATACCGGAAGCTGTCGTTTTGGCGTTTTCTTTTTCTTCTGCAAATGCTGCTCTGTCTGCAATTTCCTGTACCTGTGCCAGTTTTGCTTCAGCAGCCACAAGTTTATTCAATGTAGCAGTATCTATTTTGCCCTTCTGGTCATTTGTCAAAGCTTCATAAGACGTTCTTGCATCTTCAATAACGGCTCTGCTGGACACTGTAATATCACTGAGTGCCGGCAGTGCATTGATCTTGTCCTTAACTGCATTGGCAGCATTGGTATCATCAATTTCTTTAATCGCTGCTTCCGCAACACCTATTGCAGTATTCAGATCCGTAGTTGCCTGTTCAACGTCATCCTCTAAGACGTTATTTTCCTGATAAACACTATCTGCCGCCGTAATCGCAGTCTGAAGATTTCCTACTATCGTCGCATAGTCACTACCTGCATGGTTGTTTACTATTACGTTCGCACGTCCAATTGCAGCATACAGCGCACTCTTATTAACCGGTACGATATTCACTAATACATCCTTGGTAATCGGATAATAGTTGCTATTCTTCGTATAGGTTGCGGAAAAATAGCGTTCTCCAACGTTACCAACCGATGTACTGTTATCATCCCATACCCATCCGGAAGGAAGCGTTACGGCTGCAAGTGTCTTGCCATATGTAACATTCAATCCGGTTGGTATCCTATAATCAGCAGAAGTCAGGTTTGCCTTGGCCATTGTAACCTCAATACAGATTGGATCCGAATCCGGATGACTTCCATCTCCCTTTACCATATACCATACATAATAGGTATCCGCATCTGTTCTCTTCGGTAATTCTTCACTGAAACTCTGTGAGGAAGGCGCAGTCTCATTGCTCTCACCGATTGCATATACCATGGTTCCATAGATTGCCGAACCTTCTTCAACAAGCACTTGTGATTCTCCGGTATAAGTTAATTCTTTGGCAAGCGGTGGAATCGTAACCGGTATGTTAATTTCCAAAGGTTCACTGGCGTAATCTTCTTCATCAGAAGCATTTACATCTTCTGCAACTACATAAGCATTCCACCGTTCCACGTAGTCACTCGGTAAATCAAAGGAAAAGGTGGAAGTCAGATCTGCCGGACCGGTTATTTCTTTCGTTGCGTAAAACTTCTTTGTTGCATTTTCGCTCCAACCGTCTTCCGACCATTCACCGTCTGTAAGGATAACTGAGATCTGTGAAACTTCTCCAACATCTGCTCCACTAATGGAATAAGGCACCGTAACTGTATCATTATTAATAGTTACAACAGATGTATTTACTACATTTATGTTGTCATCCTTCAAAGTGAGTTTGTACTCTGCTCCAAACTCTCCGGCAGTTCCATTTGTACAGCCGGTATATATTACGTTGGATAAATCAAGGTTTAGGGCAGGGCTGATGCCGGCAGTTGTAACAGCGTATTGTTCACTCATAAATACTCCGTCCACACCGGTAAATGCAACATAGGTAGGATAATTTCTCTGCTCTGTACGAATAAACCATTTATCATTGATATTGTTGGTATTTTTCTTGATACGAACACTATCTTCATCCAAGTATCCCAATTCAGGATTTATTAAATCGCTCATATCCAATAAAAATAATTTGTCTTCAGACAAACCGGTATAATGAAACTTTCCGGATGCATCTCCTCCTGTTTTGGTGATTGTACTTGCAGCAATTGCATCACGTTCTGCAGAATTGAAGATGCTGTCATCATTTAAAAATGTTGTATTCAGATAGTTTCTTGCACCACAACGTAACCAGTTATTATGCTTATCATAATTTATATCCTCATTTTTTCTTCCATCATCATATTTTTGAGAGAACAACACCCTGTCACTGTCCAGTAACATGGTAGTATCTCCATATTCCGTTGTCCGATTAGAAAGTACTCGGTATTTCATTGGATTGCCATTATAGTTACCAAAGTATACGTAGCTCCATCCGCCACCGTTATCAGAGTCCGGATTCGCTATCATTTGCGTTCCAAGCTCATCATTCGCTCTATCATATGTTGCAGCTTTTACCTGCAAAGAAAGTCCTGCCCCGGAGAACTGTGAGAAAACCATAGCAGATACAAGTGCGTAAGACACTATTTTTCTCCATTTTATATGCCTTTTCATGGATTAACCTCCTGATAATAATTACATATTTCATCTATTATTTATAAAGCCTTATTTTAGCGAATTATTAAAGACGTTTCTATAGCCCTATACAGTACATTATTATATCAAATTATACAGGTTTAGACAAATAGATTTGCATGCATCCGCTTGCCGGTCTTGTGCTACAAAAAATGAGCCGACCTCATTTAAGAAGCCAGCCCATCTTTTATTAGATTGATTTATTGAATTATCCCTGTAAGAGACTAAGTACACCCTGTGTTGACTGATTTGCCTGTGCTAACATTGACTGACCTGCCTGCATTAAGATGTTATTCTTGCTGTACTGGGTCATTTCATCAGCCATATCTACATCGCGGATACGAGATTCAGCTGCCTGTAAGTTCTCTGCTGATGTATCTAAGTTAGCGATTGTATGCTCTAATCTATTCTGTAAAGCACCCATGTTAGCTCTTTCTGTAGATACTTTCTGAATTGCTTTGTCAAATGCCTGAATTGCAAGTGAAGCTTCTTCCTGTGTTTCTACTCTGAGAGCATCTCCCATCTTACCAGGTAACTCACCATTTGCACCACGAGACTGACTTGTAACACAAATTCCTAAATCTTTTGCTTTCATGCTGTTTACATGGAAGGTGATTTCCTGTCCTGCATTTGCTCCAACCTGGAACTTAAGTGCTTCTCTTCCGTTATTTGAAACTTCTGTTGTAATCATTGACTGAAGAGAAATGGTGATAACGTCATCTGCTTTGATGCTGGATGCATTTTCAATAGTAAGTTCAATATTCTGTGTTGTTCCATCTGCAAGTGTTGCAGTTGATGCACTGTATGCTCCATTAATAATCTTAATTGTTGCTACATCAGTTGTATCATCATAATCAATCTGAACTGCACATCCTGAAGGTGGTGCACCTGCTGCTGAAATAACACCGGTTCCGTTTAAAGACTGTAATTTTATAAGTTCCTGGTTATTTCCTGCGGCATTCTGGAATACGTAATTAGTTCCTCCGGTAGTTGCATCATACTGTGATGCAATTGTCTGTGTATTAGAAACTACAAAATCAGAAATAAAGCTAAAGCGAAGCACATCATCAATACCAACCATATCAGCGTTTCCAAGACCATTTGCATTGATTGTTCCAAGCTGAACATATCCATTTGTGAATGATCCTGCTACTACGCTGCTTCCTGCTTTATATGTGCTGGCACCCTTCTGGGAACCATCTAAAAGTTTCTTTGTGTTATATTCACTGGTAGTTGCGATTCTGTCAACTTCCTGTGTTAACTGATCAATTTCGTTCTGAATCTGTGTTCTGTCGTCATCTGTATTGGTATCATTTGCTGACTGTAC
>JAILQS010000140.1 GCA_024698865.1 Lachnospiraceae bacterium | reverse complement strand
ATCACAACTATCCCAAGCGGCTGACACTTTCGTTCGATTTTGCACGTAGCGGTTACTACGACAGCAAATGACGCTGTCTAGTACCGACGTGCAAAAAAAGCAGCCTTTGGGATAGTTGTGATATTCCATACTTGCTACTTTATCAGACACCTTTTCAACTACTTCAAGTATATTTCTCCCTACGACATAAGTTTGTTGTATAACCTTTGAAATATTTTAAAAATCCTCTTTCTATCCGAAGGTGCTGACACTCCCGCTTTGTTTTGCTCGTAGCTAAAATTGATCTGTGGCTCTTCATCCTTTGGCGGATCATCAAAATTATAATCAAACATCTTTTCATAAAGTTCACGACACTGTTTTTCATCTCCAAATGATAAACAGTCATCGGCATAACTTAAAGTGTAATACGGCTCCTTTTCTACATCAATTACATCAGGTAATACGCCCCATAATTCATACATTTTCCTTCCAAACTCCGTTATTTCTGTTCTCGTATAAATATCTTTCAGCTCTTTCATTAAACACTTTCCAAATAATATACAGTCCCCTATGTAATCATTCATAATCGAATTCACGTGGATTATAGCATCTTTACGATCTCTGTATTCCAAATCCAGTAACATTTCATCATCGGGGTTATTTTCAAAAAGAAAGTCTAATGTTTCTTCATACTTTTCGTATTCATCAAATCCCACTCCACATAATAATGCATAAACAAACAATTCTTCCATTTTTACCTCTTTCACCTTGTACGTTATTACAAACGGTGTATATTGCATAAGAATTCTTTCATATACAAAATAGATGGTTTGCGTAAACTCCTGCAGCTGAGCAAATTATAAGGCAGGATATCAACTGTGCTTCGTTGGGAGTGTCACGTGCCAATCGGTACTTAGCGAAAACGAAGTTTGAGCTTAGTATCCGCTATTAGGCACGTCCAAGCGCAAGCGTCTCCCACTGGAGCATAGTCGATATCCTGCCTCTTATTTGTCTGCTGTTGGCTTATATATGCAAACCATCCTTTTTTAATCTACAAAATTCTTATACTAACACCGCTTGTAAAAAAGCATTTTATTTGAAGTACTCTACTCCTGCCTCGAAGATATGCTGGTTCTGGTTACCAACTATGTTGATTGCCACACCTTCTCCTCGACGTTCTGAATGTGCCATCTTTCCAAGTACGCGTCCGTCCGGACTTGTGATTCCTTCGATTGCATAGTAAGAACCATTTGGATTGAATGCCTCGTTCATGGTTGGATTACCGTTTACATCTACGTACTGGGTTGCAACCTGTCCATTTGCAAAGAGCTTCTGAATCCACTCTTCACTTGCCACGAAACGTCCTTCTCCATGAGATGCCGGTATCGCGTATACGCCACCAAGTTCCGCCTTACGAAGCCAAGGGGATTTGTTGGTAACCACTTTCGTGTATACAGACTTGGAAATGTGACGTCCGATGCTGTTGGTGGTAAGTGTTGGCGCATCTTCTGTGATGTCTGTAATTTCACCATATGGTACAAGTCCCAGTTTAATCAGTGCCTGGAATCCGTTACAGATTCCGAGTACCAGTCCGTCTCTCTGTTTTAAGAGATTGTTTACTGCTTCTTTGATTTTTTCGTTACGGAATGCAGAAGCAATAAACTTAGCTGAACCGTCCGGTTCGTCTCCGGCTGAGAATCCACCCGGGAACATCAGGATATTTGCTTCATTGATTGCTTTCGTGTATGCATTTACAGAGTCAATGATGTTCTGCTCAGTCATATTTTTGAATACAACAGTTTCAACGTCTGCGCCTGCATTTTTAAATGCTTTTGCTGTATCGTATTCGCAGTTGGTTCCAGGGAATACCGGAATAAATACTTTTGGTCTTGCCACCTTGTTTTTTGTAACATAGATTTCTTTTGTATCGTATAAGCCTGTGTTGATTGCTTTTTGTTCTACACCGGACTCAGTCGGGAATACTTTTTCCAGTTTACCGGTCCATGCCAAAAGAGCATCTTCCACGCTGATTACAGCATCGCCACAAGTAAATGTAGCATCATCGGTAACCTGTCCAACTTTGGCAAATTCAATTCCAAGGGACTCAAGTTTAGAAATATCCTCTGCTTTAAGAGAAGCTACGATATTACCGTATGCCGGTTTAAATAATTCTTTCTTATCAAAGCCTGCTTCGATAGCAACACCGAATTTATTACCAAATGCCATCTTACTAACTGCTTCAATGATTCCGCCAAAGCTTACTGCATAAGTTGCGGTAAACACTTTTTCATTTACAAGCTTCATAATCTTAGCATAAAGCGCTTTCAAATATTCAAAATCAGGAAGTCCGAACTTATCTTTCTTGATTGGAAGACTTACAATGACATCGCCTGCCTGCTTAAATTCCGGTGTCTGAACATCGGCAATCTTAGCCACATCTACTGCAAATGAGCAAAGGGTTGGTGGTACGTCGATTTCGTTGAAGGAACCGGACATACTGTCCTTTCCACCGATCGATGGAAGTCCTAACTGCATCTGTGCTTCATATGCTCCAAGTAATGCTGCCATTGGTTTACCCCAACGTGTTGCATCGCTTGTCATTCTCTCGAAGTATTCCTGGAAGGTGAAACGAATCTTGGAATAATCTCCACCTGCTGCCACGATTTTTGCCACAGAAGAAATTACTGCGTAAATAGAACCGTGATATGGGCTCCAGCTGGAAAGATATGGGTCAAATCCATAACTCATCATTGTAACGGTGTCACATTCTCCATCCAAAACAGGTAATTTTGCAATCATGGTCTGGGTTGGTGTTAACTGATATTTTCCACCATAAGGCATAGTTACCGTTGCTGCACCGATGGAACTGTCAAACATTTCTACAAGTCCCTTCTGGGAGCAAACATTCAGATCACTTAAAGTATCCAGCCATTTTGCTTTTACATCGGTTACTTCTTCCTGTGCTTCTATATAATCCTTTTCTTCCGGCATCTCAACAACAACATCTGTTTCCTGATATGCACCGTTAGTGTCTAAGAATGCACGGGAAATATTAACGATTTTCTGACCTCTCCAAACGAGTACCAGACGTTTTTCTTCGGTAACTTCCGCTACGCATACTGCCTCTAAATTCTCTTCTTCTGCGTATGCAAGCATTTTATCTACATCTTTAGGGTCTACAACGATAGCCATTCTTTCCTGTGATTCGGAAATCGCAAGCTCCGTTCCGTCAAGACCTGCATATTTCTTTGGTACTTTGTCTAACTGTACTACAAGTCCGTCTGCCAATTCACCAATAGCAACGGAAACTCCGCCGGCACCAAAGTCATTACATTTCTTGATAATTGAGCTGACTTCTGCTCTACGGAATAATCTCTGTATTTTACGTTCTGTCGGAGCATTTCCCTTCTGAACCTCAGCACCACACACATTAATGGACTCTGTTGTATGTGCTTTGGAAGAGCCTGTTGCTCCACCACAACCGTCACGTCCGGTTCTTCCACCAAGTAAAATGATGATATCGCCCGGATCGGAATTCTCACGGATAACGTTACGACGAGGCGCTGCTCCCATAACGGCACCGATTTCCATACGTTTTGCAACGTAGTTTGGATGATAGATTTCATTTACCAGTCCTGTTGCAAGACCAATCTGGTTACCATAAGAACTGTATCCGTCTGCTGCACCTTTTACAATCTTTTTCTGAGCAAGTTTACCCGGCATCGTATCCTTAACAGAAACGGTAGGATCCGCAGCACCGGTTACACGCATTGCCTGATATACATAACCACGACCTGACAATGGATCACGGATTGCTCCACCAAGACAGGTGGCTGCACCACCGAAAGGCTCGATTTCGGTAGGATGGTTATGTGTTTCATTTTTAAAGAATACCAGCCACTCTTCTTCTTTGCCGTCGATTTCCACCGGTACTACGATAGAGCAGGCATTAATCTCGTCAGACACTTCCATATCTTCCAATTTGCCGTCTGCTTTTAATTTACGCATTGCCATAAGGGCAATATCCATAAGAGAAACGAGTTTGTCTGTTCTTCCTAGTTCCTCTCTGTCTTTTAAATATCTTTCATAAGAGCTAACAATAGGCTCATGATAGAAACCGTCCTTGAAAGTAACATTTTTCAATTCGGTAAGGAAAGTGGTATGACGACAATGGTCAGACCAGTAGGTATCCAACACACGAATCTCAGTAACTGTCGGATCTCTATGTTCTTCCTTGCTGTAATAATTCTGAATATGTTTAAAATCTTTGATGGTCATAGCAAGGTTCAAAGATTCGTAAAGTTTGGTTAATTCTTCCTCACCCATATCTTTAAAACCGTCAAATACTTTAATGTCTTCCGGCTCATCAAATACGGTAACCAGCGTTTCCGGTTTTACTTCGTCTGTAAGTCTGGAATCCACCGGGTTGATACAGTATTCTTTGATTCTGTCAAAATCCTCGTCACTGATTGCACCGGATAATACATATGTTGTTGCAGAATGAATTACCGGCTCTTCCTTTTCATTTAACAGACGCACACACTGCTCAGCAGAGTCTGCTCTCTGATCAAACTGTCCAGGGAGATATTCCACGGAAAATGATCTTTCATTTTCACTTATTGGGAATTTCTCTTCAAACAAAATATCAACCGGTGGCTCAGAGAAAACAATATCCAGCGCCTTACCATAGGTTTCGTCTGTAATATTTTCCACATCATAACGAACCAAAACACGCACTGCTTCCAGTGTTTTGATTCCAAGATAACTTCTCAATTCACTTTTTAATTCCTTTGCTTTTACAGCATAAGGAGCTTTCTTTTCTACATAAATTCTTCTTACTTTGCTCATACACGGCCTCCATAAAGAAATTTTCCTAAGTTTACTAACATCATAACATATAAAGTCTTATAAAGAAAATTAATATATATTAATTCACTTATAAACGGGGATAATAAAATACGAAAGAGCCTCCATTTGTACCTACCTCCAATCGTTAGATTTTAGGTCTGACTTTTGGGAGTCGGTACAATTACGAAACTCTTTCGTATTTTATTTATATTTGTTGCATCTACTACGAAGTACTCTCCTGACATTATTAAAATGTATGTATCGTTTCTCCATATGACTTGAGCAAAGTTTGACTATCAATTATTTTTTGGTCTGTACTATCATATGCCTCCCATGAATCAATTACCATATTTCCAACAAGTAAAAAAGCAGTGTTGTTTTTTACATTTATCGAATCTACAAATTTGTTACTGTCATAGAAGGAAATCTTGGAATAATCCACCTGTTCATTTTGATCAGAACCAACAAAATAGTCACTTCCTACATCTCCCCATATTACAACCTGATCATCAACCACTTTTTGATTAATGCATATACCTGCACTTAAGTTAATTTCACCGGTTGCTATTTCCTCAAATACACATGCCTGATTGTCAAGTTTAATTTTACCTAATCCAAAATATGCGCCCTCACCATTATATTTATAGCATGTCAAAAAACCTTCTTTACACTCGGCTATATCGATAACTTCTATCTCATTTTTATCAACTGTACACTCTTCTTCCTTAAACTTCTCTGCCACCAATTCTACTACTTTTTCCTTTGTAATCTGTACATCTTTTTTTACCGCTTCTTCCTGTGCCAAAGCCGCTTCTTCTGTAGGTTTCATTTTTGAATCACATCCAACAATCACCAGTGCAAACATTATAAACAAACCGTATGCAATTTTTTTCATATCATCTATCACTCCTATCTACTACCTTTAGAATTGAATAACATTATCCTTTACAGACATAATCATACCACTACGTATAGTTGAACTCAAATTCAATCCTTATGAAATACGTCTACTCAAAAAAGACAGGTCCCAATGACCTGTCCTTTTCCTATTATCTCTATTCTCTTTCTTAGTACGCAACCAGATAGGAACCAAGTGTTACATCATCCCAGATTTTATTATTGATAGTTACTTTGTAGTCCTTGGACAATTCTGCATAATACTCTTTGAATTTTGCTTCTTTGGCTTCAGAAATAGCATTGCTTACTTCCTGTTCATAACGCTCGTCTGAATTGTTATCATTCATTCGAACGATATAATATCCGTCTTCACCTTCGATGATATCGGATACTTCACCGTTGCTCATTTTCATAATCTGCTCGCGAATAGTGTCATCATATGCATCTCCGGATGCAATGAAGTTTCTGTCAGAATAATATACGTCATCATCGGTCAAATCAGCATTTGGATCTTTGGTTTCTTTTTCTGTAGAAGCTTCTGTGTTCTCATCCTCAGACTTCTCTGTTTTTACGAGAACTTTACTCCAGTCCTTCGCATCTTTGATACGTGTCTGAATCTCTTTCATTTTCTTGAGTGCTTTTTCTTTGGTAGCTGCTGCATCCTCTGCGGAAGCATCTTCTGCGTCTGCATTGGTCGTTCCGATAAAGAAATACTCTGTATTGTACTGTCTGAACTCATTCTTGTCGACACCAGCTCTAAGACCTTCCTCATCCACCTCAAAGCTTTCCAGCTTATCATTGTGGAAACGGTTTACAATCGTTGTCTTAAGTGCACTGTCTGTTAACTGTGCTTTCTTAATCCCGATTTCTTTCTTTTTCTGTGCCGGAATACTGTTAAGCATCGTCTCAACGGAAGTCTTTACGGCCTTTTTTTCATCTTTCGTTGCTTTATATCCTGCTGCCTTTGCTTCTTTATAAAGAACCATCGTCTGAACTGCTGAATCAATCACACCCTGTTTCGCCTGTTCTGCAACTGTAAGTCCATCATCCTGGGTCATGTTCCAATAGTCAGATGTTGACTGGGCTGTTCCTAACTGAATCTGCCAGTTTGCAGTCTGATTGCCCTGTACTTCAGCCTGATAGATGTCATATACGACATCCTTAAGTAAAATCTTCTCATCCCCTGCTGTTGCAACTACTTTTGGAGCTAACTGCTCAATTCCCATAATGACAAATGCCACAACTAATGCCACTGCCAATACTCCGCCGACAATCCATTTGACATAACCTTTGGTTTTGCTTGCCGGTGCCTCTTCATTATTTGTTTTCTTAATTCTGTTTTTCGTATTCAATGTTTCATCCTCCACTCAAGTTACTTAATCTGCGTTTTCTAACTCTACTTCCTCGTACTCATCTTCTGAGTCCTCATCCTCCAAAGTATCGTCATCCGCATCTGATACATCCTCTACTTCTTCTGTATCATCTATATCTTCGTTTAAATCATCTGCTTCCTCAACGTCCTCAAAATCAACATCGGAATCCTCATAAGAAGTATCCTCCTCTTCTAACCCTTCCATATCGATTTCTTCGCCGTCTTCTGCTTCGATCATATCTTCACTCTGTTCTGCTGATTCATCGTAGGTAAGTTCTCCAACTTCTATTGCATCCCAGACTTCATCATTAATCTTGATGGTATACTCTTTCTTGATTTCTTCATATCTCTTGGCAAAAGCTTCTGCCTTTGCTTCCTCTACGGCTTCTTCCTGCGCATCCTCGTAGTCTTCGTAGTTTTCTTTGTTTAACATTTTGATGATATAATATCCGTCACTGCCTTCTACAACACCATCATATACCTGATTATTATCCAATGTTAATGCGGCATCTTCAAATTCAGCTCCGTTAATCTGATCTCCCTTCTGGAAATCCATTTCTCCTTCTACAAGTTCATACGGATCTGCTGCCTCTTCTGTATCGCCCTCATCTTCCGGTGCAATTTCCGTAAATGCTTTGCCGGACTTTGCATCTTCCAATACTGCTTCCAGCTTTTCTTTTGCTTCTTTTTTCACTTTCTCAGGATCATCCGGTTCAATAATACTTCCATCTTCGTCGTTGTATGCAACCGTTGGTGCCTGAATATATTCTACGGATACTTTCTTGGAATCCTCTTTGTTAACAGTACTCTTAACTGCCTCTTCATCTATTCCCTTGGATACCTCTTCCATCAAAGAATCGTAATAAAGATTGCCAAGCGCAATTTTCTGGAAGGTTGCAGACAGGGAATCATTTGTAAGTCCCATAACCTTCTTCTGCTTGTCCGTAAAATTATTCATAGCAGAATCAACTTCTTCTTCAATGTCTTTTAAATCCTCGTCACTAAGCTCATTTCCAGCCTTCTTTGACTGATCATAAAGAATCTGTCCCATAACAATCTGATCCATAATGTCAAGTTTCAGCTGATCTCTGTTCGTGAGAACTTTGCCGGATTCATCTTTGATAGGCTCATCATTCTCATCTGTCGCCTCTGCTGAAAAATAATCGTAATTCTCATCTTCCTGTCCGTAAATCATATTCATGAACTGGGCGTTCTGTTGTGCCTGTGCCTCGCTGTCATAAATATAATACATAGCTTCATCCAGCTTTACCTCTATGTCATTTACGGTAACCACCAATGAATCGGTATCTTCTACTACTTCTTTTTTATCGTCAGTACTAGCTTTCTTGTCTTTCTTTTTATTGCCACATCCGGTAAATGCAACCGTAGTGCATACTAAAACCAGAGACATAAGTAACACACTTAATCTTTTCAATGTTTTCATTGTACTCCTCCATTCCTTTGTGTTTACACCATTTTATATTTTAACTGAAATAATATATAAGTCAAGAAATCCACTCCAGATTTCACAGTATTTTCATATTGTAAAAACGGACAGAGTATGCTATATTTTCTTTGATAAGTTATGCTTATATGTTTTATGAGTTACTTATAAATAAAAAGAAAATGCTTCGGCATGGAGGATTATATGGATATTAATTTTGAACTGTACAAGGTCTTCTACTATGTAGCAACTACCTTAAGTTTTTCAGAAGCTTCACGCAAGCTTTTCATCTCGCAGTCTGCAGTCAGCCAGTCCATTAAAGTTTTGGAAAAAAGACTGAATCAGACTTTATTTATCCGCAGCACCAAAAAAGTTCGTCTTACAAAAGAAGGAGAACTCCTTTTTAAACACATCGAACCTGCGGTTAATCTGATTCTACAAGGTGAAAATCAGATTCTTGTCGGTCAGTCCCTAAACGGGGGACAGCTCCGTATCGGTGCCAGCGACACCATTTGTCGTTATTATCTGGTTCCATACCTGAACCGTTTCCACAAACAATACCCTGATATTCATATCAAAGTTACAAATGGAACTTCTATGCAATGTGTGGAATTTCTTGAAAATAACCAGGTTGACCTAATTGTGGTAAATGCACCGAATGCACGCCTCAACACGTTATCTCATGTGACAGAGCTTTGTGCATTCGAAGATGTTTTTGTTGCAAGCAAAGAAGCATTTGCACCTTTACTCGATAGTCCGGTCACTTTGGAACAGCTTGGTAATCAACCAATCCTGATGTTGGAATCGCACTCTACTACCAGCGTTTTCCTACATCATCTGTTTTTGGAACACCAGTTGGAACTTGCACCTGCGGTTGAACTTTCCAGCAACGATCTCTTAATTGATCTGGCACGCATCGGCCTTGGAATCGCTTTTGTTCCAAAATACTGCGTAAGCGAAAATGATACCGAGCTTTCCATTCTGGAACTTACGGAGGCACTTCCCAAAAGACGCATCTGTGCTGCTTATAATGAGCATTTTTCAGCAAACGGGGCAGCCGGTATTTTCCTGAACATGCTTTCTCAAAACAACAACTGATACATCTACTGAGATAATAAGTTTGCTAAACTAATAACTATAGTTGCTAAACTAATGCATCTACTAAGACAATTTAGCATCGAAATTAATACATAAATAGAAAGAAGAATACAATGTCTACAACAACGATAAAGAACGAGTTTATACATGGCATCCGGAGAGGTTTCCCTATTTGTATGGGATACTTCCCGGTTTCCTTTACTTTCGGACTGATGGCAGTAAGAGGTGGCATCCCGGTATGGCTTGCCATTTTTACCTCTCTAAGTAATCTGACCTCAGCCGGTCAATTTGCCGGAACCAACCTGATACTTGCCGGTTCGGGTTATTTTGAAATCACACTTACCACGTTTATTATCAATATACGCTATATGCTGATGTCTTTGTCATTGTCGCAAAAAATACGTACCGAAGTTCCTGTATGGCAAAGACTTCTCTGGGGATTTGGAATTACCGATGAAACATTTTCCGTTGCGTCCATGGAACCACATTCTCTTGGCAGCGCCTATATGTTTGGACTTATTTTGACGCCAATTCTTGGATGGACACTTGGAACTGCTGCCGGCGCCATTATATGTTCCGCGCTTCCGGCAACTCTAAGCAGTGCCATGGGCATTGCCCTATACGGAATGTTTATCGCCATTATCGTTCCACCTGCAAGAGAGAATCGCGTTATTTTATACATCATTGTGATTGCTGTAACTATTATGTGCATCCTTACCTACGTGCCGTTTTTTGCATTTATTTCCGAAGGATTTCGCATTATAATCGCGACAGTACTTGGTGCCGGTATCGGTGCAGCACTTTTCCCACAACCAACGGAGGAGGAGACTATATCATGAGATCAACCAGCTATGCATTTATTGCCATTTGTCTGATGGCACTTGTTACCTATATTCCACGCGTACTTCCGGTTACGCTGTTTCGCAAGAAGATTACCTCACCTTTCATCCGTTCGTTTTTAAACTACGTGCCATATGCGGTATTGGGAGCGATGACCTTTCCGGCAATCTTCTACTCAACCGGCAACACGATGACCGCGATTTGCGGTACGATTGTTGCGCTGGCACTTGCAATGTATAACCAGGGGCTGGTTGTGGTTGCCATAGGAGCAATCATAACGACATACGTGACTTCTTATTTTTTCTAACGCAGTATTGAGGAATATATGATATCCGGCTGTACTACCACCTTCACGCGGCTGACGTTCTCACTCTGTTTTTCTGCGTAGCGAATACTACCGACGTGAAAAAGGCTGCCGATTGAAGCCGGTAGTACAGCCGGATATTTTTATTTCTACTAAAATCGTTAGAAGTTCATAATAATTCC